>NZ_JAKSXG010000009.1:0-474496 GCF_022380625.1 Pseudomonas sp. DP-17
GGCGGTCTAACCCCCCAACCTCCCTCAAACCCCCGGCTGGGAGCGAGCTTGCTCGCGAACCGGCCTCAGTAGTTCAGGTGCAGCGGCAGGTAGTGGTCCACCAGCAGCGCGATGAACAGCAGGAACAGGTAGGCAATAGAGTACTTGAAGGTCTTGATCGCCGCATGGGGTCGGCTGCCGCAGTACAGCGCCCAGGCCCAGTCGAGGAAGCGCGCGCCCAGGGCCAGCGCGGCGAACAGGTAGACCAGCCCGGCCATGTGGATGGCGAAGGGCATCAGCGTCACGGCGAACAGCACCAGGGTGTAGAGCAGGATGTGCAGCTTGGTGTAGTGCTCGCCGTGGGTCACCGGCAGCATCGGGATGTCGGCCTTGGCGTATTCGTCCTTGCGGTGCAGGCACAGGGCCCAGAAGTGCGGCGGGGTCCAGGCGAAGATGATCAGCACCAGCAGCAGCGGTTCGGCGGAAACCTGCCCGGTCACTGCGACCCAGCCCAGCAGCGGCGGGGCGGCGCCGGCGAGGCCGCCAATGACGATGTTCTGCGGCGTGGCACGCTTGAGGAAACCGGTGTAAAGCGCCGCATAGCCCAGCAGTGAAGCCAGCGTCAGCCAGGCCGTCAGCTCATTGGTGAACACCAGCAGCACCGCCATTCCAGCGACCGACAGCAGCATGGCGAAGCCCAGCGCGAGGGGCGGCGAGACGCGTCCTTCGGCCAGCGGGCGCTTGTGGGTGCGCGCCATGATCGAGTCGATGCGCCGGTCCACCACATGGTTCACCGCTGCCGCGCCGCCGGCGCACAGGCCGATGCCGAGGTTACCGAAGACCAGTACCTGCCACGGCACGCCGGCCTTGGTGGCGAGCAGCATACCGATCAGCGAGGTGATCAGCATGAGCAGCACGACCTTGGGTTTGGTCAGTTCGAGCAGGTCGCGCCAGCTGGCTTGGCTGGAAGTGCTGATGACGCTGGCCATGGTCATTTCTCCATCGGGTGAATGGGGCCGGCGCGCCCTGGCGCCGGCTGTCCGTCTTGCTCAACGGTGCAAAGTCATCCCTGCGAGGGGTAGGCCACCGGGCGCTCCATCGCGTCCAGGCCGATCGGGCTACTGGCGGGCAGCTCGACGCGCTTAGCCGCAGGCGCGCGCACCCGGTAGTTCACCAGCACCAGCATCAGCAGCAGGAAGGCGCCGCCGCCGTTATGCGCCACTGCCACCGGCAGCGGCAGGTGCAGCAGCACGTTGCTGATGCCCAGGCCGATCTGCAGGGAAAGCCCTAGCAGCATCAGCGCAGTAATGCCGATCAGGCCGTGGCGCTGGAGGTTCCAGGCCAGCAGCAGGATCACGGCGGTCACGCACAGCGCGCCCATGCGGTGGGTCATGTGGATGGCCGTACGGGCGTCGCTGTCGAGTTGGCCACCGAGGTAGTTCGGGCCGATGTGCTGGGTAAGGTGGAAGCCGTTGGCGAAGTCCATGTTCGGCCACCACTCGCCGTGGCACATCGGCAGGTCGATGCAGGCTACCGCCGCGTAGTTGCTGCTGACCCAGCCGCCCAGGGCGATCTGTCCGATCACCATCAGCAAGGCCAGCGCCGCGAGTGCCCGCAGCTTCGAAGGCAGTTGCAGTGGGGCGAAGGCGCCGGACAGGCGCAGGCTGAGCAGGAACAGCAGCGACAGCGTGGTGAAGCCACCAAGCAGATGCGCGGTGACCACCTGCGGCCATAGCTTGAGGGTGACGGTCCACATGCCGAACGCCGCCTGGGCAATCACCACCGCGAGTAGAACCAGCGGCAGGCGCATGGGCTGGCCGTCGCGGCCGCGACGCACCAGTGCGTGCACCGCCAGCCCGAGGATCAGCAGGCCGAGGCTGCCAGCGAAGTAGCGGTGGATCATCTCGTTCCAGCCCTTCTGCACCTCCACCGGCGAGTCGGGGAAGTGCATCTCGGCGTGGGCCAGTTGCGCCTCGTTCAGCGGCACGTGGACGAAGCCATAGCAGCCGGGCCAGTCCGGGCAGCCGAGGCCGGCGTGGGTGAGGCGGGTGTAGGCACCCAGCAGGATGACCACGAAGGCCAGCGCCGTGGCCAGCACGGCGAGGTAGAAGGCGGGTTTGCGTCTTGCCTGGATCATGCGTCGCTCCCGATCTTGTTGTTGTCGTGGGGCTCGACCGACTTAACCGATGTTCGACAGCTTCAGCAGCAGCTGCAGGTCCTTGAGGATCGACTTGCCGTTGGCCTTGGCGTCGTAGCGCAGCACCAGGTTGCCGTGGGGGTCGACTATCCACAGCTGCGGTTGGGCGCCGGTGTGCGGGTTGGGTGTCAGGCCCAGGCGCTGCAGGCGCGGGTAGTCCTTGTCGAGCAGGCCGGTGAACTCGGCCGACAGCGGCTTGGCGAAGGCCAGAGCGTGTTCTGCACGGCTGGCCTCGCGGCCCAGGCCGATGTTGATCTGGCGCGCCAGGTAGACCAGTTGCTGGCAGTCGCTGGTGCAGGTTTCCGGCGCGGTCACCAGCAGTTGCCACTGGTCGCTGGCCTTGTCGTCCTGCACGCCGAGGTCGGCCGGAGTCTGTCCGGTGGCGATCAGGTCGCCGTGGTAGCTGCGGCCATCCGGCACCCAGAACTGCAGCTTGTACATGGCGGTGGCAAGCAGCATCGGTCCCAGTACCATGCCGAGGATCAGCAGCAGTTGCACGCGCCCGCGGCGGCGGGCGGAGGAGTCAGGCAGAGTCATGGCGGTCATGGTCGAAGGTCTCCCGTGCGCGACGGATGCCGAGGTAGAGGTAGAGGGCGGAGAGTGCGATGGCCAGGGCGAACCACTGCACGGCGTAGCCGACGTGACGCTCCGGCGGCATGGCGACGATCGGCCAGTCGGTGTCGAAGGCGGCGTCGCCCGGCTCCAGGCGGATTTCCAGCGGGCTGCCTTCGCGGCCCAGCTGATCCCACAGGAACGGGGCGTCCACCTGGGTGATCAGGCGCGGCCAACCGGCGAGCGGAGCGCTCGGGCCGGCGGACAGCGGGACGTAGGTCCAGGCGTCCAGCAACAGGTCGTGACTGGGCGTATCGATCTTTGGCGGCACGCGCCGGTCGGGCCAGGGCACCCAGCCGCGGTTGACCAGCAGCCACTGGTGGCCGACGCGGTCGAAGAAGGGTTGCAACACCTCGACGCCGGCCTGGCCGTTGCGGGTGCGGTTGTCGAGCAGGGCGGTATGCTCGGCATCAAGCTGGCCTTGCAGGCGTACACGAACGTAGCTGCGCGGCGGTTGGCGTTCGAGCTCGGCAATGCTGATCGGGTCCTGCTGGCGTTGCACTTCGGCGGCGGCGAGGAGGGTGCGTTTTTCGGCGGCGCGGGACAGTTGCCAGAAGCCCAGGCCGATCAGCACCGGCAGCAGTGCGAGGACCACCAGGGTCGGCGCGATGCCGGGCCGGAAGGCGCGCGTGGCGCGGCCTTGACGGTGCTCAGATGCGTGCTGGCTATACTGCAAGACATCCCCCTCAACCCCAGTCCCCTGCGGACAGGAGGCCGGTAGTGCTCAAAGCTGCGATCGTTCTGTTGTTGCTGGCGACCGTCGTCAGTCTGTTCAGTGGCCTGTTCTTTCTGGTCAAGGACGAGGGTCACGGTTCGCGGGTGGTCAACGCGCTGACCGTGCGTGTCACCCTGACTGCCCTGACCGTCGCTCTCATCGCCTGGGGGTTCTTCAGCGGCCAACTCGGCAGTTCCGCCCCCTGGCATTTCTGATCTGAAAAAGGCGCGGGCCGCAGCCCGCGCCACCGCGCCTCACAGCACGTAAACGAAGATGAACAACCCGATCCACACCACGTCGACGAAGTGCCAGTACCAGCTGGCCGCCTCGAAGCCGAAGTGTTTGTCGGCGTCGAAGTGCCCGCGAATGATGCGGATCAGCATGATGCTCAGCATGATCGCGCCGATGGTCACGTGGGCGCCGTGGAAACCGGTGAGCATGAAGAAGGTCGCGCCGTAGATGCCCGAGCCCAGGGTCAGGCCCAGTTCGCTGTAGGCCTCGTGGTACTCATAGGCCTGCAGCACGATGAAGCACGCGCCCAGTGCCACGGTCGCCGCCAGCCACAGCTTCAGCGGGCCACGGTGGTTCTTCTTCAGCGCGTGGTGGGCGAAGGTCACGGTGAAGCTGGAGCTGACCAGCAGCAGGGTGTTGATCAGCGGCAGCTTCCACGGGTCGATCACTTCCTTGGGCGGCGGGAAGAGCTTGTTGTCCGGGTTGCTCAGCTGCGGCCAGCCGGCTTCGAACTGCGGCCAGAGCATGTGCGAGATGCCGTGGTGGCCTTCGCCGCCCAGCCACGGGTTGACGAAGTGGCGCACGTAGAACAGCGCGCCGAAGAAGGCGGCGAAGAACATCACCTCGGAGAAGATGAACCAGCTCATGCCCCAGCGGAAGGAGCGGTCCATCTGCGGGCTGTAGAGCCCGCCGCGGCTTTCCTTGATGACGTTGCCGAACCAGCCGAACAGCATGTACGCCAGGATCAGCCCGCCGGCGAAGAATATCCACGGGCCGTGGGAGTGGTCCTTGCCGGCGCTCATATCGTTCATCCAGGTGCCGACGCCGAACATCGTCACCAGCATGCCGATGGTGGCGATGATCGGCCACTTGCTCTGCGCGGGGACGTAATAGGGATCGTGGGTTGCCATCTCTCTTGTTCTCCTTTGCCCTTCAGCGCTCGTTACTGGCCACGGGTGGCTTGCGGGCAGTGATGTCGAACAGCGTGTAAGCAAGCGTCAGGTGACGCACATCCTTGGGCAGGTCGCGGTCGACGATGAAGCGCACCGGCATTTCGATGCGCTCGCCCGGCTGCAGCACCTGCTGGGTGAAGCAGAAGCATTCGGTCTTGTGGAAGTAGGTGGCCGCCACCGACGGCGCGATGCTCGGGATCGCCTGGGCGGTCATCGGCTTGTCGGTGGGGTTGTAGGCGACGAACAGCATCTGGTTCACCGCGCCCGGATGCACCACCAGTTGCTCGGCCTCGGGGTGGAACTCCCAGACCATGTCGATGTTGTTGTTGGCGACGAACTGGATCTTCACCTCGCGCGACTGATCGACTACCTGGCCGTCGCCCTGGTAGGCGCTGCCGGAGGTCTTGCCGTTGATGCCCAGTGCCTTGCACATCACGTCGTACAGCGGCACCAGGGCGAAGCCGAAGGCGAACATGGCGACCACGGCAATGACCAGTCGGGTCACCAGCTTGCGCGTTTCGATGTTGCCTTCGCTCATCTCGTCCTCCTCGTTTCGCAGGGGCGGGCTCCGGCCGTGGCGGAAGCCGATCGCGGACGGAGTCCGCTCCTACGAGAGCCTCGTCACTTCACCTCGGGCGGAGTCGTGAAGGTGTGGTAGGGCGCCGGCGAGGGAATGGTCCATTCCAGCCCCTCCGCGCCATCCCACGGCTTTGCCGGTGCCGGCTTGCCGCCCTTGATGCACTTGATGACGATGAACAGGAACAACAGCTGCGTGGTGCCGAACATGAAGGCGCCGATGGACGAGACCATGTTGAAGTCGGCGAACTGCAGGTTGTAGTCCGGAATCCGCCGTGGCATGCCGGCCAGCCCGACGAAGTGCATCGGGAAGAACGCCAGGTTCATGCCGATGAAGCTCATCCAGAAGTGCAGCTTGCCCAGGGTCTCGTCGTACATGTGGCCGGTCCACTTCGGCAGCCAGTAGTAGGCCGAGGCGAAGATGCCGAAGATCGCACCGGGCACCAGCACGTAGTGGAAGTGCGCCACCACGAAGTAGGTGTCCTGGTACTGGAAGTCCGCCGGGGCGATGGCCAGCATCAGCCCGGAGAAGCCGCCGATGGTGAACAGGATGACGAAGGCCACGGCGAACAGCATCGGCGTCTCGAAGGTCAGGGAGCCCTGCCACATGGTCGACGCCCAGTTGAACACCTTCACCCCGGTGGGCACGGCGATCAGCATGGTCGCGTACATGAAGAACAGCTCGCCCACCAGCGGGATGCCCACCACGAACATGTGGTGCGCCCACACGACGAAGGACAGGAAGGCGATCGACGCGGTGGCGTAGACCATCGAGGTGTAGCCGAACAGCGGCTTGCGGCTGAAGGCCGGGATAATCGAGCTGACGGCGCCGAACGCCGGCAGGATCATGATGTACACCTCGGGGTGGCCGAAGAACCAGAACACGTGCTGGAACAGCACCGGGTCGCCGCCGCCGGCCGCGCTGAAGAAGCTGGTGCCGAAGTGGATGTCCATCAGCATCATCGTCACGCAACCCGCCAGCACCGGCATCACCGCGATCAGCAGGAAGGCGGTGATCAGCCAGGTCCAGACGAACAGCGGCATCTTCATCAGCGTCATGCCCGGGGCGCGCAGGTTGAGGATGGTGGCGATCACGTTGATCGCGCCCATGATCGAACTCATGCCCATTAGGTGGATGGCGAAGATGAAGAAGGTCACGCTGTGCGGCGCGAAGGTGGTGGACAGCGGCGCGTAGAAGGTCCAGCCGAAGTTCGGGCCGCCGCCGGGCATGAACAGGGTGCTCACCAGCAGGCCGAAGGCCGCCGGCAACAGCCAGAAGCTGAAGTTGTTCATCCGTGGCAGGGCCATGTCCGGCGCGCCGATCATCAGCGGCACCATCCAGTTGGCCAGGCCGACGAAAGCCGGCATCACCGCACCGAAGACCATCACCAGGCCGTGCATGGTGGTCATCTGGTTGAAGAACGCCGGCTCGACGATCTGCAGGCCCGGCTGGAACAGTTCGGCGCGGATCACCATGGCGAAGGAGCCGCCGAGCAGGAAGGCGCAGAAGCTGAACCACAGGTACAGCGTGCCGATGTCCTTGTGGTTGGTGGTCAGTACCCAGCGCATCAGGCCCTTGGCGGGGCCGTGGTGGTGGTCGCCGGCGTGAGAATGGTCGGGGTGATCGATCACTGTACTCATCGCGGCCTCCTTATTGTTGTTTCTGCTTGTAGGCGACCACGTCCTGCGGGGTCACCATGTCGCCGTCGTTGTTGCCCCAGGCGTTGCGCTCGTAGGTGATCACCGCGGCGATGTCGACTTCCGAGAGCTGCTTGCCGAAGGCCGCCATGGCCGTGCCCGGGACGCCGTTGAACACGGTCTCCAGGTGGTGCTCCTTGGGTCCGGTGACGATCTTCGAACCCTTGAGCGCCGGGAACATCGGCGGCATGCCCTGGCCCTCGGGCTGGTGACAGGCGGCGCAGATGGTGTGGTAGACCTTGTCGCCACGGGCGACCAATTCTTCCTTCGTCCACTCCTTGCTGGTCAGCTCCTTCATCTTGGCGGCTTCTTCCTTGCGCTCGGCCAGCCACTTGTCGAAGTCGGGCTTGGACTTCACGTCCACCACGATGGGCATGAAGCCGTGGTCCTTGCCGCACAGCTCGGCGCACTGGCCGCGGTAGACGCCGGGCTGGTCGACCTTGGTCCAGGCCTCGTTGACGAAGCCGGGAATGGCGTCGCGCTTGACCGCGAAGGCCGGCACCCACCAGGAGTGGATCACGTCGCTGGAGGTGACCAGGAAACGGACCTTGACCCCGGCCGGCAGCACCAGCGGGTTGTCCACTTCGAGCAGATAATGCTCGTCCTTGTCGGCCTTGTTGTGGATCTGGTCCTGGGGCGTAGCGAGGTTGGAGAAGAACTCCACGTCCTGGCCCAGGTACTTGTACTGCCACTTCCACTGGTAGCCGGTGACCTGCACGTCCAGCTCGGGCTCCGAGGTGTCGTACATGTGGATCAGCGTCTTGGTGGCCGGAACGGCCATCACTACGAGGATCAGGAAGGGAATGACGGTCCAGAGGATTTCCACCGTGGTGCTCTCGTGGAAATGCGCGGGCTGCTGCCCGGTGGACCGACGGTGGACGATCATCGACCAGAACATCGCGCCGAAGACGACGATGCCAATGACCACGCAGATCCAGAAGATCGTCATGTGAAGATCGAAAACGTTACGGCTGACTTCTGTCGCACCGGGGGCCATGTTGACCGTCCAGGCGGCGTTTGCCTGGCTGAAAGCCAAGAGCAAAAGGAAGCCCATCCAGACTCGTGGATGTCGCAGCATTCGGGTTCCCCTTATCGTTGTTTTTATCCCGCCGGCATAGCGCCCTGGCCACGAACCCCATTCCAGGGGGTTCGAGCCTGAACAAGCCAACGGCCAAGGGAGTGACCGCCAAGACAACTTACTTTGACGTCTTACCTCGGCAGCACGCAGGGCAGGCCGGGTCCATCAGGTTTTCGGTGTGTCGAAGCGGAGTATAGCCACGGGTTGCGACATAACAACGCAGAGTAAAAACTGTGTTTGAAAGACCGAAGTGCGATCTCAAAGCCACGGACGGCGCGGCTTTGGAGTACCATGCTGGCGGTCTGATATGCCGTGCCGGCATAACCAGTTCATGAATATGACAATCGCGTCTTAGCTACGCCCGGGGTGCGGCTAAGGTCTTTCTTCACTTTCCAAACCCGTTGTCTTGGAGCTGTCATGAACACCGCTGCACTGCGTGAGCTGATCCGGAATGCCCACCTGCTCGAATCCCGCCATGGCCATCTCGCCCGCCTGATCCAGAGCCAACTGCAAAGCCTGCACAAGAGCATCGCGCTGACGGGAGAGGACCCCAACGGCACGCTGACACGTTTCGTCCACGCCTACATCGAGCAGGTGCCGGACTTCCTCGACGCCGCCAACTCGGTGGCCCGCGCGGCCGGCATCGAAGATCGCATCAAGCCGGTGCTCAAGCTCGCCGAGCAGTTCTTCCTCACACCGCCTGCGCTGCTCGATGGCCACGATGGCCTCGACGCGCTGCTGGACGAGGCTTACCTCGCCCACCGCCTGGTGGAAGAGGTGAACGACCGCTACATCGCCCACTTCAACCAGCCGCTGATCCCGCTGGACACCACGGTGGCCAACCTGGTGGCGCACCAGCTGATCGGCGAACCCTTCGCCAACCAGCTGGATGAAGCAGTGCACCACGCGGTCGACGGCATGCTTGACGACAGCACCTTCAGCGCCGAATCCGCCGTCAGCTATCGCGCCAGCCTCAACGACCCGCAGGTCGTCATGGCCTGGCAGCAGTGGCCGTGCCTGTCACGGCAGTTCGGCGTGGAGCTGGAGCTGGGCCGCGACTGAGGTTCAGCCCGCACCCTGCAGCGCCCGCACCCGGCCCTCCACGCGGCGACGAAGACCGTTGCCTTCGATGGACAGCCGACAGCCGTTGGCCGCGGCGCTGCGGCCCCAGTCTTCCAGCAGTTCCATGCAGGCGTGGTCGATGTAGCTCAGGTGCTGCAGCGGTACGCGCAGGTGCGTCCCGGGGTTTATCGACTGCAAGACCCGGGACAGCGCCGGCACCTTGAGGAATGTCGCCGCGCCCACCAGCCGCAGCTCTGCACCGTTGCCCTCCTCGTCGTAGCGCAGGTTGATCTTCAATCGCGCGGCCTTGAACACCAGCTTCAATACCGTCAGCGCAAAACCCAGCAGCACGCCGGTCAGAAGGTCGGTGGCGACGATGGCCAGCGCGGTCGCCGCGTGCACCAGTACCGGCATGCGCCCGTAGCGGCCCAACGAACGCAGGGCCTTGATATCCACCAGCTTGATCCCGGTGTAGACCAGCACGCCAGCCAGGCTGGCGATGGGGATCTGCCGCAGCAACCCGCCCAGCAGCACGACGAACGCCAGCAGCCACAACCCATGGAAGATTGCCGAGGCGCGGCTGCGCGCGCCCGCCTGCACGTTGGCCGAGCTGCGCACGATCACCCCGGTCATCGGCAGCGCGCCGACCAGCCCGCAGAGCATGTTGCCCACACCCTGGGCGCTCAGCTCGCGGTCCATGTCCGAGCGCGGGCCGGTGTGCATGCGGTCCACCGCTGCGGCGGAGAGCAGCGTCTCGGCGCTGGCGATGAAGGCCACCACCACGGCGGCCAGCAAGAGCGTCGGGTCGAGCAGCGCGGCAAGCTCGCTCGGGCGAACCCAGTCGATGGCGTCGCCGAGGTTCTCCGGCACGCTCACCCGCAGCACGTTCAGTTGCAGCGCGATGCTCGCCAGGGTTGCCAGGCTGACGCCGATCAGCGCGCCGGGCAGCATGCGCAGCCGGCTCGGTTTGAAGCGGTCCCACAGCGCCATGCAGGCCATGGTGCCCAGCCCGAGCAGCGCCGCATCGAAGCCGCTGGTCTCGGAGAGCAGCGCCGCCGGGAAGGCCAGCAGGTTATCCAGCCCCGACGCCTGCGGCTTCAAGTCGAGCATCACGTGGACCTGCGACAGCACGATAAGAATGCCGATGCCGGCGAGCATGCCGTAGACCACGGCCGGCGAGGTCACGCGGAACCAGCAGCCCAGGCGCAGTCTTCCCGCCAGCAGTTGCAGTGCGCCGGCCAGCAGCAGGATTGGCCCGAGCATGGCCATGCCATGGGTGCGCACCAGTTCGAAGACCAGCACCGCCAGGCCCGCCGCCGGGCCGCTGACCTGCAGGGGCGAGCCGGCCAGGAAGCCGACCACCAGGCCGCCGATGATCCCGGTCACCAGGCCCTTGGCTGGCGGCATGCCCGAGGCGATGGCGATGCCCATGCACAGCGGCAGGGCAACGAGAAAAACCACCACCGACGCGAGCAGGTCGCGCGGCAGCACTTGGCGCAGCTGGGAAAATCCGGATGGAACAGAGTGGGAGGCCGACATGGCGCTGTTCTCCTTCGAGCATTTTTCGGGCGCGCGAAAGCCCACGACGCTGGCCTCGGCCGCATCGACACGCGCAGTTCAGAGGGATGGCGAACGCGGTGGGGGCGTACGCCTCAGGCAGGGATCAAGTCAGAAGCGGGGCGCGGCGTTTGTTCTGCTGGGCCGCCGCGCCCCGGGAGTTACTGCTGCTGGCAGCTTACTGCGGAGAGTAGCGTGCGCGAGGAGTGGCGCTGGGCGTCGGGCCTTCGCCGTCGAGCGGGCGGAAGCGGCCTTCCTGGGCGTCGTAGGCCTTGATGGCGCTGGTCTCGATGTCGTACACCCAGCCGTGGATGAACAGCTGGCCGGAAGCCAGGCGCGCGGCCACCGACGGGTGGGTCTTCAGGTGATCCAGCTGGGCCACGACGTTCTCTTCGGTGAGCACGCCCAGGTGTTCCTGGGTGGCACAGCCGCAGGTCTGCGCGACCACGGTGCGGGCGACTTCGGCATGGCGCAGCCAGGCCTTGACCGTCGGCATGCCCTCCAGGGTCTGCGGAGCCAGCACCGCCTTCATCGCGCCGCAATCGGAGTGGCCGCAGACGATGATGTGCTGTACGCCCAGGGCCATCACCGCGAACTCGATGGCAGTGGACACGCCGCCGTTCATCTGGCCGTACGGCGGCACCACGTTGCCGACGTTGCGGGTGACGAACAGGTCGCCCGGCGAGCTCTGGGTGATGAGCTCGGGAACGATGCGCGAGTCGGCGCAGGTGATGAACATGGCGCGCGGGTTCTGCGCGTGGGCCAACTTCTTGAACAGCTCTTCCTGCTGCGGGAAGACTTCATGGCGGAACTGGCGGAAGCCCTCGACGATATGGCGCAGCGCCTCGTCGGCAGATTCGTGGGCGTGTTCCTCACCGTGCGTTTTGTCGTTCATGTATCAGCCTCGAAGAATGACGAAGAATTTTCCCACGTCAGCCGACGCTCTCCCTGGGGAGAAAAGGCACAGCCGTGAGGAAAAATCTGTCGTGACCGGTTAGTCACTTTGTGCTCAAACCCTAGACAACGAAGATTAAACCAAAATTAAAAAACCGCTCTGTGATGAGCTTTTGCACGATGTTTCGCCGAAATTTCAAGATGATATCGGCAAGCTATCATGGCGATGCGATATTGCGGCGATTGGACCGCTCTTGTCGAAACTTCCGACAGACAACAGTCAGAACAGGCTCATCTGGCTGCGCGGCGGGGCAAACGCCGTGCAGTCCAGGCCGAAGTTGCCGCGCCGGTTCAAGCCCAGGCGGCGCAGGGCAACCTCAAAGCGCTTGGCCAGGAGGTCGGCGAACGGGCCTTCGCCGCGAAAGCGGTGGCCGAAACGGCTGTCGTAGATTTCCCCTCCGCGCACCTGCCGGATCAGGCTCATCACATGGCTCGCCCGTTGCGGGTAGTGCGCTGCCAGCCACTCTTCGAACAACGGCCCGACCTCCCGCGGCAGGCGCAGCATCATGTAGCTGGCGCTCTGCGCGCCGGCTTCATGGGCGGCTTCGAGCAGCGCTTCCAGCTCGCGGTCGTTGACCATGGGGATCATCGGCGAACACAGCACCCCCACCGGGATGCCCTGTTCGCGCATCACCCGGATCGCCCGCAAGCGCGCGGAGGGAGCCGCGGCGCGGGGTTCGAGGATGCGTTTCAGTTCGTCATCCAGGGTGGTCAGGCTGATCATCACGGCCACCAGGTTCTGCTTCGCCAGTTCCGCCAGCAGGTCGAGGTCGCGCAGGATCAGCGAACCCTTGGTGACGATGGTCACCGGATGGCGGTAACGCAGCAGCACCTCGAGGATCTGCCGGGTCAGCCGCTGCTGGCGCTCGATGGGCTGGTACGGATCGGTATTGGCGCCCAGGTTGATCGGCGCGCAGACGTAGCCCTTGCGGCTCAGCTCTTCCTCCAGCACCTCGGCGGCGTTGGTCTTGGCGATCAGCTTGGTCTCGAAATCCAGCCCCGGGGACAGGTCCCAGTAGGCGTGGCTCGGCCGGGCGTAGCAGTAGATGCAGCCGTGCTCGCAGCCGCGATAGGGGTTGATCGAACGGTCGAAGGGCAGGTCCGGCGACTGGTTGCGCGAGATCACCGACTTCGCGCGCTCGCTGCGGATCTCGGTCACCTGGGGCTTGGGCACCTCGTCGTACCAATCGTTATCCACAGGTACCGAAGTGGTTGGCGCAAAGCGGTTGTGCGGATTGCTGGCGGTGCCCCGGCCGCGGGGCGGAAGGGAAGTGCTCATGTGGGAAAGCTCTGAATCGATACTGTATATGGATACAGTAATTCACCGGGTTTTCCACAGCCAGCACTACCTGCTCGGCGGTTGTCCTTCAGAGCAGCCGGGTGAACAGCCAGTACAGGCCTGCCGCCAGGCCGATGGCCGCCGGCAGGGTCAGCACCCAGGCCAGCAGCATGTTGCGGATGGTCGGCCACTGCAGCCCGCTGCCATTGGCCGCCATGGTGCCGGCTACGCCCGAGGAGAGCACCTGGGTCGTCGATACCGGCAGGCCGAAACCGTCCGCCGCGCCGATGGTGAGCATGGCCACCAGTTGCGCCGAGGCGCCCTGTGCATAAGTCAGCGGTGTCTTGCCGATGCCCTCGCCTACGGTGGTGACGATACGCCGCCAGCCCACCAGCGTACCCAGGCCCAGCGCCAGGGCGACCGCGACCTTTACCCAGATGGGAATGAAGCGGATTGCCTGCTCGCCGCCCTGGCGCAGCGCCTGCAGGCTGCTCCAGGTTTCCAGCTCGAAATGCTGGTCGCTGCGGTCCAGCAGGCGGATGGTTTCCAGGCTCAGGTAGAGGTCGTTGCGCAGGGCCTGCACCTCCTCGGCCGGCACCTTGTCCAACTGCCCGTAACGCTCCAGCCGCGCGCTGACGTCGCCGATCACGCTGCCCAGCGAGGGCAGCAGTTCCGGCTTCAGCACCTCGTCTTCCTGGTAGCTCAACAGCGCCTGCCGCGGCTCCGCTGCCGGGTTGCCGCCAGCACGGTGCAGCTGCTGCTGGCTGGCCTGGGTGAGGGCGAGCAACTGGCGGGTCTGCTCGGGGGAATGAGCGCGATCCACCGCGAACGCGAGGGGAACGGTGGCGATCAGTATGAGCATGATCAGCCCGATGCCTTTTTGCCCGTCGTTGGAACCATGGGCAAAGGACACGCCGGTACAGGTCAGGATCAGGATCGCGCGAATCCACCGGGGCGGCGGCGTGCGGCCTTCCGGTGCGTGGAACAGTGCGCGGTTGCGGATGGTCGAGCTCGCCACTCGCAGCAGCACGAAGGCGGCGAAGAAGCCCACCAGCGGCGAAAGGAACAGCGCATACCCCACCGTCAGCAGCTGCGACCAGGCGTTGCCCGACAGACCGATATGCCCTGCCATGGCGCCGTGGGCCAGGCCGATACCGACGATGGAGCCGATCAGCGTGTGCGAGGAGGACACCGGCAGCCCCAGCCACCAGGTGCCCAGGTTCCACAGGATCGAGGCGATCAGCAGGGCGAAGATCATCGCCAGCCCGGCACTGCTGTCGACCTTGAGCAGCAGGTCCAGCGGCAGCAGCGAGACGATGGCGAAGGCCACCGCGCCGCTGGAGAAGAGCACGCCGAGGAAATTCCACACACCCGACCAGGCCACGGCGAGGCGCGGCGGCAAGGCGTTGGTGTAGATCACCGTGGCCACCGCGTTGGCGGTGTCGTGGAAGCCGTTGATGAACTCGAAGCTCAGGGCGATCAGCAGTGCGACCACCAGCACCAGCACCGACCAGCCCGGCTCCAGGTGCGTGCCGCTGGCGTGGATGTCGTGCCCCAGCGCGGCGAAGGTGAACACCAGCGCGGCGGTCAGCAGCAGGAAGAAGGTCAGGCGCCCCTTGAAGCCGTGAGTCTCGCGCAGCACAGGGCTGATCGGGAACTGCGTCAGGCGCGAGGCGCGCATCACCTCGAGCATGCCAAAGCGGTCAAGCACAGGAGGGCTTCCTTGGGGTCAATGGCGGCATCGGGCGGATTCCTTGCGGCGATGCCCTACAGACTAGCCGGCGATGGCGATCATGGGCCGATGGCGCGAGCGGGGCGGAGCGTCATGCCAGGGCGAGGCTGCTTCCACAATCCTTGATGTTGGTGGGGATGTTCGGCATTTCGGCGCCGTAAAAAGCAATGCCCCGGCAAGCCGGGGCATTGCTGGGCGTCACGCGGGCGCTATTCCTGCGGCTTCTTCAGCTTCGGATTGGGGAAGAACTGCACCCCCTGCACCTTCGGGTCCTTGGGCTTTTCCAGCGCGCTGGTGTTGACGCGGGTGGACAGCTCTTTCGGCACCGACTGGCCCTGGGCGTTGAGCGTGTCGGAGTAGCCGCAGGCCACGCATTCGCGGTGCGGTACGCCGTCGACGTCCCACATGACGATCTTGTCCTGCTCGCTGCAGGCCGGGCAGACGGCCCCGGCGATGAAGCGCTTCTTCACCTCGCTCATCACGCCGCCTCCTCGGACAGGCCCGAGTGGCGCAGCAGGGCATCGATGGACGGCTCTCGGCCACGGAAGGCCACGAACAGCGCCATCGGCTCCTGGGAACCGCCCTTGGCCAGGATCGCGTCGCGGAAGGCCGCGCCGGTCGCCGGGTTGAGCACGCCTTCTTCCTCGAAGCGCGAGAAGGCGTCGGCGGACAGCACCTCGGCCCACTTGTAGCTGTAGTAACCAGCCGCGTAGCCGCCGGCGAAGATGTGCGCGAAGCTGTTGGCGAAGCGGTTGTACGCCGGCGGGCGCATCACCGCGACTTCGTCGCGGATCGTTTCGATCACGTCGAGCACACTGCGGCCGTCGCCGTGGGTGGCGTGCAGTTCGAAGTCGAACAGCGAGAACTCCAGCTGGCGGACCATCATCAGGCCGGACTGGAAGTTCTTCGCGGCGAGCATCTTCTCCAGCAGGTCCTGGGGCAGCGGCGCGCCGGTTTCATAGTGAGCGGAGATCAGCGCCAGGCCTTCGGGCTCCCAGCACCAGTTCTCCATGAACTGGCTCGGCAGCTCCACCGCGTCCCAGGCCACGCCGTTGATGCCCGAAGCGCCGGCGTGCTCGACGCGGGTCAGCAGGTGGTGCAGGCCGTGGCCGAATTCGTGGAACAGGGTGGTGACTTCATCGTGGGTCAGCAGCGCCGGCTTGCCGCCGACCGCCGGGGTGAAGTTGCACACCAGGTAGGCCACCGGCGATTGCAGTTCGCCACCGGCGGTGCGGCGACGGTCGCGGGCGCCGTCCATCCAGGCGCCGCCACGCTTGTTGGCGCGGGCGTAGAGGTCGAAGTAGAAGCGGCCGACATGCTGGCCGTTTTCCTCGATCTCGAACAGGCGCACGTCCGGATGCCAGCGCTCGAAGTCGTTCAGCTCGCGGATCTGGATGCCGTAGAGCTTCTGCACGATGGCGAACAGGCCGGAGAGCACCTTGTCGATCGGGAAGTATTCGCGCAGGGCTTCCTGGGACACGCTGTAGCGCGCCTCGCGCAGCTTCTCGCCGAAGTAGCTGGCGTCCCAGCTGGCGAGGTCCGGGCAACCCTGCTCGGCGGCGTAGGCCTTGAGCTGCTCCAGGTCCTGGGCAGCAAAGGGCTTGCTGCGCACGGCGAGGTCGCGGAGGAAGTTCAGCACCTGCTCGGGCGTCTCGGCCATCTTGGTGGCCAGGGACAGCTCGGCGAAGTTCTTGAAGCCCAGCAGGCGCGACAGTTCCTGGCGCAGGTCGAGGATTTCCTGCATCACCGGGCCGTTGTCGTTCTGCCCGGCGTTCGGGCCCTGATCAGAAGCGCGGGTGCAGTACGCGGCATAGACCTCTTCGCGCAGCGCGCGGTCCTCGGCATAGGTCATCACGGCGTAGTAGCTGGGGAATTCCAGGCTGATCAGCCAGCCGTCCAGCTCCTTGGCCTCTGCGGCGGCCTGCATCTGCGCCTTGGCCGATTCGGTCAGGCCGGCGAGGGCTGCTTCGTCGGTGACGTGCTTGGTCCAGGCCTGGGTGTCGTCCAGCAGCTGGTTGGAGAAGCGGCTGCCCAGCTCGGACAGGCGCGTCTGGATTTCCGCGTAGCGCTGCTGCTGCTCGGCCGGCAGGTCGATACCCGACAGGCGGAAGTCGCGCAGGGCGTGTTCGAGGATGGTTTTCTGGGCGATGTCGAAGTCCTTCGACTCGGGGCTTGCGGCCAGCGCTTCGTAGGCCTTGAACAGCTCGCGGTTCTGGCCCAGTTCGGTCCAGTAGGCGGACAGCAGCGGCAGGCAGCCTTCGTAGGCTTCGCGCAGTTCGGCGCTGTTGCACACCGCGTTTAGGTGGCTGACCGGGCTCCAGGCCTTGCCCAGGCGGTCATGCAGCTCGTCCATGGCCAGCACCAGGCCGGCCCAGGTCGGGGTGCCGTTCTGCTGGGCGAGCAGGCGCGCGATGGCGGCGCGGTTGTCGGCGAGGATCTGCTCGATGGCCGGCTTCACGTGCTCGGGGCGAATGGAGGAGAAGGGCGGCAGGTCGTAGCTCTGCAGAAGAGGATTCGCGCTCACGGTGGCACCTTGGCTGAAGAAACACCCGGCCATCTTAAATACAATCGGACCCATCCGCAGCCACAGGAAAGCTATCGTGACGATTCGAACCTATCAGGGCAAAACGCCATCCCTCGGTGAGCGCGTCTTCGTCGACGCCAGCTCCGTAGTCATCGGCGACGTGGAGATCGGCGCGGACAGCTCGGTCTGGCCGCTGGTGGTGATCCGCGGTGACATGCACCGCATCCGCATCGGCGCGCGCACCAGCGTGCAGGACGGCAGCGTGCTGCACATCACCCACGCCGGCCCCTTCAACCCGGACGGCTTCCCGCTGACCATCGGCGACGAGGTGACCATCGGCCACAAGGTGCTGCTGCACGGCTGCACCCTCGGCAGCCGCATCCTGGTGGGCATGGGCTCCATCGTCATGGACGGCGCGGTGATCGAGGACGAGGTGATCCTCGGCGCGGGCAGCCTGGTGCCGCCGGGCAAGACGCTGGAGAGCGGCTTCCTGTATGTCGGCAGCCCGGTGAAGAAGGTCCGGCCGCTGACCGACAAGGAGCGGGCGTTCTTCAGCTATACCGCCGGGAATTACGTGAAGTTGAAGGACCAGCATATCGCCGAGGGCTATGCGGGCGAGTGATTGTCCCGTAGGGCGGATAAAGCGGAACGCTTTATCCGCCGATATCCGAACGGCGGATAACGCCTGTGGCGTTATGCGCCATACGTTGATCACCCCGCACCATTGTGCGAAACCCCGGGCCCTATACTGACCTGAGGTGACCGGACGCCAGCGCGTGCCCGGCCGGGTTCAGCAGCGGGCGGCCTGCCATCCCGGCGCCGCCGAGCCGGCGAGCGGCCATGAACAGTCTGTGTTCTTCCAGCGCCACCGTTTCGCCCTGGCGGCGTGGCGGTGTCATCGTCCTGCTCTTGCTGGCGCTGGGCGGTTGCGCCCAACATCCCGCTCAACCGGCTGCCCCGATCACAGAAGCCACCTGGCACCAGGTCGACGCCGACATCGGCGCCGCGTCGCTCGCCGCGACGTCCCAGGCTCGTGCTTACGCTGAAGAAGCCATGCAGCAGTGGATGGACCTGGTCTACCAACGCACCGACGAGAAATTCATTCCCTGGTTCTCCAGCTACTGGACCCAGCAATGGCTGGGCATGAAGGTCGCCTGGTACAAGATGGGCTCCCACGGCGACCTCGACCCCACCGTCGACAAACTCGCCGCTTACCTGCAGGAGCAATATCGCAAGCAGGTACTGGTCCCCGTCGCGAAACAAGTCGACCCCGACTCGGTGATGGAGAAGGCCACTCGGCGTTACGTCGAATTGCTCAGCGTGGCGCTGAAGGAAATTCCCCAGCGTCGCGGTATCCCGCAGAAGGCGTTCGATGAGCACCTGATGGCTATCCCGGCGATCCGCCTTGGCCCACCCTCCAGCCGCGATGCCTCCCTGTACGATGTGGCCCGTGCCAAAGACATCGGCAAGCTGCCGGCCTTCGCCGCCCTGATGCAGGAAATCCGTACCGCCTCGGGCAAGGCGGGCGCCGGCACCAAGGTCAGCGGCGTCTCGCCGGTGGCCCAGCGCACCAGCGCCAAGCTGGTCGACGAACTGCGCAACCGCAGCATCGTCGGCGTCGTGGCCGGAGCGGCGGGCAAGGTCGCCGGCTCGGTCATCTCGGTGGCCTTCACGCTATTCAGCATGGCCGGCAACGATCAGGCGCGGCCGGAGGTGGAAACGCAGTTGCGCAAGGAGATCAACGCCGCCTTCGACGAACAGTGGCTGGCGCTGATGCGTGATCCGGACGGCGGGGTGATGTCCGGCGTCGATCACCTCGGCGCACGCGTGCAGCAGAGCCTGACCGGTCGGCTGGCGCAGCCGCAGGACGAGCCCGAGGACGATTCCGCGGCCCAGGCCTACGGTGCCGGCGAGGCAGAGCCGGTGAGCGTCAGCGGTGGCTTCCGGGTGCTCAGGCAGGGCCGGGGCTCGGCGCCCTGAGGTGTCGTTCGGCGATCCGCGCTTCGCGCAGGCGGCCTTGCGCAGTATCCTTCCCGCCCGACTTTCGCGGCCGGACGCTGACCTCATGCATTACCAGAACATCCTCTTCGACCTCGACGGCACCCTCACCGACCCGCGCGAGGGCATCACCCGCTCCATCCAGTATGCGCTCGCCCAACTGGGCATCGACGAGCCCGACATGCGCCAGCTGGAACACTTCATCGGCCCGCCGCTGCTGCAGTGCTTCATGAGCACCTACGACTTCGACGAGGCGCGAGCCTGGGAAGCGGTGAACCACTACCGCGTGCGCTTCAAGGACACCGGGCTATACGAGAACAAGGTGTTCGACGGCGTCGCCGAGCTGCTGGACCTGCTCGGCAGCCAGGGTCGCACGCTGTACATCTGCACCAGCAAGCCGACGGTATTTGCCGCCGAGATTGCCCGGCACTTCGACTTCGCCCGGCACTTCAAGGTGATCTACGGCAGCGAGCTGGATGGCACGCGCACCAACAAGGTCGAGCTGATCGGGCACCTGCTGGGCATCGAGCAACTGGACCTCGAGCAGACCCTGATGATCGGCGACCGCAAGCACGACCTGATCGGCGCGCACCGCAACGGGCTGTCCGCCGCCGGCGTCGGCTATGGCTTCGGCAGCCACGAGGAACTGATGGCGGAAAGCCCGGCACATTACTTCGCCAGCCTGGACGAGCTGCGCGCGGCCTTTGCCTGATAGCTACGTGGCCGGGCTGTTCGCGAGCAAGCTCGTTCCTACAGGTCCGCGCTGACGGCCTTTGTTGGAGCGGATTCATCCGCGATCGATTTCCGGGCGCTCGGAGCAGGCCGGTGGCACATCGCGGACAAAGTCCGCTCCGACGCTAACCGATGCATCGCGCGCTGACTCAGCTGCGCAACCACTCTGCCAGCCGGCCCATCATTTCATCGCACTTGGCCAATTGCTCCAGGCTGACGAATTCGTCCGGCTTGTGGCCCTGGTCCATGCTGCCCGGGCCGCAGACCACGGTGGGGATGCCGGCCTGGTGGAACAGCCCGCCCTCGGTGCCGTAGGCAACGGTGGTGAAGTCGCGTGAGCCGCTGAGCAGTGCGATCAGCTCGGCGGCCTGGGCCTGCTGGTCGGTCACCAGCGCCGGGTAGGCGGAAATTTCGCTGAAGCGGATCTCCGTCTCTGCCTTTACGGCACGCATCTTCGGCAACAGCTCGGCCTCGGCGAAGGCGCGCAGGTCATCGGCGACCTGTTGCGGGTCGTCGCTGGGCAGCGCACGTACCTCGAAGTCGAACTGGCACTCGGCAGGAACGATGTTCAGCGCGCGGCCGCCGCTGATCACGCCGGTCTGCACGGTGGAATAGGGCGGGTCGAAGCGCGGGTCATGGCGCTCTGGAGCGGCCAGGCGGGTGCCGATCTCGCCGAGGCGACCGATCAGCTTCGCCGCGTATTCGATGGCGTTCACCCCCTGTGGCGCGTAGGCCGAGTGACACGGCGCGCCGTGCACCTGGCAGCGCATGGCGAGCTTGCCCTTGTGGCCGAGCACAGGCTTGAGTTCGGTGGGCTCGCCGATGATGCACAGCATCGGCTTGTGCTCGCGGTGCTCCAGCGCGGCGAGCAGTGAGCGCACGCCGAGGCAGCCGACTTCCTCGTCGTAGGAAAATGCCAGATGCACCGGCAGGCGCAGTGGCTGGGCGAGAAACGCCGGTACCGCCGCCAGTACGCAGGCGATGTAGCCCTTCATGTCCGCGGTGCCGCGCCCGTAGAGGCGGCCGTCGCGCTCGGTCAGTTCGAACGGCGGGACCGTCCACGGCTGGCCATCGGTCGGCACCACGTCGGTGTGGCCGGACAGGCACACGCCGCCGCGATCCTGCGGGCCCAGCGTGGCGTAGAGGTTGGCCTTGCCGCCTTCGGCATCGTGGAACAGTTCGCAGGCAATGCCAAAGCCTGCGAGGTAGTCGCGGATGTAGTGGATCAGCGCCAGGTTTGAGTTGCGGCTGACGGTGTCGAAGGCGATCAGGTCGGCGAGGATTTCACGGCTGGTGGGCATGGTTGGGTCCTGCATTGGGGCTTTCATTGTCAATGCGCGGTTTCGGTGTTTGGGTGAATACCCTCTCCCCAGCCCTCTCCCTGAAGGGAGAGGGGGCTGTCCGTGCCGGCTGACAGCATGGTTTCATCCTGCGACGAATGGTTCCCTCTCCCTTCGGAGCGGGGCGCGCAGCCAGGGTTAGGGAGAGGGGGCTCTCGCAGGTCAGGCATGGCGTCACTCGTCGCCTGGCACACCGTAGCTCGGTGCCTTGGTCGGGTCGAGTGCGCGCACGAGGTAGTCCTCCAGTTGCGGCTTGTAGGCCACCCAGAGCTTCTCCAGCTCATCGATGGGCGCTTCGTCCGCCCAGTCCACGCGCAGGTCGACAATCGGCCAGACCAGGTCGCCGACCACCTTCAGCGCGGCCGAATGCACCGGGCCCGCTTCGCCACCGGCGGCCATCGCCGCCTGCATCGCCGCCAGCAGGCGCTCGGCCAGGCAGCCGTTGGCGCTTTCGAAGGCCTGGGTCATGGCCTCGATCACCGCAGTGGAAGACAGCAGATTGCCTGCCGCCACGCAGTTCTCCCCGGCAACGGCGTTGTGTACGCCCAGCGCCTCGCTGCCGGTGAACAGCGCGACCTTGCCGTGCTGGTCGATCACCGTCACCTGGCGGTACTGGCTGTAGCCGTTGCTGGAGAGCGCCTGGTCCAGCGCCGCGCCCGGCTCCAGGCCGGCTTCGAGCCGGTCGAGGATCTGCGGGCCGAGGGCCGGCAGGGTGATGTTCTGCGTGGCCACCGCGCCGACGCCGGCGCGTACCCAGGGGCAGCGGGCGCCCACGGCGATGCTCGAGGAGCTGATGGCGATACCCAGCTGGCCGGTTTCGGCGCAGCGGCCGACGATGGAGAAGGTCATGGTGGCTCCTTTGCTTGTTCTATCAGCGCAAACCTGCACAAACGACGAAGCGGCGAGGCAGGAAATCCCGCGTCGCCGCATCGATTTTCAGGTCATCAATCAGTCCGGAATGACCGCGATGACGTCGATCTCCATCAACCACTGCGGCTGGCCGAGGGCCGAGACCACCAGGCCGGTGGAGATCGGGAACACGCCCTTCAGCCACTTGCCCACTTCCTGGTACACCGGCTCGCGGTAGCGCGGGTCGATCAGGTAGGTGGTGGTCTTGACGATGTGCGACAGGTCGCTGCCGGCTTCTTCCAGCAGTTGCTTGACGTTCTTCATCGCCTGCTCGGCCTGGGCACGCGGGTCACCCAGCCCGACCAGGTTGCCCTCGAAGTCGGTGCCGACCTGGCCGCGTACGTACACGGTGTTGCCGGCGCGCACGGCCTGGCAGAGGTCGTTGTCCAGGGTCTGGTTCGGGTAGGTGTCCTTGGTGTTGAACATGCGGATGCGAGTGTGGGTAGGCATCTCTTACTCCCAGGAAGCGGCTTTCTGAACGGAGGCTTCGCGCTGCGAAGCGTCCCGGTATTCGACATAACGGCGTTGGGTGGCGATGTGGCCGGCCACGTGCTTGGCGTCGTGCCACACGCCCCAGATGAACGAAGAACCACGGCGCGACAGCCATGGCAGGCCGACGAAGTACACGCCCGGCTCGCGGGAAACACCGCGCTGATGCTTGGGCTTGCCCTTGTCGTCGAAGGCGTCCACCTGCAGCCAGTTGAAGTCCACGGCGTAGCCGGTGGCCCAGATGATCGAGGTGATGCCGGCCTCGGCCAGGTCCAGCTGCAGGATCGGGTTGCGGATGCACTCGGCGTCCGGGTAGACCTTGCGCGCTTCCGGCTCCAGCGGCAGGTCCAGGCCGTTGCGCTCGATGTAGGCGTCTGCGGCATCCAGCAGGCCGAGGTAGTTGTCGTCACCGGCCTTCAGGTTGGCCACCAGGTCGTCCTGGAAGTCCACCTTGCCGTCAGCGAAGGACCTGGTCAGGCCGGTCAGGGTGATGCCCTCGTTGGCCAGGCGGCGGAAGTCGATGGTCTCGCCGCCGCGGGCGCCACTGACGGCGATGGTCACGTGCTCGCGGCCCGGCTGCACTTCCTCGGCGTCCCACAGGCCGAGCACGCCCAGCCACCAGACGAAGTCGCGGTTGCGATAGGAGCGCGGCGGACGGTCATGGGCGCCCACGGAGAGGTAGGTCTTCTTGCCGGCGCGGTTCAGCTCGTCGGCGATCTGCACGCCGGAGGAGCCGGCACCGATCACCAGCACGGCGCCCTCGGGCAGCTGCTGCGGGTTGAAGTACTTGGCCGAATGGATCTGGTAGAGACCCTCGTTCTTCGGTGCGATGGCCGGGATCACCGGGCGCTGGAACGGGCCGGTGGCGGAGACGATGCGCAGGGCCTGAAGGGTGCCCTCGGAAGTTTCCACGCTGAAGCCGGGGCGGCCTTCGTTGCGGGTGACCTTCTTCACTTCCACGCCGGTGCGGATCGGCGCGTTGAACTGCTTGGCGTAGGCGACGAAGTAGTCGGCGACCTGCTCCTTGTGCGGGAAGTCGTCCGGGCCGACCGGGAATTCCATGTTCGGGAAGCGGTCATGCCAGGCCGGGCCGTTGGCGACCAGGGAGTCCCAGCGCCCGGTGCGCCAGGCTTCGGCGATGCGGCTCTTTTCCAGCACGATGTGCGGCACGCCCTGCTGGGTCAGGTGCTCGCTCATGGCGACGCCGGCTTGTCCGGCGCCAACGACCAGCGTGTCGATTTCCAGGTTATCAAGCGACTTCTTGCCGAAGGCGCCTGGATTCAGGTCGGTCATGGCTTGCTTCCTCAGACTCTGATCACGTTTGTTCTTGTTGCGGCTGCGGTGAGCTGTTGGCCGCATTCTGTTCAGAGGCTGGGAATAGCGAAATTATGTTTTTTGTAGTCGCAGGCTAGGGAAAAGCTGCACCCACGCAAACCCCGCGGCCCGCGGGCTGCAGGGGAGGGGGTATAGGATTTTTGGTGGCTGGGGCGACAAATTGGATAGGCAGAAGGCGTTTTCGCCGTGCGTTACCAGTACTCGGGCTTGCAGGCAGGCTTCTTGCGGGTTGGAACGCGCGGAGGAAATTGGTAAATGCGCAATTCTTCGAGAGTGATCAAGCGCCGGGTCCAATGGGCGCACTCCAGCAAAGAGCCTGGTGGTTCGCGCCTTATGCCCTCGCGGTGGGGCAGGATCACGCCGATCCACAGTTCCGGGAAGTCTTCACGCAGAGCCCTGAGCGCTGGCGCCATATCGGTATCCGCCGAAACCAGCACAATCTGGTCAATACGTTCTCCCGCTGGAGCGTGGGTCTGCTTTGTGGCCAGTCGATACATGCTGATGGCGAGGTGGACATCGGTCTCCTTCTCCTCCAATTGCCAGATATCGACTTGATCTGCTCTGGAGGCCGGCGTGCGTTTGTCCACGAAGCGGGGAGCTCGTCCAGGTTCCAGGCGATGCCGACCGAAATAGACATCTACGCCTCGCGCCTTGAGGGCTCTTATGTAGGTGTCCTGGGCCTGCTTGGACAGAATGCCGCGTGAGGCGAGATTCGGCTTTACGCCGGCCGTGAAGTAGCTGATGGAGGTCGTTTGGGACTCTGGCTGCTGCACTTGCAGTACATGCTGAAGCAGGGCCGGAAGATCGAGCCATTTGAAGGGTGTGCCAGCCAGGAGACCGTAGAAAAGGTTGTAACCATCGACGAAAAAGGCGGTGCGCACGACTTTCCAATCCCTAGAAACGAAAAAACCGGCCATTTGGCCGGTTTCTTCACCCCAACGGCCAGCGAACTGAATCGCTGCGTACGAGGTTGAGTCGTAAAGAAGATGCTAGGGAAACGATGGCGTGGCTGTCAATCGGACGGGGTCGACAAAATCGTCGGGTCAGCGACTCTCCGCCACCGCCTCGATGAACCGCTCCAGCACCAGGTTCGGCCGGCGGCCCTTGCGGGTCACCACGGTCAGCGGGATGTCGTAGTGGAAGCGCTCCGGCCGCAGCGCGCGCAGGCGGCCCTGGGCGACCCAGTCGGCGGCGTAGTGGTCGGGCAGGTAGCCGATGTAGCTGCCGGTGAGGATCAGGAAGGCCATGCCCTCGCGGTCGGAGGCGTTGGCGCTGCCGCGCAGTTCCTGGTGGCGCTCCTGGGCTTCGGCGGGGATGCGGTAGCTGGGCTCCACGGCGTCGCAGGCGTGGATCTCCTCCACCGTGATGCTTGTATCGTCGCGCTCGAACAACGGGTGCTCCTGGCTGCAGAACAGCAGCGAGCGTTCTTCATAAAGGGCGGAATACTCCAGTCCCGACAGCGGGCTGATGAGCGGCACCACCCCGACATGCAACCGTCCGTCGAGAACTCCCAGCTCGATCTCGTTGGGCGTGGTCATCCCGATGTTGATCCGCACGCCCGGCCCGCTGGCCTTCAGCGCGCGCAGGGCGTGGGTGATGCGCATCTGCGGCAGGGTCACCAGGTTGTTGATGATGCCGATGTTCAGCTCGCCGCGCAGGTGCTGGTGCAGCTCGTTGACCTCGGCGCGGAAACCCTCCAGCGCCGCCAGCAGCGACTGGGTCGCGCGGTATACCTCGCGGCCCTCGTCGGTCAGCGCAAAGCCCGCCCTGCCGCGCTGACACAGGCGCATCCCCAGGCGCTTTTCCAGGTCGCCCATGTGCAGGCTGATCGCCGAGCGGCTGATGCCCAGCGTGCTCTCGGCGGCCGAGAAGCTGCCGCACTCGACTATGGTTTTGAAGATGCGCAGCAGGCGGATCTCGAAGTCGCTGACCTGGCCCAGGGAAGGTGCGCGGGGTTTCGCCATTTTAGTTTTACCAATCCGAAACTGAACGTAAGAAGAATAAGCTTTAACTCACGTTTAGTCAGGCCCACTCTTAGTCCACAAGAGCAGCTCCCATCGCCCCTTAGAACGATGCGGCCTGCGCGCCCAACAAGACTGTCTTCGAGGACAAGCTGCATGAACCAGCAAGTGAACGTCACCCCGTCGGTGGCCAGCGAACTGAACCTGAAGGCCCACTGGATGCCCTTCAGCGCCAACCGCAACTTCCACAAGGACCCGCGCATCATCGTGGCCGCCGAAGGCAGCTGGCTGACGGACGACAAGGGCCGCAAGATCTACGACAGCCTGTCGGGCCTGTGGACCTGCGGTGCCGGTCACTCGCGCAAGGAAATCGCCGACGCGGTGGCCAGGCAGCTGACCACCCTCGACTACTCCCCGGCCTTCCAGTACGGCCACCCGCTGTCCTTCAAGCTGGCCGAGAAGATCACCCAGCTGACCCCGGCCGGCCTCGACCACGTGTTCTTCACCGGCTCGGGCTCCGAGTGCGCCGACACCTCGATCAAGATGGCCCGCGCCTACTGGCGCCTGAAAGGCCAGGCGCAGAAGACCAAGCTGATCGGCCGCGCCCGCGGTTACCACGGGGTGAACGTCGCCGGCACCGCCCTGGGCGGCATCGGCGGCAACCGCAAGATGTTCGGCCAGCTGATGGACGTCGACCACCTGCCGCACACCCTGCAGCCGGGCATGGCCTTCACCAGGGGCATGGCCGAGACTGGCGGCGTCGAGCTGGCCAACGAACTGCTGAAACTGATCGAGCTGCATGACGCTTCCAACATCGCCGCCGTCATCGTCGAGCCGATGTCCGGTTCCGCCGGCGTGCTGGTACCGCCGAAGGGCTACCTGCAGCGCCTGCGCGAAATCTGCGACCAGCACAACATCCTGCTGATCTTCGACGAAGTGATCACCGCCTTCGGCCGCATGGGCAAGGCCACCGGCGCCGAGTTCTTCGGCGTGAAGCCGGACATCATGAACGTCGCCAAGCAGGTCACCAACGGCGCCATCCCCATGGGCGCGGTGATCGCCAGCAGCGAAATCTACGACACCTTCATGGGCCAGAACCTGCCGGAATACGCCGTCGAGTTCGGCCATGGCTACACCTACTCCGCGCACCCGGTCGCCTGCGCCGCCGGTATCGCCGCCCTGGACCTGCTGGAGAAAGAGAACCTGATCCAGCAGTCCCTGGAACTGGCTCCGCACTTCGAGAAGGCCCTGCACGGCCTGAAGGGCGCGAAGAACGTCGTCGACATCCGCAACTGCGGCCTGGCCGGCGCCATCCAGATCGGCGCCCGTGACGGCGACGCCATCGTGCGTCCGTTCGAGGCCAGCATGAAGCTGTGGAAAGAAGGCTTCTACGTGCGCTTCGGCGGCGACACCCTGCAGTTCGGCCCGACCTTCAACGCCAAGCCCGAGGACCTGGACCGCCTGTTCAGCGCCGTGGGCGACGCCCTCAACGGGGTGGCGTAAGTGAGCGAGCGTCCGAAGGCCGTCCCGACGGTACAGATCGACAACGACAAGGTCCTGGTCACCGAGTGGCGCTTCGCCCCCGGTGCCGAGACCGGCTGGCACCGCCACGGCATGGAGTACGTCGTGGTCCCGGTGACCAACGGCGAACTGCTGCTGGAAACCCCCGAGGGGGAGCGCCGTGCGCCGCTGGTCCTGGGCGCGAGCTACACCCGCCAGATCGGTACCGAGCACAACGTGATCAACCCTTGCGATCACGAAGTGGCCTTCATCGAGATCGAGCTCAAGAGCGACGACCACCCGCACAGCCACTGAGCGCGCGGGCACGCGAGAAGGCATGCCGGCGGATGGCACCGTAGAGTGACCTTCCCGGCGAGCCTCGACGCCCGACCCGGGCACCGTACAAATCCCCTCTCCCTTCAGGGAGAGGGCAAGGGAGAGGGGCTCTTGAAAGAACCCCGCCCCACACTTTCAGCGAGAAGAGACTTCCCATGACCACCGTCAAGCACCTGATCGGCGGCGAGATGATCGCCGACACCGGCCGCACCGCCGACGTCTTCAACCCGTCCACCGGCGAGGCCATCCGCAAGGTCCCGCTGGCCAGCCGCGAAACCGTGCAGCAGGCCATCGACGCCGCCAAGGCCGCCTTCCCGGCCTGGCGCAACACCCCGCCGGCCAAGCGTGCCCAGGTGCTGTTCCGCTTCAAGCAACTGCTCGAAGCCAACGAAGCGCGCATCAGCCAGCTGATCAGCGAAGAACACGGCAAGACCCTGGAAGACGCCGCCGGTGAACTCAAGCGCGGCATCGAGAACGTCGAGTACGCCAGCGCCGCCCCGGAAATCCTCAAGGGCGAATACAGCCGCAACGTCGGCCCGAACATCGATGCCTGGAGTGACTTCCAGCCGATCGGCGTGGTCGCCGGCATCACCCCGTTCAACTTCCCGGCCATGGTGCCGCTGTGGATGTACCCGCTGGCCATCGCCTGCGGCAACACCTTCGTGCTGAAGCCGTCCGAGCGTGACCCGAGCTCCACCCTGCTGATCGCCGAACTCTTCGAAGAAGCCGGCCTGCCCAAGGGCGTGCTGAACGTCGTGCACGGCGACAAGACCGCCGTGGACGCGCTGATCGAGGCCCCGGAAGTCAAAGCCCTGAGCTTCGTCGGTTCGACCCCGATCGCCGAGTACATCTATTCCGAAGGCACCAAGCGCGGCAAGCGCGTGCAGGCCCTGGGCGGCGCCAAGAACCACGCCGTGCTGATGCCCGACTGTGACCTGGACAACGCCGTCAGCGCCCTGATGGGGGCGGCCTACGGCTCCTGCGGCGAGCGCTGCATGGCCATCTCTGTCGCCGTTTGCGTGGGCGACCAGATCGGCGACGCGCTGGTCGAGAAGATCGTTCCGCAGATCAAGGCCCTGAAGATCGGCGCCGGCACCTCCTGCGGCCTGGACATGGGCCCGCTGGTCACCGGCGCTGCCCAGCAGAAAGTCACCGGCTACATCGACGCCGGCGTCGAGCAGGGCGCCCAGCTGCTGGTCGACGGCCGCAACTACAAGGTCGCCGGTCACGAGAACGGCTTCTTCGTAGGCGGCACCCTGTTCGACAAGGTGACCCCGGACATGACCATCTACCAGGAAGAAATCTTCGGCCCGGTGCTGTGCATCGTGCGCGTGAACAGCCTGGAAGAAGCCATGCAACTGATCAACGACCACGAATACGGCAACGGCACCTGCATCTTCACCCGCGACGGTGAGGCCGCCCGCCTGTTCTGCGACGAGATCGAAGTCGGCATGGTCGGTGTCAACGTGCCGCTGCCGGTACCGGTGGCCTACCACAGCTTCGGCGGCTGGAAGCGTTCGCTGTTCGGCGACCTGCACGCCTACGGCCCGGATGGCGTGCGCTTCTACACCAAGCGCAAGGCCATCACCCAGCGCTGGCCGCAGCGCAAGTCGCACGAAGCGGCGCAGTTCGCCTTCCCCAGCAATGGTTGATGGCGAGTAAGCGGTAAGGAAAGGCCGGTCCAAGTGACCGGCCTTTTTTGTTTTCAGACGCAATTGCCCAATACTCCAGCCCCCCGGGAGCGTATTCGTAGGATGGCGTGGAGCGCAGCGATACCCATCATTCCCCTGCGTCGATCTCCCCCATCGAGCCGCCGCCCCAGTCCTTCGCCAGCAGCCCTTCGCGCACGTAGCGATGAAACGAAGACCATCTCCAATCCACTACGCGCAAAACGTGGCCGTGCTTGCACGGATTGAAGTGGATGTAGTCCACGTGCCGTGCGAGATCGACGTCATCGCGAATCCGGTGCTCCCAGTAACGGCGTTGCCAGATGCCACGTTCGCCCTTTGTCTGACGGCTGTTGGAGACGACTTCCGTTCTGGGGAGCGCACGTGAGAATTCGGTCTTGATCAGCCGCCAGCGCAGAGCGTAATTGGCGTCGTCGGCCGGCAGGGTACAGATGGTGTGCAGGTGGTCGGGCAGGATAACGATGGCGTCGATTCGCCAGGGGTGACGCTGTTGTGTGTAGCGAAAAGCTGCGCGGAGCAGGTCGATGTGTTCCACGAGCAGGCAGGAGCGACGGTCCGCTAAAGCAAGGGTGAAGAACCAGGTGGCGCCATCAGTTCTGTCGCGGCGGTAAGCGGTCATCACATGTCCTGGGAATTATTGATGGGTATCGCTGCGCTCCACGCCATCCTACGTTCGGGGCCCGTTCTGGCTCTGCGGGGCCGGCTGAAGCTTTGTTGATCGGTATCGCTGCGCTCCACGCCATCCTACGTTCGAGGTCCGTTCCGGCTCTGCGGGAGGAGGCTGAAACCTTTGTAGGATGGTGTGGAGCGAAGCGATACCCATGCTGCGGCTCAGGAGTAGCTGAGCATCCGAGGGATTTCGTCCCAGCGCATCCACAGGTCGCCTTGCCAGTTCAGCAGCATCAGCCGGCGGGCGTCCCAGGTGAGGAGGACGCGGCGGGGTGTGTCGGATTCTGGGGAGTGCTGGTCGCGCAGGGTGGGGAGGACGTCCTGGGTGAGCCAGCGGTCGAGGGATTCGAGTTCGGGTGGCCGAAGCGCAGCAGGGCCTTGTAGAGGGCGGCTTCGCTGAGCATCACGGTTTCTTCGTCGCTGCCGGTGCTGTAGGCGAGGCGGACGGTGCGGACTTCGTGGGGGTAGAAGCGGTGCTGGATGCTGTGGGGGAAGCGGTAGGCGACGAGGCGGGCGATGTCGCGGGCGGCGAACCAGGGTTGGTTGTCGATCATCACGCCGCGCAGGGGGCGGTTGTGGCGGGTGAAGAAGGTTGGGGTGTAGGTGCTGTGCATAAGTGGAACTCCTAACGAGTAAAGGAGCCGCACCCATGTCGCCAAACATAGGAGGCGGACCGCGCGGGGTTGGCGAACCGGACGTCAGGTCCCGGCAGACCCGGAGGTCTCCCCGCGCGATCCGCCATAAGCGTTGCAGAAATTTCTGCAGGGTGCGCGGGGGCCTACAAAAACATTCGCTGTTTTCGTAAGCACCTGTGGGCGCTATCGCGCCTGACGTCTCTGGGTCGCCAAACCCAGGTCACGGATGTGACGGGGCGAGGATAGGAAGGGTAGAGATACCCAACAAGAAGCCGTTTCCGGCGTGCGTGTAGGAGCGAGCTTGGTCGCGAACCTGCTGTGGCACGGTGCTTGTTCGTAGGAGCGGGCTGCGCGGCCCAGGTCTGGCTGCGTTTCGTTTGGGTGTTCAGCGCCGCTTAGGCATGCGCGCGGACTTCTGGTTTCGCCCCCTCGGGCGAGTCCCTTTTGGCATACGCCCCAAAAGGAACCAAAAGGTCTTGCCCCGGACATCCGGTTTTTCGCTTGGGGCGAAAAATGCCCCCGTTGAATCGAAGTTTCAGGGGCCCGCCGCGAAGGGCCATCCCTGGCCCATCGCGGCTCTCGCGACATCCATGTCGCTCAACCCCTGAAACTCCAATTCAACGGGGCCTCCTGAACGGGGCCGTTCGGCGTGCGCGGATGTTTCTCTGGAAGTCTTCAAGAGCGGGGGCCGGAGCCAGAGCCGGAGCCAGGGACGTAGGGCGAATAACCCGGAACGGGTTATCCGCCGACAATGGTTTTCTGCCGATGGGGCCGTGCCAGCGCCGTCCCCTCACCCCAGCACTCTCCCCTAGGAGAGGGAGCCGACCGTGCCGGCTGACGCTGAGGTTTCATCCTGTTCCGGACGGTCCCCTCTCCCTTCAGGGAGAGGGTTAGGGAGAGGGGCCTTTGATCTTGTCGGCGCGGACTCTGATTGATCCGGCGAGGACTGCGTGGGGCGGATTCGCGAGCAAGGGCTAGGCGTCCCCCTCGCTCCTACAAAAAGCGGAGTTGCAATCAGCCCAAATGTTTCTTCAGGTAGATCCGCTGATGCCCCGGCGGGCAGTCTTCAAGGACGCCCATGCGTTCGAAGCCCTGCTTCTCGTAGAAGCCGGGGGCCTGGAAGCTGTAGGTGTAGAGGAACAGGCCGACGCAGCCGCGGCGACGGGCTTCGTCTTCGGCCAGGGCGATGAGCTGGCTGCCCAGGCCGCTGCCGCGCTGGTCGTCCTGCAGCCAGAGGTAGTCGATGTACAGCCAGCCCATGCCGGACTGGCCGAACATGCCGCCGACCACTTCACCCTCTGCGTTACGCGCGTAGAGTTCGAAGTCGTCATAGGTGTTGCTGCGGCCCATCTGCCCGAGGTTGTAGGCGAGCAGGCCCTTGACCACGATGTCGCGCGCCTGCGGGTCGATGCCGAGGGTGAATTCGAATGGGGTTTGCATGGTGCCCTCCGGATTGGCGAAGGGCACCAGTCTAGGGAGATGCCAGCGCGATGGGTAGGCGCCTTTGGTAGCGGCGGGCGTGCTGGGACGAACTGCGCGGGAAGCTCAGAGCAGTTCCTTGCGCGTGGTGTTGATCAGCTGGAGCTGCGTGTCACGGAAGAACAGGTAGCGATAGGCGCCGTTGCTGGGGCCATACATCCAGGTTTCCAGCTGTGGCTGTCCCGGGACGAACTTTCCGTCGGGCCCGCGACGCGGTTGGGTGGGAGGCGTGACCACGCGCTTGTCCGGTTGCCCGCATTTGGCGAGCACTTCGTCCATCGGGTCGCCTTCGTTGATCAGGCTGGTGCCGCAACGCAGCGTGCCGGCCTGGGCGGTTCCGGCGGCCAGGGTGAGGAGGAGTGCTGTAGTCAGCCAGGGGCGCATGGGTCGGTTCCGGTGCGGGTTCGCTGCCCAGTCTAATGCCCGGGAATCAGCCGTTTCATTGCGCTGATGCAATGTCAGCGCACGGGGCCCACATTGCGCACGTACAGGTCCTTGCCACCATTGCCGCTGCCGCCCCGCGCCTGCAGTTCGAAGCGCTTGGGGTGGCCCTTGATCAGGTCGCTGAGCTTCTTGAAACCATACAGGCGCGGATCGAACGCGGGCTGCAGCTTGCTGATGTTCTGGCCGAGGGCGCCCAGCTGCACCCAGTCGTCATCGTCGCCGTCGAGGTCGTCGAGCACCTTGGCGATGAAGTCCAGCGGGACCTTCTGCGACTTGGGCTTGGCGGCAGGCTTGGGCGTGTCGTTGGCGCTCGGGGCGGCACTCTTGTCGGCCACAATGATCGGCTCGACAGGTGCCTCGGGCGCAGCGCGCAGGATCTCGGTGTAGATGAACTTGTCGCAGGCGGAGACGAAGGGCTTGGGCGTCTTCTCTTCGCCGAAGCCATAGACGGTCAGGCCCTCTTCGCGCAGGCGCGCGGCGAGGCGGGTGAAGTCGCTGTCGCTGGAGACCAGGCAGAAACCGTCGAAGCGGCGGGTGTAGAGCAGATCCATGGCGTCGATGATCAACGCGCTGTCAGTGGCGTTCTTGCCGCTGGTGTAGGCGAACTGCTGCATGGGTTGTATGGAGTGGTCGAGCAGCACCTGCTTCCACTTGCCCAGGTTGGGCTTGGTCCAGTCGCCGTAGATGCGCTTGACGCTGGCGACGCCGTATTTGGCGATCTCCTCGAACAGGCCCTCGACGATGGCGGCAGGGGCGTTGTCGGCGTCGATCAGCACGGCGAGGTGGGTCTGCTGGCGAGTGGCGGGGGACTTGTTGGCCATGCTGCATCCTTTGCTGGGGTTCAGACGACCTTAGTGCGCGATGCCGGGCGCGACAACCCGGATGCACCAATGGAGTCATTGCGCCATCATCGGAGCAGGCATATCCTCCGCCCCCGTTCAGGGAGGAACGTGGCGCCATCATTCGATCGCGAACTGCCTGGGCGTCCCATCTGCCATCGAAGGAATGACCATGCTTCGCTTTCTCTGCGTTTCCCTTTTCGCGATCCTGCTGACCGGCTGCGCCTCTTCGGCGAAGGTCGAGAACATGCAGGTCAATGACCAGCAGGCGCATACCCAGGGCTACGATGCCGCGCTGCGCAACAATCTCCAGGTCGCCGACGTCGAGGGCGGCAAGAAGACCAACCCGATGTGGACCTCGCAGATCGACGGCGCCGACTTCCGCGCTGCACTGGAGCAATCCCTGGGCAAGGCCGGGCTGCTCGGCCAGGGCGACAAGGCGGCGTATTCGCTGCGCACCAAGCTGGTCAGCCTCGACCAGCCGGTCTTCGGCTTCAACTTCACCGTGACCTCGACCGTCGAGTACAGCCTGGTGGAAAACGCCGGTGGCCGCGTGGTCTGGCAGGAAACCGTCAAGGAGCCCTTCACCGCTGGCGTGGGTGATGCGTTCTACGGCGTGACCCGTCTGCGCCTGGCCAACGAAGGCTCGGCCCGCGCCAACATCAACACCCTGCTGCAACGCCTGGGTGGCCTGAAGCTGGGTGCCGGTCAGGTGTCGCTGCAGAACTGATCTCGCGCTGCAGGAAGAGCCCGGCCTTGGCCGGGCATTTTTCCGGGTGCCGCCGTTACGCGGAGGCGAACTCGCATTTGTCGCGCCCGCTGCGCTTGGCGTCCAGCAGGGCGGCGTCGGCGCGGCTCAGGGTCTGGGAGTAGCTCTCGCCCGGCTGGTGTTCGGCGACGCCGAAGCTGGCGGTAACGGACAGGGCGTCAGTACCTACACGCACGGCCAGGCAGCGGATGTCGTTGCGCACGCGCTCGATGATGACGGCGGAATCGGCCAGGCGGGTGTCGGGGAGGATCAGCAGGAATTCCTCGCCGCCCCAGCGGCCGCAGAGGTCGTACTGGCGCAGGGCGGCTTCCATGGCGCGGCCGATTTCCACCAGCACGCGGTCGCCGACTTCGTGGCCCCAGGTGTCGTTGACCTGCTTGAAACGGTCGACGTCGAGCATGGCCAGTACGTACGGATCGCCGTGGCGCTGGGCGCGCTCGCTTTCTTCGCGCAGACGCTCCATCAGCAGGCGGCGGTTGGCGATGCCGGTGAGGGTGTCGTGGGTCGAGGCTTCCTTCAGTGCGATGTTCAGGTCGCGCATCATGTCCTGGTAGCGGTCGGAGATGCGCGCGACCTTTTCCAGCTGCCGCAGCTGCTTGTGGTAGCGCTCGGACAGCGTGCTGTTCTGCTGCCGGGCCATGGACTGGAAGCCGTCGGAAATCCTTGCGATGCGTTCCAGGCGCGCGAGCTGGTCGAGGGATTGCTGGTGCTTCTGGTACAGGGCCTCGCGCAGGGGGTGCCCTTGGTACTGGGGGTCGGCCAGCAGTTCTTCGATCAGCAGGTCCAGCTCGCGCTCGCTAGTCATGGCACTTACTCGTCGTAGGCTTGGATGACGAACGGGAAGGTACAGTCCTCGCGGAATTCCTCGGCCAGTTCGGCGACGCGTTCATTGCGCCGGTCATAGTGCCACGCCACGCGGGTGCTGCGGCCCTGGCAGTGGGCTTCTTCGAGCAGGTCGAAGATGTCCATCATGGCCTTGATCGAGCTGGTGTTGAGGTACAGAAGGCGCAGGTCGAGTTCCAGCGGCCGCTGTTCCTGCGTGAGGAAGCGTTCGACCCACTCGATGACCTGGCCGAACAGCTCATAGGAGTTCTCCGGGTAGGAGTCGCCTTGCATTGCGAGGATGCCGGCCTGCCAATCGCCGTGGATCTGTGGGGTGGACTGGGTTCCGGTGACGTTGAGATCGCTCATGTCGGGTCTTCCTGAATTTCGCGGTTCAGATCACGGCGCGCAGGCTGAAGAAGGCGCGGCCGTCGGGTTGTTCGGTGAGGGAGGTCTTGAGCGGCGCGCTGGACTTGCGGGCAATATCCAGCAGGCCAAGACCCGCGCCGGTGGAGGCTTCGGCGTCGCGCGGGCGACGCAGCTGTTCCTTGTAGGCAGCCTTGAGCTGGGCCTTGTCGAACCCGGCGATGGCTTCGATACTGCGCACCAGCCCCTGGCCGTCGGCCAGTTCCACCAGGTTGCCGGCGGAGACCACGTAGTGGCCTTCGTCGTTGCGGGCGATCGCCACGGTGGCCGAGGCTTCCTGCTCGTTGTAGCCGCGCTGGGTGGCGTAGTGGCGGATGTTCTGGGTCATCTCGATGTAGACCGCGAACACGTCCATTGCTTCGCTGGGATGCGCCTGCTCGGCCTGCATGTAGTTGCGCAGCGCGTGGCCGATCTCCTCGATCAGGCTGCGCGAGATGGGCCCGTTGAAGCAGAGCAATATGCGTTGCCGGGTAAAGCTCTCGCGCATGGCCAACAGATCTAGCGATTCCATGGATTAACCCCTAGTCGAAGCGGAAAGAGAGAATGGTGATGTCGTCGCGCTGCGGCTGCTCACCCTGGTAGTGGGCGAGGGTAGCGGCGAACACGTCGGCCTGCTCGGCCAGCGGTCGGCGCGCGTGGTTGCGCAGCAGGTCGGCGAAGCGGCTGTTGCCGAAGCCGAAGCCGTGCTCGCCGCCGGCCTGGTCGAGGAAGCCGTCGGTGCACAGGTAATAGGTCCAGCCGGCTTCCATCGGGATTTCCACGTCCTGATAGTCGCCCTGGCGCTTGTCGCCGATGGCGCGGCGCGCGCCTTTGTATTCGCGCACGTCGCTGCCGTCGCAGGCGAACAGGGAAATCTTCGCCCCTGAGAAGTGAAGCCGCTTGCGCTGGTGGTCGACGCGCACCAGGCCCGCGTCCATGTTGGTGGCCAGCGAGTGGGTGAACTCTTCCTGGCCGAGCATGCCGCGCATCACGTGGTCGGTTTCGCGCAGGATGGCGGCCGGGTCGTGGCTCTTCACGCTGTCGATGGCGTGGTCGATGGCGGCCAGGGCGAGCATGGTCATCAGCGCGCCGGGTACGCCGTGGCCGGCGCAGTCCACCACGCCGATCAGGCTGTCCAGCGGGCCTTCGCGGTAGATGTAGAAGTCGCCGCCGACCACGTCGCGCGGTTTCCACAGGACGAAATGGTGCTCGCCCAGGGACGCCTGCAACTGGCGGTCGGGAAGGATGGCGCGCTGGATCAGGCTGGCGTAGTCGATGGAGTCGCCGATCTTCTTCTGCGCCGCGGCCATCTCGCGGTTGGCCGCTTCCAGCGCCTGGGTGCGCTGCTGGACCTTGTCTTCCAGTTCCTCGGTGTGCCGGCGGACCTGGTCGGCCATGCTGGCGAAGGCGCTGGAGAGTTCGCCGATCTCGTCCGGGCGGGTGCGCGGCAGCGGGCTGTCGTATTGCCCGGCGGCAATCGCCTTGGCCGATTGCTTGAGGCCGCGCAGCGGGCGCAGCACCAGCAGGTCGACGGTGTAGGCGAAGCCGATCAGCAGGATCGCCAGCAGCCCGGCGAGGGTGCCCACCAGCGGCCAGATCCAGCGACTGTCGAGCACCTGCGCGGCATGCAGGTCGATGGCGCTGAGCACGTGCCAGCGCAGCTGCGGGATGTAGGCGGTGGCGATCAGCTGCTCCTTGCCATCGAGAGTCGCCCACATGCTTTCCACTTCGCCGGGGTTGACCTCCGCCTGGCGCAGGGTCTGGCGCAGCGCGGTACGTTCCTGGTCATTGGCCAGCAGGTCGTACACGTGGTGCTTGGCCTGGCCGCTGGAGCCGGAGTTGAAGGCGATCAGGCGGGTGTCCGGGTGCGCCTGGATGGCGCCCTCGGGGTCGACGATCATCGGCGTCACCCCGGCCTCGCGGCGCGAGATGAACTGGTCGAGGAACTCGGTGAGGTCGAGGCCACCGCCGGCCAGCCCGACCTTCTCGTTGCCGGCGCGCACCACCATGTTGAACCAGACCTTGGTGACCTTGAGCTTCTCGTTGTAGTCGACGTTGATGTTGTACAGCTCGTCGCGCGCGAGGGTGTCGAAGTACCAGGAATCCTTCGGATCATCCCGGCTCAGGGTATAGCGCGGCGAATTGGAGAGTGGCGAGCTGGAGTCGTTGAAGTAGTAATGGCGCGAGGAGTCGACCACCACGAAGTAGGAGTAGTTGTGCTGGTCGGCGCGGAAACCTTCGGCTTCGCGGAAGAACAGCGAGCGGCGCGCCGGATCGTTCTCGGCCAGCAGCCAGTCCTGGGTCACCACGGACTCGGCCAGGCGCCGCGACAGCGCCAGTTCGCGGATCACCGGTGCGATGATCTTCTGCTGATTGAGCAGCGTGAAGTTCCTCGCGAAGGCGAGGCCGAAATGCGTGCGGATGTCTTCCATGGCCTTCCAGCCCAGCAGGACTGCCGGTACCAGCGCCAGGAGACAGGCGATGAGCAGTGCCACCACCGATTTGCCGCGCAACCCCCATCTTGCCGCCATGGCTATCTCGATTCCCCGTGCCGCCCGCCGTGTGCCGGTCTTTTGGCGAAAGCTCAATTGTGCATTTTGTATACGGGCACAATCAAACCAAATTGCTATCGAATCGCCATATTATTGGCGCCACTCGATTGGCCGGAGTCTAGACCCTGTGGGAAATGGTGCTCAGCCCAGGAGGACGATTCCTGCAGAACTAGACGCGGTTCCCACTTCCGCTTTGGCGCGCCTGCTGTAGGAGAGAGCCTGCTATGCGCTCCAGCGGCAGGACTTCCTTCGCCGCGCCCAGTTCCACTGCTTCGCGGGGCATGCCGTAGACCACGCAGGTGGCTTCGTCCTGGGCGACGGTGTGGCCACCGGCCTGGCGGATCGCCTGCAGGCCGCGCGCGCCGTCCTTGCCCATACCGGTGAGCAAGGCGGCGATGAGATTGCGTCCGGCGCAGCGGGCGAGGGAGTTGAACATCACGTCCACTGCCGGCCGGTGGCCGTTCACCGCCGCCTCGCGGTGCAGGCGGACCACGTAGTTGGCGCCGCTGCGCTGCACTTCCATGTGATAGTCGCCGGGGGCGAGCAGTACGTGGCCGGGGAGGATGCGGTCGCCGTCGCGGGCTTCGCGTACTGACAGGCGTGTCTGACGGTCCAATCTTTCAGCGTAGGACTTGGTGAAGCCCGGCGGCATGTGCAGGGTGACGACGGTGCCCGGGCAATCCGGAGGCAGGCCCAGCAGCACTTCCTTGATCGCCTCGGTGCCGCCGGTGGAGGCGCCGATGGCGAAGATCTTCTCGGTGCTCAGCAGCGGTCCGCCGCTGGTTTCGCTGGCGGCGGTTGCCGTGGGGCGTGCGCGAGGCAAGCGCGCGCGGGCGGCGGCCTTGAGCTTGGCGCAGATGTCCTCGGCGTAGGCCTGCATGCCTTCGGCGATGCCCAGTCGCGGCTTGGCGATGAAGTCGATCGCGCCCAGCTCCAGAGCGCGCAGCGTGGCCTCGGAGCCCTTCTCGGTGAGCGAGGAGATCATCAGCACCGGGGTGGGCCGGCCCTTCATCAGCTTGTCGAGGAAGGTCAGGCCGTCCATGCGCGGCATTTCCACATCCAGCGTGATGACGTCCGGCGCGTGCTGCTTGATCAGGTCGCGGGCGACGAAGGCGTCGGGCGCGGCGCCCACCAGCTGCAGCTCCGGGTCGTTGTGGATGATGTCCTTGAGCAGGCTGCGAATCAGCGCCGAGTCGTCGACGATCAGGACCTTGACGGCCATCGGGCATCCCTCCGTTCAGAACAGGTCGATACTCCCGCCGCGCTCCCGACGGGACAGTTGCTGGCAGTACTGCCGCTCGCGCTGCAGTACCGTGTCGTTGGCCAGGGTGCGCAGCTTGCGCACCAGCACGCGGCCGCTGGCGGGGAAGAAATAGACCTTGCGCGGGTAGACGTCGAGCAGGTCCTGGGCGGCCAGCGGGATGCCTTCGCTCTCCAGGTAATGCAGGACGAACTCGACGTTGCGCTGGCCGACGTCGGCGCTGAGGTTCTTCAGCACCGAGCCGCCGCCGAATACCTTGGCCTCGAAGTGCCGGCGCTGGCCGCCGCGACGCATCAGGCCGTTGATCAGCAGGTCCATGGCGTGCACGCCGTAGCGCCCGGAGTTGGACAGCAGACCCTGCACCCCCGTGTCGCCGGGCAGCATGAAGTGGTTCATGCCGCCCAGCCCGCTGCTGCGGTCGCGCAGGCAGACGGACACGCAGGAGCCGAGCACCGTGACCAGCATCAGCGGCTCGGCGGTGACGTAGCACTCGCCGGGCAGCAGCTTCACGGCCTCCATGCCGAAGCGTGGATCGTAGTAGCGGTTGGGTTGGTCCAGGGCTGCGCCCATCAGTGGCTCTCCACCGCCTGGTAGGTCGTACGCCCCACCGAACGCACCAGGTGGCCGGCGTGGACGAAGTTTTCCGAATGCCCGGCGAAGAACAGCCCGCCGGGCCGCAGCAGGCGCACCATGCGCTCGAGCAGGCGGGTCTGGGTCGGCTTGTCGAAATAGATCATCACGTTGCGGCAGAAGATCGCGTCCAGCCCGCCGGGGATGCCCCAGTCGCGGTCGAGCAGGTTGATCTGCCGGTAGTCGATCATCTGCCGAAGCTCGCGCACCACCCGCGCCTTGCCGGTATTGCCGCCGGTGCCACGGAGGAAGAAGCGCCTCTTCTGCGCAGGGCTCAGGGCCTCGATGCGCTCCAGCGGGTAGATGCCCTGGCGCGCCTGGCCGAGCACGCCGGTGTCGATGTCGGAGGCGATCAGCTCCACGGGCGGGGCGAAGCTGCCGAGCGCGTCCACCAGGGTCATGGCCATGGAGTAGGGCTCCTCGCCGGTGCTCGAGGCGGTGGACCAGAAGCGCAGCGGCTGATGGTCCTGCACCTGCTCGGCGGCGAAGCGGCCGAGATGGTCGAAGTGGTGCTTCTCGCGGAAGAAGGCGGTGAGGTTGGTGGTCAGTGCGTTGACGAACTGCTGCCACTCTTCCTCGTGGCTTTCCAGGTAGGCGAAGTACTCGGCGAAGCTGCCCAGCCGCAGGCTGCGCAGGCGCCGCGACAGGCGGCTGTAGACCAGCTGCTGCTTGTTCTCCGAGAGGCTGATGCCGGCATGCTGGTACAAGCGCTCGCGCACCTGCTGGAAGTCCCGGCGGGTGTAGTGGAATTCGTGCTCGGGGGCGGGCAGGTGGATGGGCATTGGTGGGTCTCGGTGGTAGCGGATTTCGGTGGGACGGGATGGTCCGGTGCTGGGCGTTGCCCTCTCCCCCGCCCTCTCCCTTCAGGGAGAGGGTTAGGGAGAGGGGCATTTGTCGTTCGGCGCAGCAGATATCACCCGGCCATCCCTGGCCCGCGCGCGGCGGCCGACCCTCCCATTGCTCCGGCCACCGCCATCCTTCAGCCCCGCCCGATCAGAACTCTTCCCAGTCGTCCTCTTTACCCTTGGCGCGCACCGCCTTGGCCACGCCACGGGCGGCGCGCGAGGTGTGCGCGGCCGGCTCGGCGCGGGCCGGGCGGGCCGAGGCCAGCGGTACGACGGTGGCCGCAATGGATTCGAGCTTGAACACCCCGACCTGCTGGTTGAGCATGCCGGCCTGCTCCTGCAGGGCCTCGGCCGAGGCGGCGGCTTCTTCCACCAGCGCGGCGTTCTGCTGGGTCATCTCGTCCATCTGCGACACGGCGCCGTTCACTTCCTCGATGCCGCTGCTCTGCTCGGCAGAAGCGGCGGCGATCTCGGCCATGATGTCGGTGACGCGCTTGATCGCCACCACGATGTCGCTCATGGTCTGGCCGGCCTGGGCGACCAGGGTGTTGCCGCTCTCGACCTTGTCCACCGAGTCGTTGATCAGCGTCTTGATCTCCTTGGCGGCGGCGGCGGAGCGCTGCGCCAGGGTGCGCACCTCACCGGCCACCACGGCGAAGCCGCGGCCCTGTTCGCCCGCGCGCGCTGCCTCCACCGCGGCGTTGAGCGCGAGGATGTTGGTCTGGAAGGCGATGCCGTCGATTACCCCGATGATGTCCGCGATCTTGCGCGCCGAGTCGTTGATCGCGGACATGGTGCCCACCACCTTCTGCACCACGCTGCCGCCTTCGGTGGCGACCTCGGAGGCGTTCACCGCCAGCGAGTTGGCCTGGCGTGCGTTCTCGGCGTTGAGCTTCACGGTGCTGGTCAGCTCCTCCATGCTCGACGCGGTTTCTTCCAGGCTGGAGGCCTGCTGCTCGGTACGGGTGGAGAGCTCGGCGTTGCCGCTGGCGATCTCGCTGGCGGCGGTGTGGATGGTGCCGGCCGCTTCGCGGATCTGCCCGAGCATGCGCGACAGGCTCTGGGCGGTCTCGTTGGCGTAGTCCTTGAGCTCGCCGAAGGTGCCCTGGTAGTCGGCGTCGATGCGTTGGGTCAGGTCGCCCTGGGCCAGCGCACCGAGCATGCGGGTGACGTCGCGCAGACCCTTGTCGGCGGTGTCCACCAGACTGTTCAGGCCGGTGGCGAGCTTGAGGAAGAAGCCTTCCTTATTCTCAGCCTCGATGCGCTTGCTGAAGTCACCGGCGACGGCGGCGTCCACCAGTTGCGAGACCTCCTGCTCGGCGCGGAACTCCTCGGTGCGGTCGGTCCACTGCACGGCCGAGCCCAGGCGCTCGCCGGCATCGTTGAACACCGGCACCACGTCGAGGGCGAAACGGCGGCCGCCCAGGTTCAGCTCGGCCTTGTGCCGCGTGGTCAGGTGGGCGAGCATGCCGCGCTGGTGCGCCGGGTTCTTGTGGAACATGTCGATGTTGGCGCCCATCAGGCGGCTGGCGTTGAAGTTCGGCAGCTGCTTGCGGATGTCGGCCTCGGCGTTGCCGAGCATCTCGCTCACCGTGCGGTTCATGTAGATGATCTCGAGGTCGTTGTTGGCGATCATCACGTTGGCCGAGACGTTATCCAGCGCGCTCTTGATTCGCGCGTTGTACTCGGCGGCATCGGCGCCGGCCTTGAGGCTGTCGCGCACACCGTCGATGGCTTCGGTGATGATGGCCTTCTTGCCGGGCAGGCGGTCCATGTCCACCGAGTAATCGCCCTTGCCGTAGGCAGTGACGGTGGCGACGACCTTCATCTTCACCGCGATATGCGCGGCGACCAGGTCGTTGACGCCCTTGGCGATGCGCGCCGTGCGACCGGCGAACTTGTCCGCCGGGATCACCTCGTCGATCCAGCCCAGTTCGTGCTGGCGGGTCATCTCCATCAGGCCGATTTCCAGGGCTTCGGCCTGGGCCAGCTCCGTGCGTTGTTCACGCAGGCAGCGCTGGACGCTGCGCAGCCCGTCGTAGAGGCGCTCATAGCCGGGCGCGGGGGCTTCGCCGATGGCGACGTCGAGGTTGCCGTCCACCAGGCTGTGGAGGAGGGCGGTGATGCGGTCGGCGCGTTGCTGCGCCACGGCGTGTGCGTTGAACAGACCCATTGTGGTTTCCTCGGCTGATTCTTCTTGTCGTGTCGCAATCAGGCTGCGGTTTCATCGACCAGCGCCATCTCGCGGCTGGTCATGAGTTTTTCGATGTCCACCAGGATCAGCATGCGCTCGCCCGCGGTGGCCAGGCCGAGCAGGTATTCGGTATCGAAGCTGGCGGCGAATTCGGGGCGCGGCTTGATCTCCTCGCCGGCCAGGGCGATCACGTCGGAAACCGAGTCCACCACTGCGCCGACGATGCGCCGGCCGACGTTGAGGATGATCACCACGGTGAACTGGTCGTAGCTGATGTCGGCCAGGTTGAACTTGATGCGCAGGTCGACGATGGGAACGATGGCGCCGCGCAGGTTGATCACGCCCTTGATGAAGGCGGGGGCATTGGCGATTGCCGTGACCTGGTCGTAGCCACGGATTTCCTGCACGCGCAGGATGTCGATGGCGTATTCCTCGCGGCCCAGGGTGAAGGTGAGGTATTCCTGCACCGGGCTGCTCGCCGCAGTGGCTTCAGCTGCGCTCATGGGTGGGTTCTCCTTGTGCTGCCAGGCGCGGCAGGGCGTCGACATCGAGGATCAGGGCGACGCTGCCGTCACCCATGATGGTGGCGCCGGCGATACCGTCGATCCGGCGGAAGTTCTGTTCCAGGCTCTTGATCACCACCTGCTGCTGGCCGACCAGTTCGTCCACCTGCAGGGCAAAGCTCCTGCCCTCGGATTCGAGGATGACCACGATCCCCTGCTCCGGCGGCACGGGTTCCGCGCCGATGCGCAGCAGCTGGTTGAGGGAGAACAGCGGCAGGTATTCGCCGCGCACGCGGATCACCGTCGATTCCTCGCCGGCCAGGCCGCGCACGTCGTCGGCACGGGCCTGCAGCGACTCGACGATGTAGGTCAGCGGTACCACGTAGTTGACCTGCTCCACGGCGACGATCAGGCCATCGAGGATGGCCAGGGTCAGCGGCAGGCGGATGCACATGCGCGTGCCCATGCCGGGCGCGGAGTCGATGTCGATGCGCCCACCCATGGCCTGGATGTTGCGCCGCACCACGTCCATGCCCACGCCGCGGCCGGAGAGCTCGGTAACCGCTTCGGCGGTGGAGAAACCGGGCATGAAGATCAGTTGCCAGACCTCCGCATCGCTCATCCCGTCGTGCACAGCCAAGCCCTTCTCGCGGGCCTTGGCGAGGATGCGCTCGCGGGACAGACCGCGGCCGTCATCGGAGATTTCCACCACCACGCTGCCGCCCTGGTGGCTGGCGGCGAGCTTCACCGAGCCCTGGGCCGGCTTGCCGGCAGCCAGGCGTTCGGCGGGCGTCTCGATGCCGTGGTCGATGCTGTTGCGGACGATGTGGGTGAGCGGGTCGCTGAGCTTCTCGATGACGCTCTTGTCCAGCTCGGTGTGCTCGCCCTGGAGGATCAGCTCGACCTGCTTGCCCAGCCGCGCGGAGGTGTCGTGCACCAGGCGCGGGAAGCGGCTGAAGATGAAGCTGATCGGCAGCATGCGGATCGACATCACCGATTCCTGGAGGTCGCGGGTGTTGTGTTCCAGTTGCGCCAGGGCCTGCTGCAGACGTTCGAAGTGGGTGGGGTCGAGGTCCTCGCTGAGCTGGCTGAGCATGGCCTGGGTGATCACCAGCTCGCCCACCAGGTTGATCAGGCTGTCGATCTTCTCGACGCTGACACGGATGGAGCTGGATTCGCTGTCGGTGCGCGGCGCGGCGGCAGGTCTGCTGGCGGGCGGCGGCGCCTTGGGCGCTTCGCTGACCGGAGTGGGCGCTGCGGCAATGGGGGCGCCGGGAGCGTCGTCGAAGAAACCGAAATCGTCGTCGCTGCGGGTGCGGGCCTCGCTGGCGACGGGGGTGCCGGGTGCATCGTCGAAGAAGCCGAACGCATCGTCGTCGCTGGCGCTGTTTTGAGTTGCCACGGGGGCGTCGTCGAACAGACCGAAGTCGTCATCGGCGACCGCCGTGACAGGCTCCGCCAGCCAGGCGCGCAGGCGCTCGACGGTGGCCGCCACCGGTGCGTCCGGGTCGGGCACCTGGCTGCGGTGTGCGTCGAGCAGGCGCTGCAGGACATCACGGGCCTCGAGGAACACGCCGATCATGTCCACGTGCAGAGCGGTCTGCCCGCAGCGGATGCGGTCCAGCAGGGTTTCCAGCTCGTGGGTCACGGCGGTCAGGTCGTCGAAACCGAACATGCCGCTGGAACCCTTGATCGAGTGGGCGGCGCGGAAAATGCCATTGAGCGTCTCGGCGTCCGGCTGATCGAGGTCGAGCCCGATCAGCAGGAGTTCGAGGGTCGCCAGGTGTTCGTCGGTTTCCTCGAAGAACACCTGGAGGAACTGCTCCATACCAGTCGCCATTGGTGGTTCCCCTAGGGCAGGACCTTGCGGGTCACTTCCAGCAGTTTCGGCGGGTCGAACGGCTTGACCAGCCACCCGGTGGCACCCGCGCTCCTGCCCTGCTGCTTCATGGCGTCGCTGGATTCGGTGGTCAGCATGAGGATCGGCGTACCGCGGTAGCCGGCCATGTCGCGCAGGCTGCGGATCAGCGTCAGGCCGTCCATGTTCGGCATGTTCTGGTCGGTGAATACCAGGCTGTAAATCTTGCGCTGGGCCTTGCCCAGGCCGTCCTTGCCGTCCACGGCCTCGTCCACCTCGTAGCCGGCGGACTTGAGCGTGAAGCTGAGCATCTGCCGGATGGAGGCTGAGTCATCGACGATCAGAATCTGCTTTCCCATTGCGTTGGTTCTCCTCGGATTGCAATGCGTTTGCTTGGCGCCAGGCGCGCGCTCGCTCGCGCCATCCCGGCGCGCTGAAAGTGGTGTGGGGCTCAGCCGATCAGGGCGAGGTTGGCGAGCCAGTGTTTGTTAAAGCGGGCGATGACGGACTGCAGCATGGCGATGCCTCCTGGGCTCGGATCACGTCAGAACAGTTCTACTTCGCCGGCGCTGAGGCTGGTCTGGGCAACCGGGTTGCTCAGGGGGCGGCCGAGCTCGGTGACTTCTTTGCGCAGGCGCTCGCCCCACTCGCCGGGCGGGCGGCCATCCAGCGCGCCGAGGCCGACGGCGAGGGCGCCGAGGCGGGCGCTGTGCTTGCCGATCTGGCCGATCAGTTGGCTGCTCATGTCCTGGAACTGCAGGGCGGTGACCGCGGCGTTGACGCCCTCGCCCACTTCCAGGGAGATGCGGTCCAGCTCCTGCACCACCTTCACGGTGTGCTGGTTCATGGCGTCGAGGTCGTCGAGCATGGTCTGGATCTTCTTGCGTGAGTCCAGGGCGAAGGTCATGTCCTTGTCGGCCAGCTGGCTGATGGCGCCTTCGGCGTCCTTGATCTCGCGGTAGACCACGTCGACGTGCTCGCGGATGGCCTGGGAGAAGTGCGTGGAGCGGGTCGACAGTGCGCGCACCTCGTCGGCTACCACGGCGAAGCCGCGGCCGCTTTCGCCGGCGCGGGCGGCCTCGATGGCGGCGTTCAAGGCCAGCAGGTTGGTCTGCTTGGCGATGGCGTCCATGTCCTGGGTGGATTGCAGGATCTCGGCGATCTTGTGTGTCACGCGATCCATGCGCTCCACCAGCTGCTGCGAGGTGCGGCTGGTCTCCAGGGTGGCTTCGACGAACAGCCCGAGGGTTTCCTGGGTGGCATGGATGAAGCGCTGGAAGTCGATGTCGTCATCCAGGTGGCCGCGTCCGTCGTAGCGTTCGATCAGCGAGTGAGACAAGCCGCGCTGAGTGTCGATGCGCTCGGCGAGGGCGTGGAAGCTGTCGGTCAGCTGGCGGATGGCCTGGTGCAGGAGGTTGTCGATCTGATGGGCGTGGCCGTTGAGCGAGCCCAGGTGGCCTTCCACGGCTTCCTGCACGGGGCGCCATTGCGGCAGCTCGTCGCTGTGCGGGGCGGCTGCAGGCGCATCGGTGCCGGTTCTGCCGGCGCCGCGCAGCAGGCTGCTCAATACCAGGCTGGAGACCCAGCCCACCGGCAACATCCACCAGAAGGGCACACCGACCGCGCAGAGCGCCGCCACGACTATCCATGGCAGTGACTGGATGACGAGGCGCCGCGGCCAATCCGGGCCGGTCCCTTGAACCGCCTGAGGGTTCAACTGTGAATCGCGCATGCATGCACTCCATTGCCGGGCGCCGGTAACCGGGCCAAACGGCTGCTGACAGCATCTTGAGCAGGAATTCGGCCTGGCGATTTAAAACTAGAGGGCTAAAGCGTGATGTCAAACTGACGGCATATTCCCGTCACAGGGATAGACCCTTGATCTAGAGGGGTTTTCAGTGAATGACCGTTCATCTTGGTTGCCTGGATGGCGACGGGCGGTAGCGCGCAGCCCTTGTGTGGCGCGGGTTGTGGCGATTTTTCGATGACAAAACGTGCCCGCCGGAATGGCATCCGGAGCCACGTTGTCGGCGGACAGGGGAGAGTGGGTGCCGCTCCTGCAGGTGTCGACGAATGCGTAGGAGCGGACGGAGTCCGCTCCTACGAGTGCCGGTGCTTACAGCGTACCGAGCAGCTTGCGCGCCGCCTGGGTGTGGTCGGCGATCAGGCGCTTGAGGTCGAGGCCTTCGACTTCACCGTCCACCACGCGCCAGGTGCCGCCGATCATGATCCGGTCGGCCTTGTCGGCGCCGCACAGCAGCAGCGCGGACAATGGGTCATGGCTGCCGGAGAAGCGCAGTTCGTCGAGCCTGAACAGCGCCAGGTCGGCCTGCTTGCCGACCGCCAGCTCGCCGATGTCGCTGCGGCCGATGAGCTTGGCCGAGCCCTTGGTCGCCCAGCCCAGCGCGCGCTCCGGGGTGATCTGCTCGGCGCCATAGCGCAGGCGCTGGATGTACAGGGCCTGGCGGGCTTCGAGAATCATGTTGGAGGCATCGTTGGAGGCTGAGCCGTCCACGCCGATGCCCACCGGCGCGCCGGCGGCTTCCAGCGCCACGGTGGGGCAGATGCCCGAGGCCAGGCGCATGTTCGAGCTGGGGCAATGGCAGACGCCGGTGCCGGCTTCGCCCAGGCGGCGGATTTCCTCGTCGTTGAAGTGGATGCCGTGAGCCAGCCAGGTGCGCGGGCCGAGCCAGCCGACGCTGTCCAGGTAGTCCACGGTGCGCTGGCCGAAGCGCTGCAGGCAGAAGTCTTCCTCGTCGAGGGTTTCGGCGAGGTGGGTGTGCAGGCGCACGTCCTCGCGCTCGGCCAGCTCGGCGCTGGCGCGCATGATTTCCGGGGTCACTGAGAACGGCGAGCAGGGCGCCAGGGCGATCTGCACCTGGGCGCCTTCGCCGCGTTGGTGATACTCGCGGATCAGGCGCTGGCTGTCGTCGAGGATCGCCTCGGCGCTCTGCACGGTCTGTTGCGGCGGCAGGCCGCCATCGGCTTCGCCCAGGCTCATCGAGCCGCGGGTGAGCATGGCGCGCATGCCCAGTTCCTGGACCACGCCGGCCTGCACGTCGATGGCCTGCTCCAGGCCGTCGGGGAACAGGTAGTGGTGGTCGGCGGCGGTGGTGCAGCCCGACAGCAGCAGCTCGGCCAGGGCGACCTTGGTGGCTACGCCCAGTTGCTCGGGAGTCAGGCGCGCCCACACCGGATAGAGGGTCTTCAGCCAGGGGAACAGCGGCTGGTTCACCACCGGCGCCCAGGCGCGGGTGAGGGTCTGGTAGAAGTGGTGGTGGGTGTTGATCAGGCCGGGCGTCAGCACGTGCTGGCTGGCGTCGAAGGTCTGCTGCACGGGAGCGGCGGGATGTTGGCCAGCGGCGACCAGTTCGACGATGCGGCCGTCCTGGACGACGATGCCGCCGCGGGCGTCCTGATCGTTAGCGGTGAAGATGGCCAGCGGGTTGCGCAGCCAGAGACGCGGGGAGGACATGGATGAATTCTCCAAACGGACGGAGCCGTTCGTTCGAGTCGGCTCCATGGGTTCATGGGAAGCCAGCTCAGTGTTCACCCTGTCTGCTGATCCAGGTTCGCTGACTCGGAAGTCAGGCGTGGGCGCATGGTAGCGCCCACGGTGCTGCTCGTCACCAGTCGATCGTCGCTCCCTGGTAATCCAGGTAGAACTGCCCACCACGGCCGGCGTGGTCTTCGACCTGATCGACGAGGCCTTTGACGCTGGTCTGCACGTCCAGCGGCGCGGACTCACCGCCCATGTCGGTGCGCACCCAGCCCGGATGCAGGTTGAGTACCGTGATACCGGTATCCCCCAGCTCGACGACGAAGCTGCGGGTCAGCGAATTCAGCGCGGCCTTGCTCGCGCGATACAGCGCCATGCCGCCGGAGACGTTGCCAGCCACGCTGCCCAGCTCGGAGGTCATGAAAGCCAGCACGCCGCTGTCGGCGTTCAGCCGCGGCAGCAGGCGCTCGGCCAGGCGCAGCGGGGCGATGGCGTTGACCATGAACAACTGGCCGATATCGGCAAGGCTGGCGTCGATGGCCGACTGGTGCGCCGGGCCGTAGATGCCGGCGTTGATGAAGACGAGGTCGAAGCGCGAGCCGGCCAGGGCTTCGGCGAGGCGGTCCTGGGAGTGGACGTCGTCCAGCAGCAGGGCTTCCACCCGTACCGGCAGGTTGGCCAGCTCGCCGGGATGGGCAGCATCGCGCACGGTGGCGGTGACGTCCCAGCCGCGGTCCAGCAGCTCGCGCACCAGGCCCAGGCCGAGGCCGCGCGAGGCGCCGATGATCAGGGCGGATTTCGGGGTGGTCATGGCGAGGCTCCAGCAGGTGACGGGAAGGGTCAAGGATAACCCAGCCGCAGCGCCTGCCGGCGCAAACGACAAGGCCCGGCAGATGCCGGGCCTTGTGGATAAAAAGCCCCGGAGAGTGTGCGCCGGGGCCCGGGCAAGAAGCCCAGTCAGTCGGTGGTGATCCTCGAGTGCTTCTGGGTGTCCTTCATGGTCACGTAGACCAGCAGCGAGCAGGCGATGCACGCGGTGACGTACCAGTAGAAGCCGCTCTCCATGCCGATGCTCTTGAACCACAGCGCCACGTATTCCGCGGTGCCGCCGAAGATCGAGACGGTCAGCGCGTAGGGCAGGCCCACGCCCAGGGCGCGGATCTCGGTGGGGAACAGCTCGGCCTTCACCACGGCGTTGATCGAGGTGTAGCCGCTGACGATGACCAGCGCGGCCATGATCAGGAAGAACGCGCCCCACCAGGTGTCGATGGTGTGCAGGGTGCTGAGGATCGGGTAGGTGAAGACGGTGCCCAGTACGCCGAAGGCGATCAGGATCGGGCGGCGGCCAATCTTGTCCGACAGCGCGCCGACGATGGGCTGCAGCAGCATGAACAGGAACAGGGTGGCCGCCGAGATCATGGTCGAGTCGGTCTTGCTCATGCCCACGGTGTTCACCAGGTACTTCTGCATGTACGTGGTGTAGGTGTAGAAGGCCAGGGTGCCGCCCATGGTCAGGCCGACCACGGTGAGCACTTCCTTGGGATGGCGCAGCAGGGCGCGCATCAGGCTTTCCTTGGGCTCTTGCTTCTTGGTGCTGAAGGACTCGGTCTCTTCCATGCCGCGACGCAGGAACATGGCCACGACCGCGCACAGCGCACCAATGAAGAACGGCACACGCCAGCCCCAGCTTTCCAGCTGTTCGACGGTCAGGGTCTGCTGCAGCACGATCAGCACCGCCAGGGCGATGAGCTGGCCGGAGATCAGGGTCACGTACTGGAAGCTGGAGAAGAAGCCGCGCTGCTCCTTGTTGGCCATCTCGCTCAGGTAGGTCGCGGACGTGCCGTATTCGCCGCCGACCGACAGGCCCTGCAGCAGGCGCGCGAGCACCAGCAGGATCGGCGCGCCGACGCCGATGGTTTCATAGCTGGGAGTCAGGGCGATGATCAGCGAGCCGAAGCACATCAGCAGCACCGAGGCCAGCAGGGCGGCCTTGCGGCCCTTGCGGTCGGCATAGATGCCCATCAGCCAGCCGCCGATCGGGCGCATCAGGAAGCCCACGGCGAAGATCGCGGCAGTGTTCAGCAACTGGGCGGTCATGTCGCCCTGGGGGAAGAATGCCTTGGCGAAGTACAGCGAAAAGGCGGCGTAGACGTACCAGTCGTACCACTCGACCAGGTTGCCGACCGAGCCACTGAAGATCGACTTGATGCGCTGGGAAGTCGTGCGGGGTGCGGCAGAAGCGGAGACGGCGCTTGCGCTATCCATGGGTATTCCTCTTGTCGTTGTTGTCGTCAGGCGTGCGGACTGCTCGAAACGTCACGCCGGCGCGCCGCGAGGGCGGCGCAGTGTCGAGGGCGATAGCAGGCAGCGTGCCAATGCACGGAAGCCGCGTGGCAGAAGGGTTTCAGCGTTTAGGGGAGGTGTGCCGGCAGGCGAAGGAATGCCGATGGAGGAGGGTGGTGAGCGGAAATCCGCCGATTGCTGGGCTGCCTGTAGGAGCGAGCTTGCTCGCGAACAATCTCCGCTGCGGGGCAGGGTTCGCGGGCAAGCTCGCGCCGACAAAAGGGCCACGGTGCGGGATTCAGCCAATCGCGGACGGAGTCCGCTCCTACGCGAGGGTGGGCTTTGGGTAGGAGCGGACTCCGTCCGCGAATGACATCCGCCGGCACAGACTACCTCTGGCGGAACAAATCCCCCGGCGTAAACCCGAACAACCCCTTGAACGACGCGATATACGCCGAGGTGGAGTCGTACCCGCAATCCAGCGCCGCCGCCGTCACACTGTCTCCGGCTTCGAGCGAGCCGAGGGAAGCGAGCAGGCGCTGGCGCTGGCGCCACAGGCGGAAGGTCATCCCGGTCTCGCGCTGGAACAGTCGCGACAGGGTCTTCTCCGAGGTGCCGATGCGCTGGGCCCAGTCGCCCAGGGTGTGGCTGTCGGTCGGGTGGTCGATCAGCGTCTGGCACAACTGCAGCAGGCGGCCCTCCTGCGGCATCGGCAGGGAGAAGGCGACTTCCGGCAGGTCGCGCAGCTGGTCCAGCAGCACTTCCACCATGCGTGATTCGGCGCTGTCGCCCTGTGGGTAATCCACCGGCAGCTCGCAGAAGCTCTTGATCAGCTCACGCGCCAGCGGCGTCACCTCCAGCACCCGGCAGCGATCCGGCGCCCACCGGCAGGCGTCATCGCGAATGTACAGGCTGCGCATTTCCGCCTGGGTCGAGGTCACCACTTCATGGTCGAGGAAGGCCGGAATCCAGATTGCCCGCTGCGGTGGTGCGAAGAAGCTGCCTTCGGCCGTGTGTACACCCAGCACCCCGGTGATGGCGTAGGACAACTGCACCCAGGCGTGATGGTGCTTGCTGGTCCAGGAGCCCGCGCGCAAACGCTCGGCACGCGCATAGACCGGCCGCGGCAGGCGGTCGAGTACCGGGATCAGGCGTTGCAGTTCGGGGGCTTGTCCTTTCATCGGCATAACTTTGGAAAGTATCGCTGGAGCATCGGAGTCTGGCAGGCCGCCTCCTTCGCCTCAAGCTGGTTGAAGGACGTTACCGGCCCGAACGACGGCGTTCGGGCCCTGAAGGATGCATCCGACAGCGCGACCGCCCAGCGGGCCGAGTCACTCTGACAGGTGTGGTGAAGGGGCTTGTCTGGCATTATCCGCGCCCGGAAAAACGCGTGGTGTGTTCCGACAGCTGTTGTGTAGATTTCCCACAAGAGAGTTGTATACACAATTTGTGTTGATTCATTTCAACCCATGTTTGTCATGTATCCAATCTTCTGGTCGGAGATCGCCATTCCAGTGCTTGATGCTGGGGCTGATGCCCTCGAAACAGGCGAAGTTGTCCTGTGAGTCAGGAAATGGCTCGGCCCGCGCACCTGCGTCTTACCTGCCAAAGGAGCGGATCCCAAGGGGTTCGTCATAAAAGTGGAACATCTGGTCAGGATTGGCGCCAATCTTGCTTTTCCTCGCCAGGCCTGACCGACCGGACAGGTTCCACCGACAATTAAAAACGCAACACGACTGCACTGATTAGGAGCAACGCATGACTCGCACTCTCGCATCCCTGCTGCTCGCCGGCGGGCTGCTCGCGGCCGGGCAGGCCATGGCTGGCGGTGAAGACCTGACCCCGGCCCCGGCCGTCAACGATGGCCCGCTGATCTGGCACAACGAAAGCCTGACCTACCTGTGGGGCAAGAACTTCAAGGTAGACCCGCCGATCCAGCAGACCTTCACCTTCGAGAGTGCGAGCGCCTGGACCTGGGGCGACATCTGGTTCTTCGTCGACCAGATCAACTACAACGGCAAGGAAAGCGCCACCAACGGCAAGAACACCTACTACGGCGAGTTCAGCCCGCGCCTGTCGTTCGGCAAGATCACCGGCACCGACCTGTCCTTCGGCCCGGTCAAGGACGTGTTGCTGGCAACCACCTACGAGTTTGGCGAAGGCGACGTCGAGTCCTACCTGGTCGGCCCGGGCTTCGACCTGGCGCTGCCGGGCTTCGATTACTTCCAGCTGAACTTCTACTACCGCAAGCCCGACGGCAACCGCGTGCCGTCCGGCGCCTGGCAGATCACCCCGGCCTGGGCCATCACCATCCCGGTGGGCAATTCCGACATCCTGTTCGACGGCTTCATGGACTGGGTCGTGAACAACAAGGATGCCAGCTCCAGCCACCGCAACCAGTCGGACTACCACGCCAACCTGCACTTCAACCCGCAGGTCAAGTACGACCTGGGCAAGTCCCTGGGTTACGAGGCGAAGCACCTGTACGTGGGTATCGAATACGACTACTGGTCCGACAAGTACGGCATCAAGGATTCGCAGTACTTCACCACCGACCAGAACACCGTCAGCGCGCTGGTCAAGTACCACTTCTGATGTTCACCACCGACCCCGCCACCTGGCGGGGTCGGTCGTTTCAGGCTTCGTACGGCAATTTCGTGAGCTGATGACAATGTCGGCAAATCTTTCGGAAATTGCCGACAGTCTATCCGGCTCCCTGCCCATTGGCCGAACCCTTGGCCGCCTCTAGCTTTGCATCTCTTTTGCTTCACCTAGGAGATGTGAGCCATGAAGAAACTGTTGATCGCGGCCATCGCCGCGAGCCTGGGCACCCCGGTGCTGGCGGCGCCCCTCGGGCACCACAGCATTCCGTCGACCGAAGTTCACGATGAGACCCACGCGGGGGGCTTCTATCAGGATGTCATCACCCGTTCCCAGCCGGCACCCGTGAAAGAGGAGCCGAAAAAGGAAGAGAAGGCCGTGGTCGCCACCAACGACTGCGCTCCGCTGTGGGGCGGTGGCACCAAGGACCAGAAGGATCAGGCACAGGCCGCGAATGCCGCCGACAAGGACGACAAGGATCGGGCCGGCGCCATCGTTCCGCTCCCGCCGACCTGCTCCGGCATGGGCCTGGCCACTCCGCTGTACGGCCAGCTGACCGTCGGTGAGGCTGTCGGCATCGGCGCCGCCGTCGTGGCTGCCGGCGTTGCCATCGGCAACCACGGCGGCGGCGGTGGCCACCACAGCTCCGGCACCACCGGCACCACCAAGTGATGCCTTGCCCCCGTCCCACTTCCGGGGGCTGTTGTGAGGGGGGCGGGAGCCGGATCGCCTGGCGAACCCGGTTCCTGCCCTTTTTCACGCATCGTGCTTGAATCCCGCTACCCGCCTGGGTTATCCATGCAGCGCCACCGCTCAATGCACGGACATCCCGCATGACCCTTCAGGTACCCGCCCATACGGCGCCCAACGGCGAAAAGCCCGCCGGTCGCATTCGCCAGAAGAACGAGGAAGCCATCCTCGCCGCCGCCGAGGAGGAGTTCGCCCGCCACGGCTTCAAGGGCACCAGCATGAACACCATCGCCCAGCGCGTCGGCCTGCCCAAGGCCAACCTGCATTACTACTTCAGCAACAAGCTGGGGCTGTACGTGGCGGTGCTGAGCAACATCCTCGAACTGTGGGACAGCACCTTCAACCACCTGACCGTGGACGATGACCCGGCCGTTGCGCTGGCCACCTACATCCGCGCCAAGATGGAATTCTCCCGCCGTTACCCGCAGGCCTCGCGGGTCTTCGCCATGGAAATCATCAGCGGGGGCGAATGCCTGTCCGAACATTTCAGCCAGGACTACCGCAGCTGGTTCGCCGGCCGCGCCGCGGTGTTCCAGGCCTGGATCGACGCCGGCAAGATGGACGCGGTGGACCCGGTGAACCTGATCTTCCTGATCTGGAGCAGCACCCAGCACTACGCCGATTTCGCCACCCAGATCGGCTTCGTCACTGGCCGCAAGCGCCTGTCCAAGCAGGACTTCAGCGAGGCCAGCGACAACCTCATCCGCATCATCCTCAAGGGTTGCGGGCTGACGCCGCCGCCGACTCCGGCATGAGTTTCACCCTCGCCGGCCCCGCGGTTTACCAGGAAGACATCCGCAAGAGCCGTTTCTACTGTGTCGCCGCGCCCATCGCCAGCGAGACCGAGGCCCAGGCCTTTCTCGCTGCACACCGCGACCCCAGCGCAGGGCACAACTGCTGGGCCTGGAAGCTGGGCAGCCAGTACCGCTTCAGCGACGACGGCGAGCCCGGCGGCACTGCCGGCCGTCCCATGCTGGTCGCCATCGAGGGGCAGGACATGGACCGCGTGGTGGTCGTGGTCAGCCGCTGGTTCGGTGGCATCAAGCTTGGCACCGGTGGCCTGGCCCGCGCCTATGGCGGCTGCGCAGCGAAATGCCTGCAGGACGCCGAACGCATCGAACTGGTGCCCAGCAGCCGGCTGGCGTTCGATTGCAGCTTCGCCGAACACGCGCTGTTCAAGGCACGGGTGCTGACGCTCGGCGCCAGCGTCGAAGACGAATCCTTTGGCGCGGAAGGCGTGCGCATGACGCTGAACCTGCCAACCACCCAGGTCGAGCCGCTGCAGAAGCTGCTGGGCGACCTCAGCCGGGGTCGCGTGCAGGCGCAACGGCTGGACGCCTGATTCTTCCCCCCAAACCTCGTGGAACCGCCTGTGGATAACCTGTGGCCGGACTTCTCCTGCCCAGGTGCTCCGCAGGCTTCAGCGCGTCGCTCATTTTCTGATCAATTGGCCGTGAGTCTGTTGAGCAAAATATGAACAAGCTGTGGAAAAGGTGTGGGTGAAATTTCCTCAAAATATCCTCAGGCTCCACTTCTGACCCTTCGGTGAGTTATTCATCGGATTGATGCAGGCCTTGCAGCGCCTGGGCTCGGACTTTTCAGTGAATGCGCGGGCAATGACCGAAGGACTGGGGGCAAGTCTCTGGACAATCTGTGGGCAACTTGTGGGCAAGGTGTCTCGCCGGCGAGACACCTCGTGCGCTGATCGGCCGTCACCGCCCACCAGCCATGGCGAAAAGGCAGCCGCTTCGCTTGGGAAGCCTGTGGGTAACTCTGGGGACAAGGCACCGGCGAAACGCCGGTGCCAGAGCTGATCAAAGGCGGAACTGCGCCATCTGCCGCGCCAGGTCATCGGCCAGGTTGCGCAACTCGCGGCACTGCTCGCGGCCGTGCTGCACTTCGCGGGTGGTGGCGTGGGCGAGGTCGGCAATGCCCTGCACATTGCGGTTGATCTCCTCGGTGACCGCCGATTGTTCCTCGGTGGCCGTGGCGACCTGGTGGTTGATATCGCTGATGCGCTCCACCTGGTCGGCAATGGCGCCCAGCGAGGCGCCGGCCTGCTCGCTGGCAGCCAGGCTTTGCCCGGTGGTCTGCTGGCTGGAATGCATTGAGCGCACGGCTGCTTCGGCGCCGTCTTTGAGGCGCTGGATGATCGCGAGGATTTCGTCGGTGGAGCCCTGGGTGCGACTGGCCAGCGTCCGCACCTCGTCCGCCACCACGGCGAAGCCCCGGCCCAGTTCACCGGCGCGCGCCGCCTCGATGGCGGCGTTGAGGGCAAGCAGGTTGGTCTGCTCGGAGACGCCGCGGATCACCGCCAGCACCTGGTCGATGCTTGCCACCTGCCCGGCCAGCTCACTCACGGCGCCGGCCGCTTCGCCGATCTCCCCGGACATGCGCTGGCCGACCTGCAGCGAGCCGCCCACCACGCGCCGTGCTTCGCCGGCCTCTTCGCGGGCCTGCTGCGAGGCGCTGGCCGCCTGTTCGGCGTTACGCGCGATTTCCTGAACCGTGCTGCCCATCTCGTTCACCGCCGTGGCGACCATGTCGGTCATTTCCTGCTGGCGGCCGGCGCGGTCGGCGGTGTTGTCCACCACCTGCGCCACTTCGCCGACGGTGCGCAGCAGTTGCTGGCTGGTGCCGAGCACGGCGCCGATCAGTGCGCGCTGGCCCTCGAGGAAGCGGTTGAAGCCGCGCGCCAGGTCGCCCAGTTCGTCGGCGCGGCTGTCGTCCAGGCGGCGTGTGAGGTCGCCGCCACCGCCGCCGATCTCCAGCAGCGCGCCGGTGACCTGGCGGATCGGCCGGGCCAGGTTGCGCGCCATCAGCACCACCAGCGCCAGGCAGAGCAGGGCGACCAGGGACCCGGCAAGGCCGGAGAAGGCCAGCGCCTCGCGGGCGTCGGCGTAGATTTCCGCTTCCGGCACCTCGCTCACCAGGGTCCAGCCCAGGTCATGCAGCGGCAGGCTGGCGGCCAGGTAATCCTCGCCGTCGCGCTGGAAGCGGGCGCTGTGGAAGCCCTGCTGGCCGAGCAGCGCGCTCGCGGCGCCGGCGCCGATCAGGTCGCCAAGATTGCGCCCCTTGGGCAGCGAGGCGTCGGGATGGATCTGTACCTGGCCGTCGTTCTTCACCAGGTACACGCGGCCGGATTGGCCGAAGCGGAAGTCGCGGATCAGCGTCGACAGTTCGCGCATCTCCAGGCCCAGGCCGGCGATGCCCAGCAGCTTGCCGCCCTGCTCCACGCGCTGGTCGATGAACAACGCCAGTTCGCCAGTGCTGCCGTCGATGTCGATGTTCCACATGCGTGGCTTGCCGCTGTCGATGAACTGGAAATACCAGCCGTCCTTCGGATCGCTGCGGCTGAGCGTGCGCTCCTTGCCCTTGTCGCTGTAATAGGCGCCGCTGGCGTTGGAGGTGATCAAGGCGGAAAAGGCCTTCTGCGAGGCGCGGATGCCACCCAGGTAGCGGGTGAATTCGGCCAGTTTCTCCGGGCTTTCACCGGCGGCCAGCCAATCCTGCACCAGCGTGTTGTCGGCGATGCCGGCTGCTGCGGTGATGGGGCCGGTCAGGCGTTTCTCGAAGTCATTGGCGATCGCCTGGATGCTTGCCGGCAGCGCCTGCTCGAGCAGGTAGCGTTCGCTCAGGCGGTTGACCAGCACGGCGTACAGGCCCAGGACGATGAGCAGGCTGATGAGCAGGGCAGCGCCCATGCTGAGGATGAGTTGGGTCTGGATACTTCGCAGGCGCATTTTCTTGTTTTCCTCCGAACGCACAACGAAACGCCCGACAGAGGCGGGCGAAGAGACGGGGTCGTTGAGTGTATCGGCGGCGGCAGGAAAAACTGTTGTCCCACTGGTCAGGTTTTTAAATTTCCGGTGTGTCGCTGCACGAGCCTTCACTGCACAGCTCGGCCCACTCCACCCCTTCGCGCGTCTGCCGGGCGGGGGCGTCCTGGTGGTAACGGGCGATGACCTGGGCGGCCACCGAGATGGCCACTTCCAGGGGGCGTTTGCCGGGCACTTCGGACAGGCCGATGGGGCAATGCATCTGCGCGATCACCTCCTGTGGGTAACCGTGCTGCTCCAGCCTCATCTGGAAGCGCCGGGCCTTGGTGCGCGAGCCGATCATGCCGAGGAAGCCGGCGTCGCCGCGCTTGAGTACCGCCTCGGCGATGGCGTAGTCCAGCGGGTGGTTGTGGGTCATGACCAGGAAGTAGCTACCCGGCGGCGCCTCGTGCACGGCATCTTCCGGCTCCTCCAGCAAACGCATGCGTACACCGTCGGGAACGGACTGCGGAAACTGGGCCGCACGACTGTCCACCCATTCCAGGCGCAGTGGCAGCCCCGCCAGCAGCGGCGCGAGCGCACGGCCCACATGGCCGGCGCCGAACAGCACCACCTGCGGGCCGCGTGCGGCGAAGCATTCGAACAGCAGGCTGGCGCGTCCGCCACAGCATTGACCCAGACGCGCGCCCAAGGGAAAGTGCTCCAGCGCCTGTTGGTCCTTGCCCGCCAACAGCAACTGGCGCGCATGCTCGATGGCGGCGAATTCCAGATGGCCACCGCCGATGGTGTCGAAGGCTTCCCCCGCGGTGACCAGCATCTTGCTGCCCGATTCGCGGGGCGTGGAGCCCTGCACGCCGATGACGGTGACCAGCACGTAGGGTTCGGCGCTGTCGCGCAGGCGGGCGATGGCGCCCATCCAGTTGCGGGTCATGCTCGGTCCTCCTGGCGCATTGCCTCACAGGCCCAGAGTACCCGCTCCGGCGTCGCCGGCGTATCCAGGTCGGGGCTCAGCCGGTAATCCGCGAGGCTGGCGATGGCGTCGCGCAGCGCCGACCACACCGAGATCGCCAGCATGAAGGGCGGCTCGCCCACGGCCTTGGACAGGTACACGCTGTCCTCCTCGTTGGGGCGCTCGAACAGCGCCACGCGGAAGTCTTCCGGTGCGTCGCTCACTGCCGGAATCTTGTAGGTCGCCGGTCCCACCGTGAGCAGCTTGCCCGTGTCGTCCCAGCGCAACTCCTCGGTGGTCAGCCAACCCATGCCCTGGACGAAGCCGCCTTCGATCTGGCCGATGTCGATGGCCGGGTTCACGCTGCGGCCGACGTCGTGGAGGATGTCCACCCGCCGCACACGGTATTCGCCGGTCAGCGTGTCCACTTCCACCTCCGACACGGCCGCGCCATACGCGAAGTAGAAGAACGGGTGGCCCTGGCCCTTTTCACGGTCGTAGAAGATTTTCGGCGTGCGGTAGAAACCGGTGGCGGAGAGCTGGATACGCGCGAAATAGGCGGCCTGGATAACCTCGGCGAAGCCCAGGTGCTGTGCCCCGACCGTCACGCCGCCGTGCTCGAAGCGTATCTCCTGCGGCTTCACGCCATCGCGTTCGGCGAGGAAGTCGACCAGGCGCTTCTTCAGCGTGCGCGCCGCATCGCGGGCGGCCATGCCGTTCAGGTCGGTGCCGCTGGAGGCGGCGGTGGGCGAGGTGTTGGGCACCTTGTCGGTGCGCGTGGCGGTGATCACCACACGCTCCAGCGGCACCTGGAACTCCTCGGCGACAATCTGCGCGACCTTGGTATTCAGGCCTTGGCCCATTTCGGTGCCGCCGTGGTTCAGCTGGATGCTGCCGTCGGTGTAGAGGTGGACCAGCGCACCGGCCTGGTTGAGGTGCTGCGCGGTGAAGGAGATGCCGAACTTCACCGGCGTCAGCGCCAGGCCCTGCTTCAGCACCGGGCTTTGCGCGTTGAATTCATGGATCGCTGAACGACGCGTGGCGTAGTCGCTGCTTTGCTCCAGCCGCGCAATCAGTTCTCCCAGCAGGTTGTGCTCGACCTTCTGGTGGTAGGGCGTCAGTTCCCTGCCCATTCCTCCGTAGAGGTTGAGCTTGCGCACCTCCAGCGGGTCCTTGCCCACGGCGCGGGCGATGTCGTCCATGGCGCGCTCGATGATCATCATGCCCTGCGGCCCGCCGAAGCCGCGGAAGGCCGTGTGCGAGACGATGTTGGTGAAGCTGCGGTAGCCGGAGATGGCCACGTCGGGGATGAAGTAGGCGTTGTCGGCGTGGAACATCGCGCGGTCGACGATGGCGTCGGAAAGGTCCGGCGAATGGCCGCAGTCACCCACCAGTTCGAGCTGTGCGGCGAGCAGCCGGCCCTCGTCGTCGAAGCCGACGCGGTAGCGGTTGTGGAAGGGGTGGCGTTTGCCGGTCAGGCGCATGTCCTCGGCACGCGGCAGGCGCAGCTTCACGGCACGGCCGGTCTTGTGCGCCAGCAGCGCGGCGAGGCAGGCGAAGGGTGCGGCCTGGGTCTCCTTGCCACCGAAGCCACCGCCCATGCGCCGCACTTCCACGGTGACCTTGGCCAGCGGGATTGCCAGCACCTCGGCGACCAGTTTCTGCACTTCGCTGGGGTGCTGGCTGGAAGTGTGCACCAGCATGCCGCCGTCATCGCTGGGCAGCGCCATCGAGGCCTGGCCTTCGAGGTAGAAATGCTCCTGGCCGCCGATGAACTGGCGGGCCTCCAGCACGTGCGGTGCACTGGCCAGCGCGGCCTCGGCATCGCCCCGGCGCATGTGGTGCGGCGGGCGCACGAAGCGTTCCTGGGCCTTGGCTCTGAGTGGATCGATCAGCGGGTCTTCCGTCGCGTACCCGACCTTGGCCAGGCGCAACGCCCGCCGCGCCTGGATCAGGCTTTGCGCGGCGACGGCGAACAACGCCTGCCCGTGGTACTTCACCCGCTCGCCGGCCAGTAGCGGGTCGCCGGGAAAGACCGGGCCGATATCGGTGTGGCCGGGCACATCGTCCAGGGTCAGCACGGCCACCACGCCGGGCGCGCTGCGCACGGCGTCGAGGTCGAGGGAGAGCACGGCGCCGCAGGCAACCTCGGTGACGCCGACGGCGGCGTGCAGCAGTTCGCGCGGTTCCTTCAGGTCGTCCACATAGCGTGCTGCGCCGCTCACGTGCAGCGCGGCGCTATCGTGCTCGCGGGGCTTGCCCGCGCTGTGGATGGCGACCGCGACGCCGTTGCTGGCCAGCGGTGGCAGGCTACGCATGGCGCACCTCCGCAGGGCTTTGGGTCCATTCCAGTAGTGCGCGCTGCAACAGGTTCTGCGCCACCTTCAGGCGATAGGCGGCGCTGGCGCGCAGGTCGTCGATGGGCTGGAAATCCTGCGGGATCGCCGCTTGTGCGGCAGCCACGGCGGCGGCGTCGAAGGGCCTGCCGCGCAGCGCCGCTTCGGTGTTTGCTGCGCGCCGCGGCGTGGCGGCCATGCCTCCGCAGGCCAGGCGCGCGTCGGTGACTATGCCGGCCTCGTCGAGGTCCAGGCGCAGGGCCAGGCAAACGGCGGAAATATCGTCGTCGCGGCGCTTGGATACCTTGTCGACGCGGAACCGTTGGTGGCTGCGAAGACGTGGAACCAGCACGCCTTCGATGTACTCGCCGGGTTGCAGCACAGTCTGGCGGTAGCCGGTGAAGAAGCCATCGATGGGAGCCTCGCGTACGTTTCCCGCCTTGCGCAGGCGCAGCTGGGCGTCCAGAGCCATCAGCACCGGCGGCATGTCGCCGATGGGCGAGGCGTTGGCGAGGTTGCCGCCCAGGGTGCCGCGCTGGCGGATCTGCAACGAGCCGAGGCGTTCCAGCAGGGCGGCCACGCCGGGGAATTCCTGCAGCGCTTCGAGGCAGTCGGTATAGCTCCTCGCTGCGCCGATCAGCAGGTGTTCGGCATGGACTTCCAGGCGCTGCAACTCGCTCACGCGGTCGAGGTGGATCAGCGCCGGAAAGGCCTTGAGATTCTGCGTGGCTTCCAGCGCCAGGTCGGTGCCGCCGGCGATCAATCGTGCCTGCGGACGACTTTCTAGCAGTTCGTCCAGTTCAGCCAGCGAACCGGGTAGCCAGGCCTGCGCCTCGCCATCGCGCAGCGAGCCGGCTGTGGATATCTCCTGCAGACGGGCCACGGTCAGGGCAGTGTTCTGCTCGAAGTGGTCGTGGCAGGGCTGTCCGGCGATCTGCGTGGCGGCGTCGAGGATCGGTCGGTAGCCGGTGCAGCGGCACAGGTTGCCGGAGAGCGCAGTGAGCGCCGTCTCGCGGTCATGCGGCGGCGGCGAGTGGCGCCAGGCGAACAGCGACATGACGATGCCCGGCGTGCAGAAGCCGCACTGCGAGGCGTGGCAGTCCACCATCGCCCGCTGTACCGGGTGCAGGGCACCGGGCTCGCCGAGGTGCTCCACGGTCAGCACCTGGCGCCCGTGGACCGCGCCCAGCAGCGTGATGCAGGCGTTCACCGCCCGATAGCGCAGCGCCTCGCCCACCGGCTCGGCGAGCACCACGGTGCAGGCGCCGCAGTCGCCCGAGGCGCAGCCCTCCTTGGTGCCGGTGCGCGCGCGGTGGATGCGCAGAAAGTCGAGGAGACTGGTCTCGGGCGCGAAGCCGTCGGCCTGGACCGTTTCGTCGCCGAGCAGGAACTGGATCATCGGGAGTCCTCGTCGTCATGCGTGCGGTCGCGCCGCCCCGCGAAGGCTGTCCGTAGACGGCGAGAGCCGCGTGGCAATGGGCTCTCTGGCACAAGCATAGGCGGGCGGGCAGCCTTGACCACTGAGGCAGGAAAATCGACGGAGCCGACAATCCTTTCAGCGCCGTACGTCGCAACTGGCGTTGTCCTGGCGGCCATTTCGGGCGAAGGTGGAAGTCCTGCGCCTTCCAGTGGGTTGGGGAAAAGGTCGACAAGCCCCGGGGCAGAGGCCTCGAAGGCGTTTTCCATGCGCAGGATGGCGCGCTCCGCTTGATAGGAAACTTCTTCCTTTTATAGATATCTCGATAGAGATACTCAATATTCGTGATGCCCTAAATCAATGGGCCTTTTCTGTCATCAGGCGATAATCTTGCCCCTGTCGAATTTCAACCGATCGACCACTCGATTAAACGACAAACTCTCATTGAGGAATTGCCTAATGTCCCTGATCAACACCCCCGTTCAACCGTTCAAGGTCAACGCTTTCCATAACGGCAAGTTCATCGAAGTCACCGAAGAATCCCTCAAGGGCAAGTGGTCCGTTCTGATCTTCATGCCGGCAGCCTTCACCTTCAACTGCCCGACCGAGATCGAAGACGCCGCCAACAACTACGCCGAGTTCCAGAAGGCCGGTACCGAGGTCTACATCGTGACCACCGATACCCACTTCTCCCACAAGGTGTGGCACGAAACTTCCCCGGCCGTTGGCAAAGCCCAGTTCCCGCTGATCGGCGACCCGACCCACCAGCTGACCAACGCCTTCGGCGTGCACATTCCGGAAGAAGGCCTGGCCCTGCGCGGCACCTTCGTGATCAACCCGGAAGGCATCATCAAGACCGTCGAAATCCACTCCAACGAGATCGCTCGTGACGTCGGCGAGACCCTGCGCAAGCTCAAAGCTGCCCAGTACACCGCCGCTCACCCGGGCGAAGTCTGCCCGGCCAAGTGGAAAGAAGGCGAGAAGACCCTGGCTCCGTCCCTGGACCTGGTCGGCAAGATCTAAGAGCGACCGGGAAGCGGTTGCGCGGCGGCTCCCGCCGCGCCACCTCCGGGCACTCGCTCGACTCGCTTCCCCACCGTTTTGCAACACCCCGAGGATGCCTACCGGCATCCTCCCTACCAAAGCCAAAAGCGTGCGTAGGGTGGGCTCAATAGCCTGCCGGGGAACCCCTTTGCTCAAATTCCGAGGATTTGAATCATGTTGGACGCCACGCTTAAAACCCAGTTGAAGGCCTACCTGGAAAAGGTCCAGCAGCCGTTCGAGATCGTCGCGTCCCTCGATGACAGCGACAAATCCCGCGAGATGAGCGAGCTGCTGCACGAAATCGTCGGCCTGACCGACAAGATCACCCTGCGTGAAGATGGCAGCGACGCCCGCAAGCCGTCCTTCGCGCTGAACCGCCCCGGGGCGAACATCGGCCTGGCTTTCGCCGGCATCCCCATGGGCCACGAATTCACCTCCCTGGTGCTGGCGCTGCTGCAGGTCGGCGGCCATCCGTCCAAGCTCGAAGCCGACGTGATCGAGCAGATCAAGGGCATCCAGGGTTCCTTCGAGTTCGAAACCTACTTCTCGTTGTCCTGCCAGAACTGCCCGGACGTCGTCCAGGCGCTGAACCTGATGGCCGTGCTCAACCCGAACATCCGCCACGTCGCTATCGATGGCGCGCTGTTCCAGGAGGAAGTCGAGCGCCGCCAGGTGATGGCGGTACCGAGCATCTACCTCAACGGTGAAGTGTTCGGCCAGGGCCGCATGGGCGTGGAAGAAATCCTCGCCAAGATCGACACCGGCGCCGCTGCCCGCGAAGCCGAGAAGCTGTCGGCGAAAGAAGAGTTCGACGTGCTCGTCGTCGGCGGCGGCCCGGCCGGCGCCGCGGCGGCCATCTACGCCGCTCGCAAGGGCATCCGCACCGGCGTGGCGGCCGAGCGCTTCGGCGGCCAGGTGCTGGACACCATGGCCATCGAGAACTTCATCTCGGTGACCGAGACCGAAGGCCCGAAACTGGCACGTCAGCTGGAAGAGCACGTCAAGCACTACGACGTCGACATCATGAACCTGCAGCGCGCCAGCGCCCTGATTCCGGCGAAGACTGCCGGCGGCCTGCACGAAGTGCAGTTCGAGGGCGGCGGCAGCCTGAAGGCCAAGTCCGTGATCCTCGCCACCGGCGCCCGCTGGCGCGAAATGGGTGTGCCGGGCGAGAAGGAATACAAGGCCAAGGGTGTGTGCTTCTGCCCGCACTGCGACGGCCCGCTGTTCAAGGGCAAGCGTGTGGCGGTGATCGGCGGCGGCAACTCCGGGGTCGAGGCAGCTATCGACCTGGCCGGCATCGTGTCTCACGTGACCCTGCTGGAGTTCGACAGCAAGCTGCGCGCCGATGCCGTACTGCAACGCAAGCTGTTCAGCCTGCCGAACGTGGACGTGATCACCAGTGCGCTGACCAGCGAAGTGAAAGGCGATGGCCAGAAGGTCACCGGCCTGGTCTACAAGGACCGCAACTCGGAAGAGTTCAAGTCCATCGACCTGGAAGGCATCTTCGTGCAGATCGGCCTGCTGCCCAACAGCGAATGGCTCAAGGGCACCATCGAGCTGACCTCGCGTGGCGAGATCATCGTCGACGCTCGCGGCGAGACTTCGCTGCCGGGCATCTTCGCCGCCGGTGACGTGACCACCGTTCCGTACAAGCAGATCGTGATCGCGGTCGGCGAAGGCGCCAAGGCGTCGCTCTCCGCCTTCGACCACCTGATCCGCACCTCCGCGCCAGCCTGATGACCTCGCGCTAGAGAAAAGAAACGCCCGGTTCACGCGAGTGTACCGGGCGTTTTCTTTTGGGCAGCGTATGCCTGTCGCTTCTGGCGTGTGGGCAGGCACCCTCTCCCTAGCCCTCTCCCTTCAGGGAGAGGGCTAGGGAGAGGGCAAAACCCTACTCCAAACCTTCAGAGAATCGGCGACACCAGCCGCGCCACCCGCATGCCCAGTTGCTGCAGGCGATGCACGCGCTTGCGGTCGTCCAGGGTCATCTCCACCGACTGGGCGAAGTCCTCTTCCAGCATGCTTTCCACGTCGCGGGCGAAGCCTTCGTCGACGGTGATCACCATGATCTCGAAGTTCAGGCGGAAGGAGCGGTTGTCCAGGTTGGCGCTACCCACAGCGGCGCTGTCGTGGTCGATCAGCACCACCTTCTGGTGCAGGAACCCCGGCTGGTAGCGGAACACCCGTACGCCGGCGCGCACGGCGTCCAGGGCATAAAGGCTGGATGCGGCGTAGACCGTCTTGTGGTCCGGCCGCGAGGGCAGCAGGATGCGCACGTCGACGCCGCGCAGCACCGCCAGGCGCAGGGCGGCGGCGACGGCTTCGTCCGGGACGAAGTACGGCGTGGTGATCCACACCCGCTCCACCGCCGCGTTGATCGACTCGACGAAGAACAGCGAGCAGGTTTCCTGGGTGTCCGCCGGGCCGCTGGGCACCACCTGGCAGAGCATCCCGGCGTCGTCGTAGCCATCGGGCAGGATCAGCGTCGGCAGCGCGTGGGTGGCCCAGAACCAGTCTTCGGCGAAGCATTCCTGCAGGCATGCCACGGCGGGGCCGTGCAGTTCGATGTGGGTGTCGCGCCAGGGCGCCAGCGGTGGTTTCTCGCCCAGGTATTCGACGCCGACGTTGTGCCCGCCGACGAAGCCGCGCACGCCATCGACCACCACGATCTTGCGGTGGTTGCGGAAGTTCACCTGGAAACGGTTGATCATCCCGCTGCCGGTGCTGAAGGCGTGCACCTGCACGCCACCCTGGCGCAGGCGTTCGACGTAGCGCCGCGACAAGGCATGGCTGCCGATGCCGTCATACAGCAGGAACACATCCACGCCGTTGGCGGCGCGCTCCATCAGCAGTTGCGCGAGGCGCTGGCCGAGGGCGTCGTCGCGGATGATGAAGAACTGCACCAGGATGACTTTCCGCGCGCTGGCGATCGCCTCGAACATCGCGTCGAAGGAGGCCTTGCCGTTCACCAGCAGGCGAACCTTGTTGTTCGCCAGCGTCGGCATGCGCGCCAGGCCAACCATGGCCTTGAGCGATTTGTAGGCGTGGTACTGGCGGGCGGCGAGGGCCTCCTCCACCCAGGGCCGCCAGTCCAGCTCGGCGGCAGCCACATGCATTTCCTCGTTGGCCTGCCGGCGCGCGCCGATATAGGCGTCGAAGCGGCTGCGGCCGAAGACGAGGTAAGGCACCAGCGTCAGCAGCGGCATGAACACCAGTGAGGTCGCCCAGGCGATGGCGCCCTGGGCGGTGCGCACGCTGAGCACGGCGTGGAGGGCCGCGATGATCCCCAGCAGCTGGATGACCACCAGGAAATGGGCGATGTAGGCGGAGTACTGCATGGGCGCGCGATCGAGTCCTTGTGGTCGGCGGTGGGCTTGAGCCTAGTTGGCTCCCGGCGGCTGTGGCCAGTTGTGAATGGGGCCGCGCCAGTGTTCGTAGGCTTTTCCCAAGCGCAGCACATCGATGTCGGCGAAGCGCGGGCCAACGATCTGCAGGCCGATGGGCATGCCCGCGCTGGTGAACCCGCAGTTGATCGAGAGTGCCGGTTGCTCGGACATGTTCCAGGGTACGGTGAAGCCGATGTGCTCGAAGGGCAGCGCCGGGTCGTTGGTGGGCGAGGCCCATTCGGCCGGGAAAGCGGCGACCTGGTTGGTCGGCGAGAGCAGGAAGTCTACTTCGTGGAACTGCTCGGCTGCCCGTCGACGCATGTCGAAAGTGCGGTTGTAGCCGCGCACCGCGTCGGCCCCGCTGACCGAGGCGCCGCCTTCGGCCCATTGGTAGATGTAGGGCAGGACCTTGGCCTGGCGCTCGCGCGGCAGGTTTTCCAGCTCGGCCCAGAGGCGTGCGCGCCAGAACTTGTCGAGGCCGTCGAGCAGCTCGCGGTCGAGGATCGGTTGCACTTCGACTATCTCCGCGCCTGCGTTGGCGAAGCGCCGGGCAACCGCCTCGACGGCGGCACGGACTTCCGGCTCCGGTTGCAGGCCGCAACCCGGATCGAGTTGCAGGCCGATGCGCAGGCCCTGCACATCCAACGGCTCGATGTGCCAGTCCAGGTCCGCCGGCGGCAGGGACGTGGCGTCGCGCCAGTCCGGGCGGGCCAGGTGCTTCATCATCAACGCCGCATCATCCAGGGTACGGGTCATGGGGCCGGCGCAGCGCCCGGTGTAGTAAGGGTCGATGGGAATGCGCCCGAAGCTCGGCTTGAAACCGACCAGGCCGCACCAGCCCGCCGGCAGGCGCACCGAGCCGCCGATGTCGGTACCGATGTGCAGCGGCCCGTAGCCAGCGGCGGCGGCCGAGGCGGCGCCGGCGCTGGAGCCGCCGGGATTCATGCGCAGGTCCCAGGGGTTGCGCGCCAGTTCGTGGAAGCTGGAGAGCCCGGAGGACAGCATGCCGAAGTCCGGCACCGTGGTCTTGCCCAGCAGGATCGCGCCGGCCTCGAACATCCGCGCGGCGGGTGGTGCATCGCCGGCGGAAGGTTGCAGCACGGTGGCGGCGCTGCCCTGGGGAATCGGGTCGCCACGGGTGGCGATCAGCTCCTTGATGGTCACCGGCACGCCATCCAGCTCGCCGCAGGGCGCGCAGCGAATCCACCGCGCCTCGGAGCGTCGCGCCTGCTCCATCGCCCGCTGCGGGTCGAAGGCGAAGAGCGCGCAGAGCTGCGGCTCCCAGCGGTCGATATGGGCGATCAGGTGCTCCAGGTACTCGACGGGGGACAGCTGGTGCGAGCGATACAGGGCCAGCAGTTCGACGGCGGACAGGTCGTGCAACGGTGGCATGGCGGTCTCCGGCGTGGGGCTATGCCTCACCCTAGCCGAATCCGCGCCGCGTTGGGATAGGCGCGGACGTCACACCGAACGCCGCTGTGGGTTGGATCAGGCGCGCTGGCGCGATTGCTGGTCGATCAGGTACTGCAGGCGATACAGATGACGGTAGCCCGATTCCCAGGCGCCGTGGCCGGATTTCACGTTGATGTGCCCGGCGGAGGGCAGGATCACCGTCTCGCTGCCCCAGGCACGGCCGAGGATCAGCGCGCGCTGCGGGCTGCAGGCGGCGTCGTTGTCCGACCCCACCAGCACGGCGGGAAAGGGCAGCGTCTGCGTGGCGATGGGGGCAAAGTTGCGCAGGGCTTCGTGGCAGGTTTCCCGCTCCACGTCGGCCGGGGCGACCAGCAGGGCACCGGCGACCTGTGCCAGGGGGCGGCGGTCGGCGCGAGCCGCCCAGGAGGCGACGGTGACGCAACCCAGGCTGTGGGCGATCAGCACCACGTGGCCCGGTTCGCGGCGGATCTCGCGGTCCAGTTCGGCGACCCAGTCGTTGTGCTGCGGGGTGATCCAGTCCTGCTGCTGCACCCGCGCGGCGTTCGGCAGGGCGCGCTGCCAGTGGCTCTGCCAGTGGGCGTCGTCGGAACCGTGCCAGCCCGGCACGATCAGGTAGCGGATGCGTTCATTGCGCATGGATCGGCCCTCTCGAATCGTCATGGGAAGACATTCTAGGGAGGGTTTTAATATACGTTAAGGAATAAGAAATTCTTTGCTTATGCAGTATCACAACTAAGCAAACGGCTATAAGCGCTTAGTCCTGCACCCGGCGCAGCGGGCAGCAGCGCGCCAGTATGCCTTCCAGGTTGAGGTCGGGCATGGCGTATTCGCGCAGCGCCTTGGCAGTCTGCTCGACATAGTCGCGGGTGGTGCCGAAGTGGCCCTGGGCGCTGGCCAGGACGTGCTCGACGATGTTGTCCGGCAGGGAGCCGGCGTAGCTGGGCAGGTGGCGTTCGAGGACGAAGCCCAGGGCGCGCACGCGGGTGCCATCGTCGAGGCGGCAATTCAGCCATTCCGGGCGGTAGGAGGCGTAGGGCATCTCCCGTTCCCAGAGCGCATAGAGGTTGGCGTCGAGGTTGTCGTCGGGCAGGCGGAAGGCGAAGCCGGCGCAGGAGCCGCCACGATCCAGGCCGAGCACCAGGCCCGGCGCTTCCGGGGTGCCGCGGTGGGTGAGGGACCACAGGTACAGCCCGCGGTGGTAGCCATGCACCCTCGCACGGCGCGCCTCGGCCACCGGGAATTCCGGGCGCCAGATCAGCGAGCCGTAGGCGAACAGCCACACGGGACCGGCGCCGTGTTCGCTCATGGTGATGTCGAGCGAGGCGCGCAGCTGTTGTGGTGTGAAGCGTTCCGGCACCCCCAGTGTCGGCGGATAGAACGGGCCTTCCGAAGCGGGAGACGATGTCATGCGGTACCCCTCAGGTCTCCTGACTGTCATCAACTTAGTAGAACTGCGGCGGCCACGGAAGGGCCTGAAAGGCATAGGTTTATTGCCGGAGCGGGGATGACGACGAACGGCTGCTTCACGCCTGTGTGCCGACTGGGCGCAGGAGCGGGAAATATCGGCGTGGGGGCGCGTAGTGTGCGGATAAAAAAAGGCCGCTCACCCCTGCCTGAGTATTGGGAGAGCGGCCTTGAAGCTCGGTACGTTGTGGAGGTCCCTTTCTACACCCGCTCTGTTTCAGGTGTCTTACAGGTGCCTCAGCGCGCGGTGATCACCGCCAGCTTGGTAATCCCCGCCTTCTCGATGGAGGCCATGGCCTTGGCCACCTGGCCGTAGTTCACGTTCTCGTCGGCCTGCAGCTGCACGCGCACCTCGGCGTCTTTCGCCTTGGCGGCCTGCAGGTTGCCCTGCAGGAGTTCTGGCTGAATTTCGTCCTTGTTGATGAACCACTTGCCGGCGCCGTCGATGCTCACCACCAGCGGGTCCTTCTGCTCCGGCGGGGCGACCGCCTCGGTCTTGGGCAGGTTGATCGGAATGGCGTTGGTCAGCAGCGGCGCGGTGACGATGAACACCACCAGCAGCACCAGCATCACGTCCACCAGCGGGGTCACGTTGATCTCGGAGAGAACCTCGTCGCTGTCCTGGGTCGAGAAGGCCATGTCAGCTCGCCTCCTTCACGCTGGCGCCGGCAGCCGGTTTGCGCGCGGCGGTGGGCAGGGTGACGACGCGGAAGGCGCTCTTCTGCGCGAGGCTGTAGAAGTCGTGGGCGAAGTCGTCGAGGTCGGCCGCGGTGAGCTTCAGGCGGCGGAGGAAGTAGTTGTAGACCAGCACCGCCGGTACGGCGACGGCGATACCCACGCCGGTGGCGATCAGCGCGCTGCCGATCGGGCCGGCGACGGTTTCCAGGCTCGCTGAACCGGCTGCGCTGATGCCCTTGAGCGCTTCCATGATGCCCCACACGGTGCCGAACAGGCCGATGAAGGGCGAGGTGGAACCGATCGAGGCGAGCACCGCCAGGCCCGATTCCAGGGAGCGGCGCTCGCGCTGGATCTGCTGGCGCAGGGCACGCTCGAGGCGGTCCTGGTGGTTGATCGATTGGGCCAGGTCCGGCTGACCATTGTCCTGGACCTGGATGGCGGCGAAACCGGCCTGGGCGACACGCGCGCCGGCGCCGGGCTTGCCGGCGGCCTGGTCACCGGCCGATTCGAGGCTGGTGGCGCTCCAGAACTGCTTCTGGAAGCGCTTGTCCTGGGACTTCTGGCGGGTGAACTGGACGCCTTTCACCAGGGCCAGGGCCCAGGTGACGACGGAGAAGCCGACCAGCAGCCAGATGACTGCGCCTTCGACGGATTCCAGGGGGTTCAGGGGCAGACTCATGGGTGTTCTCCTTCCGCGTTTCTCGTGCGGCTGATCGGGGCAAGTTGAATCAATGCAATTTGAAATCGATGGGTACGCTGACCCAGCCGTCCTGGGCTACGTCGCCGCGCTTGGCGGGGACGAAGCTCCAGCGTTTCACCGCGCGCACCGCGGCATCGTCGAGGGCGTCGCGGCCGCTGCTCTTCTGCACCTGGATCTCGCTCGGGCTGCCGCTGGCGAGGACATGCACGCGCAGCAGCACGGTGCCTTCCCAACCACGGCGCTGGGCCAGTGGCGGGTATTCCGGCGCCGGGTTCTTCAGGTAGCCGGCGTTGGCCGAGGGCGGCGTCAGCGGGGCCGGAGCCGGCGCTGGCGGAGCGGGTGGTGCCGGTTGCGGCGGCGGGGTTTCGGCCTTGGGCGGCGTGGGCTGCTCCACCGGCTTGGGCACGGGCACGGGCTTGGGCTTGGCGACCGGTTTCGGCTTGGGTTTAGAGATGGGCTTGGGCGGTGGCGGTTTCACCGCGTTCTCGTCCACTACCGGGGGCGGCGGCTCCTGCACCACCGGCTCGGGAATCGGCTCGGGCGGTGGCGGTTCGACCACGGGCGGAGTGGGTGCGGTGAATTCGATGGTCATCGGCGGCACCTGCGGCGGCACTTCCGGCAACTGCGGGGTGGGCTGCTGGCTCAGCCAATAGACCACCGCGCCGTGCAACGTCAGGGCGAACAGACCGAGCAGGACGGCTTCGCGGCGGCTCAGCGCACGGGCTTTTGCCGGCACGTGGCGGCCCAGCTCCAGTGCCTGGCGCAGCGGGCGGCCGAGATCGACCAGGTCGCCGCCGGGCACGTGGCGCAGGAAAGCATCCGGCGCGAGGGCATGCTGGGTTTGAGCCATGAACGATCTCCTTGCAGGTCTGCGCGGCTCTGAGGCGCGCTTGGAACGGACCTGCATGATTGGCGGAGCGTCTTAGCTCTTGAAGTGATTGTTTCTCTTATTTAAATAACTTTCAGTGCTATGTGTTTTTAACGAATCGCTGTAGGCCACGCCGTTCGGGGCTTTGCGTGAATTCGCAAAAAACCGATGCCTTCCTGGCATGGAAAATATGCAGGGAAGGTTGGCGATTTTTTGGGCAGGCGCCCTGGCGCGCGGCTTTCCAGGTTGTTGAAACGAAAAAGCCCGGTCATTCGACCGGGCTTTTCTTGGGCGTCAGCTTCGCGGCGATCAGAAGGCCGGGACGACGGCGCCCTTGTACTTCTCGAGGATGAACTGCTTCACCTCGGGACTGTGGAGGGCGGCGGCCAGCTTCTGCATGGCGGCGCTGTCCTTGTTGTCCGGGCGGGCAACCAGGATGTTCACGTAGGGCGAGTCGGCGCCTTCGATGGCCAGCGCGTCCTTGGTGGGGTTCAGCTTGGCTTCCAGGGCGTAGTTGGTGTTGATCAGGGCGAGGTCGACCTGGGTCAGCACGCGCGGCAGGGTGGCCGCTTCCAGTTCACGCACCTTGATGTTCTTCGGGTTCTCGACGATGTCCTTCGGGGTGGCGGTGATGGACTTGTTGTCCTTCAGCTTGATCACCCCGGCCTTGTCCAGCAGCAGCAGCGCGCGGCCGCCGTTGGTGGCGTCGTTGGGGATCACCACGGTGGCGCCGGAGGGCAGCTCTTCGAGCTTCTTGAACTTGGTGGAGTAGGCGCCCAGCGGCTCGATGTGCACGCCGGTGACGGCGATCAGGCTGGTGCCCTTGGTCTTGTTGAACTCATCCAGGTACGGCTGGTGCTGGAAGAAGTTGGCGTCCAGGCGCTTCTCGGCGACCTGGGTGTTGGGCTGCACGTAGTCGGTGAATTCCTTCACTTTCAGCTCGACACCTTCCTTGGCCAGGATGGGTTTGACGAAGTTGAGGATCTCGGCGTGCGGCACCGGGGTGGCGGCAACGGTCAGGCTGTCGGCGGCCTGGGCCAGCGGGGCGCCGATGACGGCGGCGGCAGCGAACGCGGCGAACAGTTTCTTCATGCTTGGCTCCTTGGTCGGCCCGCGTCCGGCGGGCCTTGTGGTTATTTGCGGGAGTAGTGGACCACCAGCTTGTCGCCGACGGTCTGCAGGATCTGGACGAGGACCACCAGCATCACCACGGTGAGCAGCATCACGTCGTCCTGGAAGCGTTGGTAGCCGTAGCGGATCGCCAGGTCGCCGAGGCCGCCGGCGCCGACCACGCCGGCCATCGCGGTGTAGGACACCAGGGTGATGGCGGTGACGGTGATGGCGGCGATGATGCCCGGACGGGCTTCGGGCAGCAGGGCGTTCCAGATGATCTGGCGGGTGCTGGCGCCCATCGCCTGGGTGGCTTCGATGATGCCCTTGTCCACCTCGCGCAGGGCGGTTTCCACCAGTCGCGCGAAGAACGGCGTGGCACCGACCACCAGCGGCGGGATGGCCCCGGCGACGCCCAGCGAGGTACCCACCAGGATCACCGTCAGCGGGATCAGCACGATCAGCAGGATGATGAACGGCAGCGAACGCAGCACGTTGACGATGAACGCCAGCACGCCGTAGATGCCGCGGTTGGCGAACATCTGCTTGGGCCCGGTGAGGAACAGCAGTACGCCCAGCGGCAGGCCGAGGATGACGGTGAACAGCAGCGAACCGCCGAGCATCCAGAAGGTGTCGAGGCTGGCCTGGAGGATTTCCGACCAGTCGATGTTCACGAAGAAGTCGTTCATGCGCGCAGCACCTCCACATGGACGTCGGCAGCGTTGAGCTGCGCCAGGGCGGCTTCGATGTCACCGCCCACCAGGGACAGGGTGAGCTGGCCGTAGGGCTGGTCCTTGATGCGGTCAATGCGCCCGGCAAGGATGCTGTAGTCCACGCCGGTCTGGCGCGCGACGGTGCCCAGCAGCGGCGCGTAGGTCGCCTCGCCACGGAAGGTCAGGCGCAGGATGCGGCCCGGCACGTGGGCGAAGTCATCGTGCTGCTCGTCCTCGTCGACGCGCTCGGCCTCGAAGACGAAGCGGCGGGTGGTGTCGTGCTGCGGATGGAGGAACACGTCGGCGACCTCGCCCTGCTCGACGATGCGCCCGGCATCCATCACCGCCACCTGGTCGCAGACGCGGCGGATCACGTCCATCTCGTGGGTGATCAGGACGATGGTCAGCTTCAGCTCGCGGTTGATCTGGGCCAGCAATTGCAGGACCTGGCCGGTGGTCTGCGGGTCGAGGGCGCTGGTGGCTTCGTCGCAGAGCAGGATGGTCGGTCGGCAGGCCAGAGCACGGGCGATGCCGACGCGCTGCTTCTGGCCGCCGGAGAGCTGCGCGGGGTATTTGCGGGCGTGGTCCTTGAGGCCGACGCGCTCGAGCAGTTCGTCCACCCGCGCGGTGATCTCGGCGGCGCTGAAGGTGCCGGCGAGCTTCATCGGCATGGCGATGTTGTCGGCGACGGTCTTGGAGGCCAGCAGGTTGAAGTGCTGGAAGATCATCCCGACGCGCTGGCGGAAGCGGCGCAGGCCGTCGGCGTCCAGGGCGGTGATGTCTTCGCCATCGATGACGATGCGTCCGCCGCTGGGCTCTTCCAGGCGGTTGATCAGGCGCAGCAGGGTACTTTTACCGGCGCCGGAATGGCCGATCAGGCCGAACACCTGGCCGCCCTCGATGGACAGGCGGGTCGGCTGCAGGGCCGGGATATCGCGTCCGGCGACGCGATAGGTCTTGTGGACGTCGTGGAATTCGATCACTTAGCGAACCTTGTGGGTACGGGGAGGCGCCGCTCGCTGCCGGAGCCGTCGGATGAACAGGCGTAGGCAACGAGCGTAGGCGGTCAGCCAAAACTGCGCATTTTAACCTGCTTTTTTATGGCTGATTAATCTTTGTTCAGCTAAGCACGGAACAAAAGGAAATAACGGGCGCCGCGAACGGGCGCCCGTGGGCTTACGGCGTGCAGGTCGGCTGAGCGGCCGGGGCTGCTGGCGCGGCGGGTTTCTGCAGGCCGCTCACGTCGGCGGCCACGCCGGGCGCGCGGGGCATCAGCGAGCGGGCGCGGGTCAGGGCGGTGGTGGCGCCGTTGACGTCGCCCTGGGCCAGGGCTGCGCGGCTGCGCTCCAGGTACGCGTCGGCCAGGCGCTTGCGGCGCTCGGCGAGCTGGGTGGCGTCTTCCTGTTCGGAACCCAGCGCGAGCTGCGCGGATTCCAGACGGCCGGCGGCCAGCTCGGTCTCGAAAGCGCTGCCGGGGGCAGGGGTGGTCGCGGTGCTCTGGCAGGCCGCGAGGGCCAGCGCCATGGCCATCAGCGCGAACAGGCGGATGACGAACGACTTCATGCGTCAGGGTCTCTTTTGATCAAAAAATCGCCAAATTCTACACCGTCCGGCGCGGCAGGACAAAACTCAGCAGGAACAGGGCCGCCGCACTGACGACTATGGAGGGACCGGCGGGGGTGTCCTTGAACCAGGACAGCGAGAGCCCGGCGCACACCGCCACCAGGCCGATCAGACTCGCGCCGAAGGCCATTTGTTCAGGGCTGCGCGCATGCCGCTGGGCGGCGGCGGCGGGGATGATCAGCAGCGAAGTGATCAGCAGCACGCCGACGATCTTCATGGCCACGGCGATGACGATGGCGATCAGCAGCATCAGCGCCAGGCGGATAGCGGTGACCGGCAGGCCTTCGACCCGCGCCAGTTCCTCGTGCACGGTGATCGCCAGCAGCGGCCGCCACAGCCAGCAGATCAGCCCCAGCACCAGGGCGCTGCCGGCGACAATCCACAGGAGGTCGGTCTGGCTGACCGCGAGCAGGTCGCCGAACAGGTAGGCCATCAGGTCGACGCGCACTTCCTTCATGAAGCTCAGGGTCACCAGGCCCAGCGACAGTGTGCTGTGGGCGAGGATGCCGAGCAGGGTATCGGCGGCCAGTGGCTGGCGCTGCTGCAGGGTGACCAGCAGCACGGCGAGCAGTACGCAGCCGACGGTCACGGCCAGTGTCGGGCTGACGTCCAGCAGGAAGCCGAGGGCCACGCCGAGCAGGGCGGCGTGGGACAGGGTGTCGCCAAAGTAGGCCATGCGTCGCCAGACGACGAACGAACCCAGGGGCCCGGCAACCACCGCCAGGGCCAGCCCGGCGAGGAGGGCGTTGAGCAGGAAATCAGCCATGGTTGCAGTCGGGGCCGTGCTGGTGGACCGGAGTGAAGCGGGTGCCGGCGGGGAAAGCGGGTTTCACCACCTCGCCGTGCAGGTCGTGGGAGTGGTCGTGGTGGTGGTGATAGACCGCGAGGCTGCGGGCGTCCTGGCCGAACAGCTCGACGAAGGCCGGGTCGCCGCTGACCTGTGCCGGGTGCCCGGAACAGCAGACGTGGCGGTTCAGGCAGACCACCTTGTCGGTGGCGCTCATCACCAGGTGCAGGTCGTGGGAAACCATCAGCACGCCGCAGCCGAGGCGGTCGCGCAGGCGCCCGATCAGGCGGTACAGCTCGGCTTGCCCGGCGACGTCGACGCCCTGCACGGGTTCGTCGAGCACCAGCAGTTCCGGCTTGCGCAGCAGGGCGCGGGCCAGCAGCACGCGCTGTAGCTCACCACCGGAAACGCTCTGCAAGGGCTTGTCGATGACGTGGGCGGCACCGACCTCCTTCAGTGCATCAAGCGCGTGGGAGCGCTGCACACCGGGAACGAGACGCAGGAAACGGAAGACGGTCAGCGGCAGGGTCGGGTCGACGTGGAGCTTCTGCGGCATGTAGCCGATGGACAGCTTGGGCGCCCGCCAGACGCTGCCGGTGTCGGGCTTGAGCAGGCCGAGCACGCTGCGCACCAGGGTCGTCTTGCCGGCGCCGTTGGGGCCGATCAGGGTGACGATCTCGCCGGGAGCGATGGTCAGGTCGACGTTCTGCAACACCGCCTGGCCGGCATAGCTGACACCGACGCCTTGCAGGCGGATCAGGGCGTCGCTCATCACGCCTCCCGCTGGCCGGGGGCGCAGGCGCCGCAGAGGCCGACGATCTCGACGGTCTGGGTTTCCACTGCGAAGCCGACGCCCTTGGCGCCGTTGACGATGGCCTCGCTGATGGCCGGCTGCTCCAGCTCGATGGCGGTATGGCAGGCACGGCAGATCAGGAACTGGCCTTCGTGGGCGTGCTCCGGGTGGGCGCAGCCGATGAAGGCGTTGAGCGAGGCGATGCGGTGCACCAGGCCGTTTTCCAGGAGGAAATCCAGCGCGCGGTAGACCGTTGGCGGCGCCGCCTTGCGGCCGTCTTCCTCGCTCAATACGGCGAGGATGTCGTAGGCGCCCAGCGGCTTGTGGCTCGCCCAGACCAGCTCCAGCACGCGCCGGCGCAGTTCGGTCAGGCGCACGCCCTGGCGCGCGCACAGCGCATCGGCGTCGGCCAGGGCGCTGGCCACGCAGTGGGCGTGGTCGTGCGGACGGCAGGCGAGGGGAGTCTTGGGGGCGATCTTGTACATGCGCGGCGACGCTCGGGGTCAGAGACGTTATTATATTACTCTTTCATGTCTCCCCTGTGTGAGTGCCGCCGTGTCCTTCCGTCCCGTCGCCCTGCTGACCGCTGCCTGCGCGCTGCTGCTCAGCCTCCCCGTGCGTGCCGAGGTCAGCGTGCTGACCAGCATCAAGCCACTGCAACTGATCGCCGCCGCCATCCAGGACGGCGAGGGCACGCCTGACGTGCTGCTGCCGCCGGGCGCCTCGCCGCACAGCTACTCGCTGCGCCCGTCCGATATCCGCCGTGTGCGGGATGCGCAGTTGTTCTACTGGGTCGGCCCGGACCTGGAGAACTTCCTGCCCAAGGTGCTGGACAGCCGCAAGGGCCCGAGCGTCGCCCTGCAGGACCAGGCCGGCATGCACCTGCGCAAGTTCGCCAACTTCAGCGAGTCCAACCACCCGGACCATGACGATGACCACGATGACCTGGGCCACGACCATGATCACCGCCCCGGCATGATCGACGCACATTTGTGGCTTTTGCCGGGCAATGCGCAGGTGATCGCGGCGCGCATGGCGGAGGACCTGGCCATCTCCGACCCGGCCAACGCCAGCCGCTACCAGGCCAACCTGAAGGCCTTCGATGAGCGCATGGAGACCCTGGATGCCCGCCTGAAGCAGCGCATCGACCCGCTCAAGGGCAAGCCATTCTTCGTCTTCCACGAGGCCTTCGACTACTTCGAGGAGGCCTATGGGCTGCGCCATGCCGGCGCCTTCGCCGTGTCCGCCGATGTGCAGCCGGGCGCCCGTCACGTGGCCGCCATGCGCGCGCAACTGCAGAAGGCCGGCCCGTCCTGCATCTTCAGCGAACCGCCGATCCGCCCGCGCCTGGCCGACACCCTGAGCCAGGGCCTGCCGGTGCGCCTGGCCGAGCTGGATGACCTGGGCGTGGGCGTGAAGGTGGATGCCCAGGGTTACGAGAAGCTGCTGGGCAACCTGGCGGATGAGTTCGCAGGGTGCCTGGAGAAGCTCTGAATCGGGCTGCTGCCGGAGTTTCCCGGATTGTGGGCGAATAACGCCTCGGGCGTTATCCGCCGCCGGGCCTCGGAGGGCGGATAAGGCGTTCCGCTTAAACCGTCCTGCGTTTCTGAACCCCGAGCCTAGGAACGGACTTCGTCCGCGATAGGTTCGCCTCGCGCCGGACAACATCGCGGACGAAGTCCCCTCCTGCGAAAGCCCATCGCCGCGCCTGATCGTCGCACCGCTCTCGCCTGAAATTTCCTTCCTTTTCGCGACCAACGCCTCGCCAGTCGTCGGCTGCATGGCTCTTTTCCTGCGGCTTCCGTTCAACCGTCTATCGTCTGAGGGTGGGCCTGGCTGGCACTAGATATTGATGCTGATCAGTCTTTCATGCCTACATATTGGGTCTACTCGCGCTCCATTGCGCCCTGCCACCCAACCGACAGGAGGTTATTTCCCGGATGGCCAAGACCGATGCGCGCCAACGCGGCGCCAACTCAGGAGTTCTCGCCCTGCAGCCTGCCTCGCAGGACATCTGGGATAGCAAGTACCGCCTCAAGCAGAAGAGCGGAGACCCCATCGACGGCAGCGTCGACGAGACCTGGCAGCGCGTCGCCCGCGCCCTGGCCGACGTCGAGGCCAACAAGGCCCTGCGCGAGCACTGGTACGAGCGCTTCCTCTGGGCCCTGCGCAACGGTGCCATCCCGGCCGGACGGATCATTTCCAACGCCGGCGCCCAGGGGCACAAGCCGGCCACCTCGACCATCAACTGCACCGTCTCCGGGATCATCCGCGACTCCATGGACGACATCCTGGAGAAGGTCCACGAGGCCGGGCTGACGCTCAAGGCCGGCTGCGGCATCGGCTACGAATTCAGTACCCTGCGCCCGCGCGGCGCCTACGTCTCCGGTGCCGGCGCGCATACCAGCGGGCCGCTGTCGTTCATGGATATCTACGACAAGATGTGCTTCACCGTCAGCTCCGCCGGTGGGCGGCGCGGCGCGCAGATGGGCACTTTCGACGTCAGCCATCCGGACGTGCGCGAGTTCATCCGCGCCAAGCGCGAAGACGGCCGCCTGCGCCAGTTCAACCTCAGCCTGCTGATCACCGACGGCTTCATGAACGCCGTGGAGAACGACGAGGACTGGCCGCTGGTGTTCCCGATCCACCAGAAGGAACGCGACGAAGTCGACCTGAAGAACCCCGAGGAAGTGGTCTGGCGCGACTGGCCGCTGCACGACGACTACCTGGTGGGCGACGATGGCCGCGTGGCCTGCAAGGTCTACGGGCGGGTCAAGGCGCGGCACCTGTGGGACATGATCATGGTGTCCACCTATGACTACGCCGAGCCCGGCTTCATCCTCATCGACCGGGTCAACGAGATGAACAACAACTGGTGGTGCGAGGCGATCCGCGCCACCAATCCCTGCGGCGAGCAGCCGTTGCCGCCCTACGGTTCCTGCCTGTTGGGCTCGGTGAACCTGACCAGCTTCGTGGTCGACGCCTTCGGTGACAACGCACGCTTCGACTGGGAGCGCTACCGCGAAGTGGTCCGGGTGTTCACCCGCATGCTCGACAACGTGGTGGAGATCAACGGCCTGCCGCTGGAACAGCAGCGCGCGGAAATCCTCGGCAAACGCCGCCACGGCATGGGCTTCCTCGGCCTGGGCTCGGCGCTGACCCTGCTCAAGCTGCGCTATGGCAGCGCGGAAGCCTGCGTGTTCACCGAGGAAGTGGCGCGCGAGATGGCCCTGGTGGGTTGGGAAGTGGCGCTGGAGCTGTCCCGCGAGAAAGGTCCGGCGCCGGCCCTGGTAAAGGAATACGAAGTCACCGCCGAGATGCTGCGCAAGCGCCCGGAAATGAAGGCCGACGGCATCAAGGTCGGCGACAAGGTCGCGGGCCGTGTGCTGCATGCCAAGTACTCGCGCTACATGCAGCGTGTCGCCGAGCATGCACCGCAGCTGATCGAGGAACTGGCCGAGCACGGCGCGCGCTTCACCCACCACAGCTCCATCGCGCCCACCGGCACCATCAGCCTGAGCCTGGCCAACAACGCCTCCAACGGCATCGAGCCGAGCTTCGCCCACCATTATTCGCGCAACCTGATCCGCGCGGGGCGCAAGACCAAGGAGAAGATCTCGGTCTTCAGCTACGAGCTGCTGGCCTACCGCGACCAGGTGGACAACCACGCCGTACCCGGCGCCGAGGAAGAGAAGCACCGCCTGCCGGACTACTTCATCACCGCCGACGACATCACCCCGCAGCAGCACGTGGACATCCAGGCCGCCGCGCAGAAGTGGATCGACTCGTCGATCTCCAAGACCGCCAACGTCCCCACCGACTACCCGTTCGAGGACTTCAAGGACATCTACCTCTACGCGTGGCGCCAGGGCCTGAAAGGCTGCACCACCTTCCGCTTCAACCCGGCGGCCTTCCAGGGCGTGCTGGTGAAGGAATCGGACCTGGAGAAGACGCTGTACCGCTTCGAACTGGAAGATGGCAGCGTGGTGGAACTCAAGGGCAACGAGGAAGTGGAGTACGACGGCGAGATCCATACCGCCGCCAACCTCTTCGACGCCCTGAAAGAAGGCTATTACGGCAAGTACTGATACCCCTGGAGAATGCTATGAGCGTCAAGATCAACCAGAAGATCAAAGGCTTCCAGGTGGTGGACGTGGCCGAGGAAAAGGCCCGCGTGGAAGCCGCCGCGGCCGCCGCCGTGGTGAAGATGGACGAAACCCTGCAGCGCCCCGAGCTGCTGGTGGGCGCCACCTACAAGATCAAGTCGCCGCTGTTCGAGCATGCGCTGTACGTGACCATCAACGACGTGGTGCTCAACCCGGACACCCCGTACGAGCAGCGCCGGCCCTTCGAGATCTTCATCAATTCGAAGAACATGGACCACTTCCAGTGGATCGTCGCGCTCACCCGGATCATGTCCGCGGTGTTCCGCAAGGGCGGTGACTGCACCTTCCTGGTGGAAGAGATGAAAGCGGTGTTCGACCCGCGCGGCGGCTATCTCAAGCGCGGCGGCATCTATATGCCGTCGATCGTGGCCGAGATCGGCGCGGTGGTGGAGCGTCACCTGGTCGCCATCGGCCTGATGGAAGGCCCGCAGCTGGACGAGGAGCAGCGCCTGTACCTCGCCGAAAAGCGCGCCGCCTACGAAGCCGCCCAGGGCACCAACAAGGCCGAACCCGGCGAAGGCTTCCCCGCCGGCGCCCAGTTGTGCGGCAAGTGCAACACCATGGCGGTGGTGCAGATGGATGGCTGCGCCACCTGTCTGAACTGCGGGCATAGCAAGTGCGGGTGAGCGGGAGGCTCTGCGACGCATGCGGCGCCCCGCGAACGCCTGGCCATGGATGGCCAGGCCGGGGCTGAACTTGAGCAAAGGAACACCGGCAGGGATGCCAGCTCCGATTCAGATCTTCAATCACGCATCACACGGGGTTGCTCTTTTGTAGAAGCGACAAGCTCGCCCCTACAGATCCCGCGTCGCGATCAAATCCGGTTTCACAACGCGAACGGCAGATGAATCCCCACGCTCTGCCGCTGCGCCAGGCGCTGCTCGAATTCGCTCGGGTCGTGGATCAGCACGTCCTGCCCGGCAAACGCCTCGGCCGCAATCAGTCGTGACAGCCAGAAACGCACGCACGCCACCCGCAGCATCTCCGGCCACAGCTCGGCCTCCAGTGCGGTGAACGGCCGCTTGGCCGCATAGGCCGCCAGCAGGGCGCGGGCGCGCGGCCCATCGAGGGCGCCGTCGTCCGTCGAGCACCAGTCGTTCACGGTGATCGCCAGGTCGTAGAGCATCCAGCCGGAGCTGGCGTTGTAGAAGTCGATCACCCCCGCCAGGTGCGGGCCGTCGAACAGCACGTTGTCGCGGAACAGGTCGGCGTGCAGGTTGGCGCGGGGCAGGGCCGGTTGTTCGGCGAGCAGGCGGGCGATTTCCTCCAGGGCATCGCCCAGCAGGGTCGCGGCGTTGCCGGACAGGTGCGATTGCATCGCCTCGCCTTCATGCAGCATCCAGCTCAGGCCACGGTCGCTGGGACGCTCGATGATCCGCTCGCGGGTGGCGAGGTGCAGGCGCGCCAGCAGGTCGCCGACTTCCTGGCAGTGATGGTTGTTCGGCGAGCGTTCGTGGCGGCCGGCCAGGCGCGGTTGCAGCAGCGCCGGCTTGCCTTCGAGCTGGCGCAACGCCTCGCCATCCTTGGTGCGCAAGGCATAGGGCACCGGCAGGTTGGCCTCGTGCAGCACGTCCAGCAGTTCGATGAAGAACGGCATCTCCTGCACCGGCCCGCGCTCCACCAGGGTCAGGACGAATTCGCCGCGCTCGAGGCTGACGAAGAAATTGCTGTTCTCCGAACCTTCGGCGATGCCGCGAAAGTCGCGCAGGCGGCCGAGGCCGTAGGGGGCGAGGAAATCTTCCAGGACCGGACGTTCCAGAGGGGTGAATACCGACATGCTCAATCCTCTGGAGCGTCGTGGAGGGGAGGGTTTACCAGCTGAAGATCTGCCACTGCGGGATCAGCTTGTCGGGCTGGTCCGAGCGGATGAAATTGCCATCGCTGCCGTCCTGGCGCACCAGGAAGTACGGCTTGCCATGCTTGGGGATGACCTTGATGGCATAGAGAAAGCCGTTCACGCGGTATTCCTGGATGGTCTTGTCGCCTTCCTGGCGGATGGTCACATCCGGTTCCGGCGTCGGGGCATCGTCCGCCGCCAACACGGTGGTCGTGCCAAGGCCCAGCAGCGCGGCGAGCAACAGGCGGTTCAACGTACGCATGATAACCTTGTCCCTTTGTCGAATTGGCTACGGACATTTTAGCCCGAGCCCTTCTGAAAAGGTTGATTCCCCTCATGAGCCAAGCACCCCTCGTCCTCGTGGACGGCTCGTCCTACCTGTATCGCGCCTTCCATGCCCTGCCGCCGCTGATGACCTCCACCGGCATGCCCACCGGCGCGGTGAAGGGCGTGCTGAACATGCTCAAGAGCCTGCGCAAGCAATACCCGGACAGCCCCTTCGCGGTGGTCTTCGATGCCAAGGGGCCGACCTTCCGCGACGCGTTGTTTGCCGAGTACAAGGCCAACCGCCCGTCGATGCCGGATGACCTGCGCGTACAGGTCGAGCCGCTGCACGCCAGCGTGCGGGCGCTGGGCCTGCCGCTCTTGTGCGTGGACGGCGTAGAGGCGGACGACGTGATCGGCACCCTGGCCCGACGCAGCGCGGCGCAGGGGCGCGCGGTGGTGATCTCCACCGGCGACAAGGACATGGCGCAGCTGGTCGACGGGCACATTACTTTGGTCAACACCATGACCGGAAGCGTGCTCGACCCCGATGGCGTAAAAGAGAAATTCGGTGTCGGTCCTGAGCTGATCATCGATTACCTCGCGCTGATGGGCGACAAGGTGGACAACATTCCCGGCGTGCCCGGCGTCGGCGAGAAGACCGCGCTCGGCCTGCTGGTGGGCGTCGGCGGCGGCCTGGACGTGCTGTATGCCAGCCTCGACAAGGTCCCCGAACTGCCGATCCGCGGCGCCAAGGGCCTGCCGGCCAAGCTGGAGGAACATCGCGCGATGGCCTTCCTCTCCTATGAACTGGCGACCATCAAGACCGACGTCGAGCTGGACGTCGAAGTTGACGCGCTGCACCCCGGCGAGCCGCAGCGCGAGGCGCTGATCGGCCTGTATCGCGAACTGGAATTCAAGAACTGGCTGGACGACCTGCTGCGCGAGGCCAAGGAGGAGGGCGGCGGCGATGCCGAGACCGTGTCCATCCAGGCCACTGCGAAGTACGACACCGTTCTTGAGCAGGCGGAATTCGATGTCTGGCTGAAGAAGCTGGAAGCCGCCGAGCTGATCGCCTTCGACACCGAGACCACCAGCATCGACGCCCAGCAGGCGCAGGTGGTGGGGGTCTCCTTCGCCGTGCAGGAAGGCGAGGCCGCCTACGTGCCTCTGGCCCACAGCTATATGGGCGTGCCCGCCCAGCTGGACCGCGACACCGTGCTGCGCGCGCTCAAGCCGCTGCTGGAAGACCCGAACAAGCGCAAGATCGGCCAGCACGCCAAATACGACATGAACGTCCTGGCCAACGCCTCGACGCCCATCGCCGTGCAGGGGATCGCCTTCGACACCATGCTCGAGTCCTACGTGCTGGACTCCACCGCGACCCGCCACGACATGGACAGCCTGGCGCTGAAATACCTCGGCCACGGCACCATCCGTTACGAGGACATTGCCGGCAAGGGCGCCAAGCAGCTGACCTTCGACCAGATCGCCCTGGAACAGGCCGGCCCCTACGCCGCCGAGGATGCCGACGTTACCCTGCGCCTGCACCAGACCCTGTGGCAGAAGCTGGAGGCCATCCCGTCGCTGGCCAGGGTCCTCACCGAGATCGAGATGCCGCTGGTACCGGTGCTGGCGCGTATCGAGCGCAACGGCGCGCTGGTCGATGCCAACCTGCTCGGCAAGCAGAGCGTCGAGCTGGGCGAGAAGATGGTCGAGTTGCAACGCCAGGCCTATGACCTGGCGGGTGAGGAGTTCAACCTCGGCTCGCCCAAGCAACTGGGCGCCATCCTTTATGAAAAGCTGGGCCTGCCGGTGCTCTCCAAGACCGCCACTGGCCAGCCGTCCACGGCCGAGAACGTTCTTGCCGAGTTGGCCGAGCAGGACTACGAGCTGCCCAAAGTGATCATGCAGTATCGCTCCATGAGCAAGCTCAAGAGCACCTACACCGACAAGCTGCCGGAGCAGATCAATCCGCGCACCGGACGCATTCACACCAGTTACCACCAGGCGGTGGCCGCAACCGGTCGGCTGTCCTCCAGCGACCCGAACCTGCAGAACATCCCGATCCGTACCGCCGAGGGTCGTCGCATCCGCCAGGCCTTTGTCGCGCCCAAGGGCTACAAGCTGCTGGCGGCGGACTACTCGCAGATCGAACTGCGCATCATGGCTCACCTGGCCAAGGACGAAGGCCTGCTGGACGCCTTCCGCCACGACCGCGACGTGCACCGTGCCACCGCCGCCGAAGTCTTCGGCGTGCCGCTGGACGAGGTGACGGGCGACCAGCGCCGCAGCGCCAAGGCGATCAACTTCGGCCTGATCTACGGCATGAGCGCCTTCGGCCTCGCCAAGCAGATCGGTGTCGACCGCAAGGAGGCCCAGGCCTACATCGATCGCTACTTCGCCCGCTACCCGGGCGTGCTGGCGTACATGGAGCGCACCCGCGCCCAGGCTTCCGAGCAGGGCTTCGTCGAGACGCTGTTCGGCCGTCGCCTGTACCTCCCGGAGATTGCCTCGAAGAACGGCGCCATGCGCAAGGCGGCGGAGCGCACCGCGATCAACGCACCGATGCAGGGTACGGCCGCGGACATCATGAAGCGCGCCATGGTGGCTGTGGATAACTGGCTGCAGGACAGCGGCATCGATGCCCGCGTCATCCTCCAGGTGCACGACGAACTGGTGCTGGAAGTGCGCGAGGACCTGGTCGATCAGGTCCGTGACGCCATCCGCCCGCTGATGAGCGGCGCGGCGCAGCTGGACGTACCGCTGGTCGTCGAAGCGGGCGTCGGGGCGAACTGGGACGAGGCGCACTGACGACCGGACGAACGGTCAGAGGGCCCGCGTGCCGGGCCTCCTGGCACGATTGTTCGGGTCCTTTGGCGTGAGCCTGAAAAAATCTTCCGTGACCCGCTGAACTTTCCCGCGAAGAGCCGAGTCAGAACTCGTGAATGGCTGGTGAAGCCCTTCGATGCTCCTTTGCAGTGTTTAGTGTTGGCAGATTACTGGACCCCGCCCTAGCGGTCCGGACTTAAACCCCGAACTTCCCCCTCCCCATACGAAGCTCGGGGTTTTTTTTGCCTGCGATTTGGCCTCAGGCCTCCTCGGCGGCCTCCTCTTCTTCCTCGTCCAGCAGACCCAGCCAGCCGGCCAGGACCAGCTGCGCCTCTTCCACGCCCTGGCGCTTGGGTGCCGAGAACAACTGCAGGGTGGCGACATCGCCCCAGCCGTCGAGGATTTCCTTGCGGGTCTTGAGCAGCGCATTCTTCGCCGCGCCATAGGCCAGCTTGTCGGCCTTGGTCAGCAGCACGTGGATCGGCAGCTGGCTGGCCTGGGCCCAGTCGAGCATCAGGCGGTCGAAATCGGTCAGCGGGTGGCGGATATCCATCAGCAGCACCACGCCGGCTAGCGCATTGCGGCTGGAGAGATAAGCTTCCAGGTGCTGCTGCCAGTGCAGCTTCAGCGGAATCGGCACCTTGGCGTAGCCGTAGCCGGGCAGGTCGACCAGGCGGCGTTCGTCATCCAGGCGGAAGAAGTTCAGCAGCTGGGTGCGGCCGGGGGTCTTGGAGGTGCGCGCGAGGTTCGCGTGGGTCAGCGCATTCAGCGCGCTGGACTTGCCCGCGTTGGAGCGGCCGGCGAAGGCGACTTCCAGGCCGGAGTCTTCCGGGCACTGGTTCACCTTGGCGGCGGAAATAAGGAAAGTGGCCTGTTGGCAGAGGCCGAGAATCGGGTTTTTCGTAGCGTTCTTCGAGGACATGAGTGACTTCGCAGCGGGTGCGACGCGGTGTCGCGGGGGGCGGTTTCGTTTCCGTTTGGGCATCGGAAGTATATAATGCCGCGGATTTTGTGTGCGCTTTATCCCCCAGGGTCGAGCCACACGGGAACGTTGGAGTCCGCGCAAACAAGAACGCGGATGTTCCCTGCGATGAGGATAATCATGAAGAAACTGCTGTTCGCAGCCATCGTTGCCGCGCTGGCATCCAGCGCCCTGGCGGCCCAAGATCCGGAAGCCGTTTTCAACAGAGCCTGTGGCGCCTGCCACAATGGTCAGTTGCCAGTGGCGCCGAAGAAGGGCGACGCCGCCGCCTGGAAGCCACGCCTGGACAAGGGCATGGACACGCTGGTGCAACACGTGACCAACGGTTTCAACGCGATGCCGCCTCGCGGCCTGTGCACCGACTGCAGCGCCGAGGATTACCAGACAATTATCCAGTGGATGTCGAAGTAACTCCCAGGCCTTACTCTTTCACCCTTAGCCGTTATTGGATTAGCTGATGAACAAATTGATCGTGAGTCTGCTGTTGACCCTGGGTCTTGTCGGTGTGGCGCACGCCGCTGGCGATGCCAAGGCCGGTCAGGCGAAAGCTGCTGTCTGTGGGGCCTGCCACGGCGCCGATGGCAACAGCATGGCGCCCAACTTCCCGAAACTGGCCGGGCAGGGTGAGCGTTACCTGCTCAAGCAGATGCACGACATCAAGGACGGCAAGCGTACCGTGCTGGAAATGACCGGCCTGCTGACCAACCTGAGCGATCAGGACCTGGCAGACATCGCCGCCTACTTCTCCAGCCAGAACGGCAGCGTCGGCGCCGCCGATCCCAAGCTGGTCGCCCAGGGCGAAGCCCTGTTCCGTGGCGGCAAGCTCGCCGAAGGCATGCCGGCCTGCACCGGTTGCCACAACCCGGCTGGCCAGGGCAACGCCGAAGCCGGCTTCCCGCACCTGGGTGGCCAGCACGCGGCTTACACTGCCAAGCAGCTGACCGCCTTCCGCGAAGGCGAGCGCACCAACGACGGCGACGCCATGATCATGCGCAGCATCGCCGCCAAGCTGTCCAACAAGGACATCGCCGCGATCTCCAGCTACATCGAAGGCCTGCACTAAGCAGCCTCCGGCGCAAACGCCGGAACGAAAACTGCTTCGAAAAAAAGGGTGGCTTCGGCTGCCCTTTTTTGCATCCGCCCCCACTACAATGCTTCGAACCGTGTCTGGCCCCTACGGTCAAACCGCTTCATCCCGCCTCGCACAGCGTGGCGGTTCCGCTCAGCCAAGGAGTGAACCATGCGTAACCTGATTTTCACCGCCGCTCTTGCCTTCGCCGGCCTGTTCGCCGTCAACGCGAACGCCGCCGACTTCGAAGCGGGCAAGAACTACACCGAGCTGAACCAGGCCGTCCCGGTCTCGCAGCCCGGCAAGATCGAGGTGGTGGAGCTGTTCTGGTACGGTTGCCCGCACTGCTACGCGTTCGAACCGACCATCAACCCGTGGATTGAGAAGCTGCCGGCCGACGTTCACTTCGTGCGCCTTCCGGCCATGTTCGGCGGCCTCTGGAACATCCACGGCCAGCTGTTCCTGACCCTGGAATCCATGGGTGTGGAGAACAAGGTGCACCACTCGATCTTCGAGAAACTGCACAACAACCCGAAAGCCCTGACCACCCCGGAAGAAATGGCTGACTTCGTCGCCGAACAGGGCGTGGACAAGGCCAAGTTCCTCAGCACCTACAACTCCTTCGCCATCAAGGGCCAGATCGAGAAGGCCAAGAAGCTGGCGATGGCCTACCAGATCAGCGGCGTGCCGACCCTGGTGGTCAATGGCAAGTACCGTTTCGACATCGGCTCGGCCGGTGGCCCGGACGAGGCGCTGCAGCTGGCTGACCAGCTGATCGCCAAGGAACGCGCCAGCGCCAAGGCCGCTCAGTAAGGTCCGACGACGATGCTGCGCCGGCGGACTCGTGATCGTGTCGCAGGGGCCTGTGTCCCGCGGGTGAACGCCGCCCATGGCACACCCGCCGGCCTGCCCGACGACGGCCGGCTACGCCTGCTCAGCTTCAATATCCAGGTGGGTATCAGTACCGAAAGGTACCGCCACTACCTGACCCGCGGCTGGCAGCACCTGCTGCCGGCCGCCGGACGCGCCAGCAACCTGCAGCGCATCGGCGAGCTGCTCCACGACTACGACGTGGTCGCCTTGCAGGAAGCCGACGGCGGCAGCATCCGCTCCGGCAACATCAACCAGGTCGAACACCTGGCCCAGCTCGGTGCCTTCCCTTACTGGTACCAGCAGCTCAACCGCAATCTCGGGCGCATTGCCCAGCACAGCAACGGCCTGCTCAGCCGTCTGCAGCCCACCGCCCTGGAAGACCATCCGCTGCCCGGCCCGCCCGGACGCGGCGCGATCCTGATGCGCTTCGGCGAAGGCAAGGACGCGCTGGCCGTGGTGATGATGCACCTGGCACTCGGCGCGCGGACCCGCACCCGGCAGCTGGCCTACATCCGCGAACTGCTGCAGGACTACCGCCACCATGTGCTGATGGGTGACATGAACACCCATGCCACCGACCTGCTGGAAAGCTCGCCGCTGCGCGACCTCCAGCTGATCGCCCCGCAGGTCGAGGCTACTTTCCCCAGCTGGCGCCCGCAGCGCTGCCTGGACCACATACTGCTCAGTTCCGAGCTGGCGCTGGAGCGCGTCAGTGTCCTCCCGCATCCGATTTCCGACCACCTGCCGGTGGCCGTGGAAATCCGCCTGCCGGATGCCCTGCGTTCGTCCTCGTCGCTCGCCTTGCGCGGCGAGGCCCCTGAATGAGTCGCGACGACGACCAACGCTGGAAGCAGAAATACCTGGATAACCTCGAGCAGCAGGAAAAGCTCGAGCGCCGCTGGGATGCCCGCCTCGACCTGCTGCGCCGCGGCCTGGTGCGCAGCAGCCTGGCTGCCGAAGGCAGCGACAAGGTGGTGGATGCCTGCATGAAGGAGCTGCGCGAGGTGCTGCGCCGCGACGACATGGACGCCGGCCTGTCGCGCCTGATCCCGCAGCTGGAGAAGGCCGTACTCGACTCCGAGCAGCGCCGCCAGCAGCGCGTCGAACAGAACATTGCCGCCTTGAGTCAGCTTTCCCAGCAGTTGTTGACCGTGGACATGCCGGGTGATGTGCGCAAGCCGCTCAAGCGCCTGGCCAAGGACATCCCCAGTCGCGCCAGCACCTCCCGGGAGCTGCCGGCGCTGCTGAGCGAGCTGAGCCGCCTGCAGCGCCAGGTGCTGGACCATTTTGGCGATGGCGGCGGCGAGCAGCGCCCCGGCTTCCTCCAGCGGTTGTTCGGCAGCCGAGACAGTGATGACGCGCAAGCGCCCGAAGCGCCGCGCGCCAAGCCTGCCGCTGCGGCGGCTGCCGCGCTCGGCGCGGAACCGGAAGCGGAGCCGTCGCCTGTCTCATCGCCGTCAGCCGCACCCGCACTGGCCGAGTCCGCTGCGGTTGAAGCGGTGGCTGCGCCCATCGCGACCCCGGCGGAAGCGGTGGTCCCGGCCGTGACTGCAAAGCCCGTTGCTGAGCCTTCGCCGGTCGCGCCTGCAGAATCGCCAACGACGGTGCCCGGCCTGGCTTCGACCGTAGAACCGGCCGGCCGCGATGAACCGGCGCTGCTGGACAGCCTGCCGCTCCCGCCCGGCCTGTTCGGTACGCGCGAGGACGCGCAGCAGGCGAATGATCCCTACGCCCTGCCGCCGCGCCCGGAGCCCGGTTACAGCGCCGTGGCGCCGCACATCGAGGCGAGCCTGCTGCGGCTGCTTGATGAAATGCACCTGCCGGCCGCCCAGCAGATCCAGGCCGAGGCCCTGCGTTCGCGCATCCATGGCAGCCTCAACTGGTACGAACTGGTGCCGGTGCTGGACGATCTCGGCGTGCTGGTCCTCTCACTCAACGACAGCGGTCAGCGCGAGTTCGAAGGCTACCTGCATCAGCTCAACGACCGCCTGGGGGCCTTTCTCGACGGCCTGCAGGCGGTGCAGGAAAACCATAGCGGCACCCGTTCCAGCGCGCGCGCGCTGGACGACACCCTGCGCGAGCAGGTCAGCGGCCTGAAGGAAAGCGTGCTGGAGGCCACCGACCTGGAGGGCCTCAAGCGCAACGTCGAGTCGCGCCTGCAGGGTCTGGTCGGCACCATGGACCGCTTCCGCGAGGAGCGCGAGGTCCGTGAACGCGAAGTGGGCGAGCGCATCCAGTCGCTGGTGACCCGCGTCGCCAGCATGGAAGAGGAAGCCCGCACTTTCCAGGCGAACATCGAGGACCAGCGCCAGAAGGCCATGACCGACCCCTTGACCGGCCTGCCCAACCGCGCCGCCCTCACCGAGCGCCTGGAGCTGGAAGTTTCGCGCTGGCAGCGCCACGGCGGCGACCTGCTGCTGGCGGTGATCGATGTCGACCATTTCAAACGCATCAACGACGACTTCGGCCACCTGGCCGGCGACAAGGTACTGAAGATCATCGCCAACGAACTGGCCAAGCGTGTGCGCAAGACCGACTTCATCGCCCGCTACGGCGGCGAAGAGTTCGTCGTGCTGCTGCCGGCCACACCGCTGGCGGGCGGGCAGCAACTGCTCGACGTGCTGCGCGGTGCCATCGAGGCCTGCCCGTTCCACTTCAAGGGCGAGCGCCTGAGCATCACCTGCTCGGCGGGACTGACCGCCTTCCGCGACGGCGAACGCGCCGAAGCGGTGTTCGAGCGTGCCGACCAGGCGCTGTACCGCGCCAAGCGCGGTGGGCGCAATCGCCTCGAAGTCGATTGAGCCCACGGCGCTTCCTGTAGGAGCAGGCCTGCTCGCGACCCACGCCGCTGCCGGCAGCCTCGCGGACGAAGTCCGCTCATACAGAAGCTCGCTTCCTTTCGTCCCGGAAATTCTTGACGAACGAAAGAACTTGAGTTTTGATTCGCACGCTTATCTTTCTAATCGAAACTTAATCGTTCATGTCGAAACGCAATACTCCCCAACGCCGCCATGACATCCTGGCGCTGCTTGCCGAACAGGGCGAGGTCAGCGTGGACGATCTCGCGCGCCGCTTCGCCACCTCCGAGGTGACCATCCGCAAGGACCTGGCTGCCCTGGAAGGCAACGGCCTGCTGCTGCGCCGCTACGGTGGAGCGGTGCCGATGCCCCATGAACTGATCGCCGAGCCGAGCCAGCCGCTGTCGCGCTACAAGCAGGCCATCGGCCGCGCCGCGGCTGCCTGCATCCGCGAGCACGCGCGGATCATCATCGACAGCGGCAGCACCACCGCCGCGCTGATCCCGGAACTGGGCCGCAAGCCCGGCCTGGTGGTGATGACCAACTCCCTGAGCGTGGCCAATGCCCTGCGCGAACTGGAGCGCGAGCCGGTACTGCTGATGACCGGCGGCACCTGGGACCCGCACTCTGAGTCGTTCCAGGGCCAGGTGGCCGAACAGGTGCTGCGCTCCTACGATTTCGATCAGTTGTTCATCGGCGCCACCGGGCTGGACATCGAGCGCGGTACCACGACCTTCAACGAACTGCTGGGCCTGAGCCGGGTCATGGCCGAGGTCGCCCGCGAGGTGATCGTCATGGCCGAGGCCGACAAGCTGGGCCGGCGCATTCCCAACCTGGAGCTGCCCTGGAGCAGCGTCCAGACCCTGATTACCGACGAACGCCTGAGCGATGAAGCGTTCGAACTGATCCAGACGCGCGGCGTGAAAGTGATCCGCGCGCGCTGCGAAGACTGACAGGAGACCCAAGCCATGTGTGGAATCGTAGGCGCCATCGCCGAGCGCAATATCACCCCGATCCTCGTCGAAGGCCTCAAGCGCCTGGAGTACCGCGGTTACGACAGCGCCGGTGTGGCGGTGATCGATAACAGCGGCGCGCTGGATCGCCGGCGTCGCGCAGGCAAGGTTTCCAGCCTCGAACTGGCCATCGAGGAGCAGCCGCTGCTCGGCCGTCTGGGCATTGCCCATACCCGCTGGGCGACCCACGGCGCGCCCACCGAGGCCAACGCCCACCCGCACTTCTCCCATGGCGAAGTGGCGGTGGTGCACAACGGCATCATCGAGAACTTCGAACCCCTGCGCGAAATGCTCAAGGCGCGTGGCTACGTCTTCACCTCGCAGACCGACACCGAGGTCATCGCCCACCTGCTGCACCTGCGCCTGGGCGAACTGGGCGACCTGACCGTCGCGCTCAAGGCTGTGGTCAAGGAACTGCACGGCGCCTATGGCCTGGCGGTGATCAGCAGCAAGCAGCCCGATCGTATCCTCGCCGCCCGCAGTGGCAGCCCGCTGGTGGTGGGCCTGGGCCACGGCGAGAACTTCCTCGCCTCCGACCAGTTGGCGCTGCGCCAGGTCACCGACCGCTTCATCTATCTGGAAGAGGGCGACATTGCTGAAATCCGCCGCGACGGCCTGCAACTGTGGGACGTTAACGGCAACCCGGTGCAGCGAGAGGAAGTGCGCTACCACGAAGGCGCCGAGGCAGCCGACAAGGGTGGCTACCGCCACTTCATGCTCAAGGAGATCCACGAGCAGCCGGCGGTGGTGCAGCGCACCCTCGAAGGCCGCCTGGGCAGCGGGCAGGTGCTGGTGGACAACTTCGGCCCGCAGGCCCGCGAGCTGCTGGCCAAGGTGCGCACCGTGCAGATCGTCGCCTGCGGCACCAGCTACCACGCCGGCATGGTCGCCCGTTACTGGCTGGAGAGCCTGACCGGCATTCCCTGCCAGGTCGAGGTCGCCAGCGAATTCCGCTACCGCAAGGTCGCGGTGCACCCGGACTCGCTGTTCGTCACCATTTCCCAGTCCGGCGAGACTGCCGATACCCTGGCCGCGCTGCGCTACGCCAAGGAGCTGGGCTTCCTCTCCAGCCTGGCGATCTGCAACGTCGCCACCAGCTCGCTGGTGCGCGAGTCGGACATGACCCTGCTGACCAATGCCGGCCCGGAAATCGGCGTGGCGTCCACCAAGGCCTTCACCACCCAGTTGGTCGCCCTGCTGCTGCTGACCCTCGGCATCGGCCAGGTGCAGAAGCGCCTGGGCGACGGTGTGGAGGCGGAGCTGGTGAACGAGCTGCGCCGCCTGCCGACGCACCTGGAAGAAGCCCTGGCAATGGACAAGGTGGTGGAGAAGGTCAGCGAGCTGTTCGCCGAGAAGCACCACACCCTGTTCCTGGGCCGTGGCGCGCAGTACCCGGTGGCGATGGAAGGCGCGCTGAAGCTCAAGGAAATCTCCTACATCCACGCCGAGGCGTATCCGGCCGGCGAGCTCAAGCACGGCCCGCTGGCGCTGGTCGACGCCGACATGCCGGTAGTCACCGTGGCGCCGAACAACGAACTGCTGGAGAAGCTCAAGTCCAACCTGCAGGAGGTCCGCGCCCGTGGCGGCGAACTGGTGGTCTTCGCCGAAGGCGGCAGCGGCATCGCCAATGGCGAAGGCACCCATGTGGTGGGCATGCCGGCGATCCACGATTGCCTTGCGCCTATCCTCTACACCGTGCCGCTGCAGCTGCTGTCCTACTACGTTGCCGTGCTCAAGGGCACTGACGTCGACCAGCCGCGTAATCTCGCGAAATCCGTGACGGTGGAATGAGCATTAGAGGCTGGAACAGGCGCGCTCAGGCGTGACGACAAAGAGGTCCCTTCGGGGGCCTTTTTTCGTTTATGGGACACGGGGTTCAAAGGGAAGGGGATCAACATTCCCCCGGTGCCTGCACGTCCGGGGGTGTGGACGGGGCACCGAGGCCAGGCGGCTTGAGCCGCTACACGAGGGGAATGGAAATCGACCTTGTCTTGTGGACAAGGTCGGGCTCCTGCCCTGCGAGGGGTACCTGACAAGTCTCCCGCAGGGCCGGGAGCGGGCCAACGATAGAAGCTGGCTACTGGCCGGTCAATCGGAAACGACAAACGCTCGTTCACAACTGTCCGATATTCGAACCGAAAGGCGGGGGAAATCCGCGGAATTCGTTAGCCGGCTATCGGAGGTGTCTATACTGTTTCCGAATGTGTCGGCGAAAAATCCCGTCGTTGGGGTCAGATGCAGATACGGGGCGGCAGAGGGATTTCCGTCCATGGACATCGACGTCGCAAGGACCCGCAAGAGCGATAACTGACAAGAGAATCCCCATGAACACACCTGCCGCACCGCAGTATTCCGCCCACGAGCGCCGCTCGCGCATCCTGGCCATCGTCGGCGCCTCGTCGGGCAACCTGGTGGAGTGGTTCGACTTCTACGTCTACGCCTTCACCGCGCTGTACTTCGCCCATGCCTTCTTTCCGTCGGACGATCCGACGGTGCAGTTGCTCAACACCGCCGGGGTGTTCGCTGCAGGCTTCCTGATGCGCCCGATCGGTGGCTGGCTGTTCGGCCGCATCGCCGACAAGAAGGGCCGCAAGACCGCGATGATGATTTCGGTGCTGATGATGTGCGGCGGTTCGCTGGCAATCGCAGTCATGCCGACCTACGCCACCATCGGCGTGGCGGCGCCCGCGCTGCTGCTGCTTGCGCGGCTGTTCCAGGGCCTCTCAGTGGGCGGCGAGTACGGCACCAGCGCGACCTACATGAGCGAAGTGGCGCTGAAGGGCCAGCGCGGCTTCTTCGCTTCGTTCCAGTACGTGACCCTGATCGGCGGCCAGTTGCTGGCCGTGCTGGTGGTGGTGATCCTGCAGCAGCTGCTGACCACCGAGGAGCTGCGCGAGTGGGGCTGGCGGATTCCCTTCGTGGTCGGCGCCATCACCGCGGTGATTGCCTTCTACCTGCGCCGCTCGCTGAACGAGACGGCCAAGGAATCCAACCTCAAGCGCAAGGAGTCGGGCACGCTCACCGAACTGTTCGCCCACCACAAGCGCGCCTTCTTCACCGTGCTCGGCTTCACCGCCGGCGGCTCGCTGATCTTCTACACCTTCACCACCTACATGCAGAAATACCTGGTGAACACCGCCGGGATGGACCCGAAGGTGGCCAGCGGCGTCATGACCTTCGCGCTGTTCTGCTACATGTGCATGCAGCCGCTGTTCGGCGCGCTGTCCGACCGCATCGGGCGCAAGACCTCGATGCTCTGGTTCGGCGCTCTGGGGATGCTGTGCACCTGGCCGATTCTCACGGCGCTGAAGACCGTCAGCAGCCCATATGCCGCGTTCGGCCTGATCATCCTGGCAATGGCCATCGTCAGCCTGTACACCTCGATCAGCGGCCTGATCAAGGCGGAGATGTTCCCGCCGCAGATTCGCGCGCTAGGTGTGGGCCTCTCCTACGCGGTGGGCAACGCGATCTTCGGCGGCTCGGCCGAATACGCCGCGCTGGGCCTGAAGAGCATGGGCATGGAAGAGGTGTTCTACCTCTACGTCTCGGCCATGTGCGGTGTGGCGCTGCTGGTCTGCCTGCTGCTGCCGGACCTGCGCAAGGTCAGCTACCTCAACGACGAGGACTGACCCCGCGCACTTCGCTAGTCGTTGCCCCGGCCACGCAAGGCATGGTCGGGCAGCGACAACGCAATCAGCAGGGCCAGGGCGCCGAAGCCGGCGTTGACCAGGAACAGGTGCCCGAAGACCCCGTCCAACGCCTGCCGCTGTTCCTCATGGCCCTCGCCGCTCAGGCTGGCCAGCAGCGCGCTGGCCGACAACCCGTGATCCGCCTCGCCCGCCAATGGTTGCAGCATTGCCAGCAGCAGCGCGGACATCAGGGCAATCCCCACCGCGCCGCCCAGTGAGCGGAACAAGGTGATGTTGCTGGTGGCTACGCCCAGGTGCTTCATCTCCACCGCACTTTGCGCCGCCACCAGGCTGGTGGGGAACTGCGTGCCGGCGGCGATGCCGGTGAGCAGCATGCAGATGCCCGAGAGCCAGTACGCGCTCGGTGGCGTCAGCGCCAGGCCCGCAATCGCCAGCGGCATCAGCAGCGCGCCACCGACGATCTGCGGCTTGTAGCGGCCGATGATCGCCGTCAACCGGCCGCAACAGTACGCGCCGATCGGCACGCCCATGGCCAGCGGCAGCAGGTGCAGCGCGGCGCTGTCTGCGCCGGCGCCGGTCACCGACTGGAAGCGCAGCGGCACCAGCACCGACAGCGAGATCACCTGGAAGCTGGCGAAGAAACTGATCAGCCAGCTCAGCGTGGCGGCGCGAATGCCGAACAGGTGCATCGGCACCAGCGGTTCCGGCGCGCGCCGCTCCTGCATGACGAACAAGGCGATCAGCAGCAGCGCGGCAGTGAACAGCGCGAGCATCTGTGGGTCGTTCCAGCGCGCGCCCTGGCCAACCTCCGTGATCGCCAGCAGCAGGCTGCCCAGGCCGGCGATCATCAGCATCGTGCCGAGGTAGTCGATCACCGGCTTGCGCCCCGGCACTGGCAGGCCGCGCAGGGTCTGGCGCGACACCGCGAGGGCGACCAGGCCCACCGGCAGGTTGATCAGGAACACCCAGCGCCACGACAGGTACTCGGTGAGCAGCCCGCCCAGCACCGGGCCGGCGATGCTCGCCACCGCGTACATGCTGCTGAAATAGCCCTGGTAGCGGCCGCGTTCGCGCGGCGGGACGATATCGCCGATGATCGCCTGGCTCACCGACATCATGCCGCCGGCGCCGATGCCCTGCAGGACGCGGGCGAGCACCAGCTGCTCCATGCTCTGGGCCGCGCCGCAGAGCAGCGAGGCGAAGGTGAACAGGCCGATGGCGAAGAGCATCAGCACGCGGCGGCCGTAGAGGTCGCCGAGCTTGCCGTAGATCGGCATGGAGATGGTCATCGCCACCATGTAGCCGGAGATGACCCAGGCCAGCAGGTCGAAATCGCCGAAGCCTGCGGAAATCGCCGGCAGGGACACGGCGACGATGGTCTGGTCGAGCGCACCGAGGAAGATCGCCAGCATCAGTCCCACCAGCACGGTGCGGACCGCTGGACGCGGCGCGGAGAAGGTAGTCAAGACAGCCCCCTTGGACGGCAGAGGTCCTCCGGCCGGAATGCATGCGGAGGGGCGTCAGTGTAGTGCAATGGAGCGACGAACTGTCACGCCGGTGTCATCCTTGCTGACCGGGAAAGGCTCTATCTCAGGGCTGGCAATGATGATCGACACAGCGACTGCTACGCTTGCGTAGCGAGCTATCGTTCGGCGCATTCTTTTTTGGAACGCCCTGGGGTTCGCCGGACTCCACTGCAGAGGTATCGGCGGGCCGGAGCCCGATAGTTTTTTGCGGACCGGGCCATAGGGGAAGACTATGGAGTAGCTGGTCTATAGTTTTTCAGCCCTGTGACCAGGAGGTTTGCATGAAAGCCAATCTGCCCTCTGAGTTGCTGTCCCTGCAGTTGCCGCTGCGCATCCGCATCGGCGAGGCCCAGGCGTTCGACCTGGGCCCCGACCCGCAGGTAACTCTCGTGGTTCGCGATCCCACGTTGCTGACCGAGATCACCCATCCCAGCCTCGATATGCTCGGTCGTGCCTACGTCGAGAACCGCATGGACATCGAGGGGCCGATCGGCGAAGTGATCGCTACCGCCGACGCCTTGAGTGCGGCGCTGGGCGATGACGACGGCGACGCCGATTATGTGCGCGAAAGTCACGACAAGGCGACGGACGCCGAAGCCATCCATTACCACTACGACCTGTCCAACGCGTTTTACCAGCTCTGGCTCGACCCGGAGATGGTCTACTCCTGCGCCTACTACGAGACCGGCAACGAAGACCTCGCCACGGCCCAGCTGGCCAAGCTGCGCCACCTGTGCCGCAAGCTGCGCCTGAAACCGGGTGAGAAGCTGCTCGATGTCGGCTGCGGCTGGGGCGGGCTGGCGCGCCTGGCCGCCCGTGAATTCGGCGCGCAGGTGCACGGCATCACCTTGAGCGAAGAGCAGCTCAAGCTGGGCCGCGAGCGGGTCAAGGCCGACGGCCTGGAAGGCAAGGTGACGCTGGAGTTGCTGGACTATCGGGACCTGCCGCGCGATGGCCGCTACGACAAGGTGGTCAGCGTCGGCATGTTCGAGCATGTCGGCCATGCCAACCTCGGCCTCTATTTCCAGCATCTGTACGAAGCCGTCCGTCCGGGCGGGCTGGTGATGAACCACGGCATCACCTCCAGCGATACGGAGGGGCGGCCGGTCGGGCGCGGCGCCGGGGACTTCATCGACCGCTACGTGTTCCCCCATGGCGAGCTGCCGCACCTGTCTCTGGCTGTCGCGCGGATGAGCGAGACGGGGCTCGAAGTCGTCGATGTCGAAGGCCTTCGACTGCATTACGCGCGCACCCTGGATTTCTGGAGTGCCAATCTCGAGGCGAAATTGGCCGAGGCAGCCAAACTGGTGCCCGAGCAGGCCCTGCGCATCTGGCGGCTTTACCTCGCCGGTTGCGCCTATGGCTTCAAGAAAGGCTGGATCAACCTGCACCAGATCCTCGCCAGCAAGCCGCACGCCGACGGCGGCCACGAGGTGCCCTGGAGCCGCCGCGACCTCTACACCTGAGCCTGTTCAGGGACTGCCATCGGGCCCGGCTTGCCGGGCCCGATGCATTTCCGGCGTGGAGCAAAAGGCTTGCATCGAGGGGCTCGGGAGGCTAAACCCCCTTTCCCCACTGACTCTTTGGTAGACGAATCATGGTGAATTTCTTCCCGGACCTGTCCCTTGTCGAACTCTCGCCCGAGCAGGCGCCCTGGTCGCTGTTGCTCAAGGCCGATCCCAGCCGCGAACAGATCGAGAGCTACCTGCCTGACTCCCGCCTGCTGGCGTTGAACGAGGCGGACTCCGTCCGTGGCGTACTGACGCTGACGCCCCGCGAGCCTGGCGTCGCCGAGATCACCAGCCTCGCGGTGGAGGACGAATGGCAAGAGCGCGGCCTGGGCCGGCGTCTGCTGCTGGCGGCCATCGAGCAGGCGCGCGAGGCCGGCTTGCAGCGCCTGACCATCGCCACCGGCAACTCCAGCCTGGCCCAACTCGGCCTGTACCAGCGCCTGGGCTTCCGCATCGTTGGCATCGAGACGGATCACTTCGTGCGGCATTATCCCGAGCCGATCTACGAGAATGGCATCCAGTGTCGCGACCAGATTCGCCTGGCGCTCGACCTCGGCGCCTAGTCGCGCCTCCAGCGACTCACCGCTACCGCATCGTGGGCGTGCAGGCTTTCCGCATGCACCACGCGCACCTCGAAACCTGACACTTCTTCGCGCTGCAGCAGCGCCCGGTGCAGCCGGCGTGCGGCGTCCTCGCAGAACATCAGGTTCTGCCCGTTGGCCAGGGCGAAGGCCTGTTCGTCGGCGCGTTTCACCGCCGTCTGCACGGCGGTGCCGAGGGCTTCTTCGGCTTGGTCGATCAGCTCGCTGAAGGCGAATGCCCGCGCGGTCGGACCGAGTTGCACCTTCAGCTGTGCCTCGCTGCGCTGGCTGTGCGGCGTGGCGACTATGCCCTGCGGGCTGCCGAGCCAGGCGCGGACCTCGCTGGCCTTCAGTGGTCGGCCGGCGAAGTCGCTGTCGAAGCGCTCCTGGATCAACTGGCGAGCGAGTGCCGCCGAGCACGGGCAGGTCGAGGAATAGGGCAGGCTCAGACGCAACTCCAGCTGCAGCGCATCGTCCTCAAGCTGCACATGGATCTCGCAGGGATAGCGCTTCCAACCGCTCAGCGGGCTGACCAGTGCCGGTCGTCGCAGCATCAGTTCGAAACGCAGTGCCAGGCTGGCGCGGCGGGAGAGCTGCGCGTGGCTGCGGAGAAATTGCTTGAGCAGGTCACGCAGCAGGGTGGGTGAAAGCTCCGCTTCCGCCAGTGCCTCCAGCGCCAGGTACAGCCGTGACATGTGGATGCCGCGCGCCTCCGCTTCGTCGAGGCTGACGCCGGCATCGGCATACGCGGCAACGCGCTCGCCCGCGATACGCAGCGGCGCGGCGATGCCTTGCATGCCGACCCAATCGAGCGGAATGGGCAGGCGGGTGGATTGGCAGGCGATGTCCGGGAGCAGGGAGGTCATGGGCGGGTCACGATCGGCAATTGTTATAATATAACGTATTTGCTTCCCGGCGATCCCGCAATGGTCTTTAGCGAGGCTGCTGCTTGCAGCCGCTGACCCGGCCGCAGGTCAGGCGCGCGCTGTCGCCCGAGGAACTGCTGAAGCGGCTGATGTTGGTCCAGCCGATACCGCGGCTGGTACCAACCCACACCTGGCCATCGCTGGTTACGCCGCTGAAGAAGGTCAGGCTGCCGTAGCGCGTGCCGGTCTGCGCCCAGCGCCGTCCGCTGCTCGCCTCGAAGCCACGCAGGTAGGTGTCGTGGCCCTGGGTGGCGACGCTGTAGAGATTCCCTGAATCGTCCATGCAGGCCAGCACCGAGGCTGACCAGGCGCAGCGCGCCGGCTTTTCGCCGGGAAACGGCAGCGGCGCGGTACCGCTGCCATGGGCGAAGGGAGCGAACAGGCAGAGAAGCAGGGTGCGGCGCAGCATTGAGGGTCTCGGCAGGCGGGTGGAGCGAAGCGTCGATATCGCACGTCGGCAGGCTATTGTCGAGTGTGCATTGTTATAATATAACATAAAAGATCACTCCCTTCCGGAGACGGTCATGACCGAACAGGAACTGCTCGCCCAGCCCGGCGAGGCCTACATGAGCGAGGCGCAACAGGGCTATTTCCGCGCATTGCTGCTGGACCAGCGCGACGAGCTGCAGGTCCGCATCGAAGAAGAATTCCAGGCACTGCAGGACCCCGAGCGGGCCAGCGACGAAGCCGATGTCGCCAGTCGCGAGGAGTCGCGCCAGTGGCAACTGCGCCTGCTGGAACGTGAGAAGAAGCTGCTCGACAAGATCGACCAGGCGCTGGAGCGCCTGGCCCGGGGCGATTACGGCTGGTGCGAGGAAACCGGCGAACCGATCGGCTTGCGCCGCCTGCTGCTGCGCCCCACCGCCTCGCTGTGCATCGAGGCCAAGGAGCGCCAGGAACGGCGCGAACTGCACGTCCGCGAAGCCTGAATTTCCTGGAGAAGCCCACCGTGAACGCCCCACTTCCCGTTACCGTCCTGTCCGGCTTCCTCGGCGCCGGCAAGAGCACGCTGCTCAACCACGTGCTGAAGAACCGCGAAAACCTCAAGGTCGCGGTCATCGTCAACGACATGAGCGAAATCAACATCGACGGCCGCGAGGTACAGCGCGATGTCAGCCTCAACCGGGGCCAGGAGCGCCTGGTGGAGATGAGCAACGGCTGCATCTGCTGCACCCTGCGCGAAGACCTGCTGGAAGAGGTGAGCCGCCTCGCCGGCGAAGGCCGCTTCGACTACCTGCTGATCGAGTCCACCGGCATCTCCGAACCGCTGCCGGTGGCCGAGACCTTCACCTTTCGCGACGAGCAGGGCCGCAGCCTGTCGGACCTGGCGCGGCTGGATACCTTGGTCACGGTGGTCGACGGTGTGAACTTCCTCGCCGACTACCAGGGCGCCGACAGCCTCGCCGAGCGCGGCGAAACCCTCGGCGAGGACGACGAGCGCTCGCTCAGCGACCTGCTGGTGGAGCAGGTGGAGTTCGCTGACGTGATCCTGGTGAGCAAGATCGACCTGATCGCCAGCGCCGAGCGCGAGGAACTGCTGGCGATCCTGCGCCGGCTCAACCCCGACGCCGACATCCAGCCCATGGTCATGGGCCAGGTGCCGCTGGCGACCATCCTCGACACCGGCCGCTTCGACTTCCAGCGCGCCGAGCGGGCGCCGGGCTGGCTCAAGGAGCTGCGCGGCGAGCACCTGCCGGAGACCGAGGCCTATGGCATCTCCTCGGACGTCTACCGGGCGCGCCGGCCCTTTCACCCGCAGCGCTTCCACGACTTCCTCGCCCAGCCCTGGAGCAACGGACGGCTGCTGCGTTCCAAGGGATTCTTCTGGCTCGCCAGCCGCTACCGCGAGGCGGGCAGCTGGTCGCAGGCCGGCGGCCTGATGCGCCACGGCCTGGCCGGGCGCTGGTGGCGCTTCGTCCCACGCGAGCATTGGCCGCAGGACACCACCGAGCTGCAGGGCGTGTTACGCCACTGGCGCGAGGACAGCGGCGATTGCCGCCAGGAGCTGGTATTCATCGGTCAGAACCTGGACTTTGCGCGACTGTTCGGCGAACTGGACCATTGCCTGCTGGACGACGATGAAATGGCCGCCGGCACCACGGGCTGGAAGCGCCTGCCCGATCCCTTCGAACCCTGGGAGGCCAGCGCCTGATGTTCATCTGAATCTGCCTACACCTGCTACGGACCCGACCTTTGTGTAGGAGCGGACTCCGTCCGCGATAGTCACGTCTCCGCTCGGAGGCTGAGCCATGAGCAGACCCAGAGAACCTTCCTGGCTCGCAGGCCACCAGGCCCTGCGAAGAGGGAGGGTATCCATTGTCGGCCAGATCTATCTGTTGACCGTCACCGCATTGTGTCGGGAGCCGCTATTTGCAGATTTTTCGAATGCCTGCTGCGTAGCCCGGTGTTTCGAAAGTCGATTGTGCCTCGGCGAAAATCATCTGCTTGCGTGGGTGTTGATGCCTGACCATGCGCATTGGTTACTGCAACTGGGTGAGGGCGAGCGTTTGGAAACCAGTGTGGGACGATTGAAGGCTGTCAGCGCACGCCAGTTGAATCGGCAGTCTGGAAGACGGACGCCGGTGTGGACTGCCGCTTTCCACGATCACGCGTTACGCAATGAAAAAGAGGTGCTGCCGGCGGCGCGCTACATTGTCGTCAACCCGATACGAGCGGGACTGGTCAGGCGAGTTGGGGATTATCCCTTCTGGAATGCGCAGTGGCTGTGAGCAATCGCGGACGGAGTCCGCTCCTACGCAAGCGGGAAATACCGTGTGCGGGCAAAAAAATGGGCCACCCGGGGAGAGCGGCCCAATTCACCAAGATCATGTCCGGCGTGGGGTGCCGGGAGGGTGTGAGGTACCCGCCGACAGTAAGCCCGAGCCGTGTGACAGGGCGATGACCGCTATTGCGGTTTGCGCCAGTGGCCGTTGCTCTGGCTCTCGCAGAATGGCTGGAGGATGCGTGCGTCGCTGGCCACGCCGTAGTAGTGGATGTCCTGGCGGTACGGCACGCCTTGTACCTGTGCATTCTCGCAGACGCCGAAGGCGCCGCTGGGGCAGCTCTGCGCGTAGGTCACCTCGACCTTCTGGTCTTTCAGCTGCGGCTGGCAGAAGCCCTCGCGGAAGAGCTTTTCCGGGATGGTGCGGTTCTGCTGGCAGACCTTCACGTCGACGTCCTTGCCCTGGGTGTGCACCACGCAGGCCTCGCCGTGGGCGAGCAGGGGCAGGCAGGCGAGGGCGAGGAGCAGCAGCTGGCGCATGGTCGATCCGGGGGTGGCGTGAAGAAGCCGCGACTCTAGCGCTTTTCCCGGCGAGCGTCAGGCGGCACCATGGGCGAATGTTGAAGCAGATCCCGACTCATCTCATCGCCGGCCCCCTCGGGGCGGGCAAGACCAGCCTGCTGCAGGACTTGCTGGCGCAACGCCCGGCGGGGGAACGCTGGGCCGTGTTGATCAACGAATTCGGTCAGGTAGGCCTCGATGCGGCGCTGTTGACCCGCGACGAAGACGGCATCGCCCTGGGCGAAGTCGCCGGCGGCTGCCTGTGCTGCGTGAACGGCGCTCCGTTCCAGGTCGGCCTGGGCCGGCTGTTGCGCAAGGCCAGGCCGCAGCGGCTGTTCATCGAGCCATCCGGCCTCGGTCACCCCGCGCAGTTGCTGGCGCAACTGCGCGCCGTGCCCTGGCAGGGTGTGCTGGCCGTGCAGCCGATGGTGATGGTGCTCGATGCTGCCGCGCTGGCCGCCGGTCAGCCTTTACCCGAAGCGCAGCAGCTGGCGCTGGGCGAGGCGGCGTTGCTGTTGATGAACAAGTCCGAAGCCGTGGATGACGCAGCGCGTGCGGTCCTGGTGGCGCAGTTGCCCAAGGTGCCGTTGCGCTGGACAAGCCAGGGCCGTCTGCCGCTGGGCGAGTTGCCGAGTGTGCCGTTTGAAGCGGTGGGCGCTGATTTGCCGCAGGGCGCCTCGTCTGGCGAACCTGCGATGCTGTTGCGCCGCGAATCGCCGCTACGCCAGGTGCGCGTCGAAGAGGGAAGACAGGCGGTCGGCTGGCGCTTCCACCGCGACTGGCGCTTCCGTACGTCCGAGCTGGACGCCTGGCTGGCCGGGCTTCCCGGGCTGTTGCGGGCCAAGGCGGTGCTGCACGCCGAGGACGCCTGGCTGGCCTGCAACCGTACCGTCGATCCGGCGCCCTGGACGCCCAGCGCCTGGCGCAAGGACAGCCGGATAGAGCTGATCCTGGCCGCCGAGCTTGATCCCCAGGCCTTGCAGGACGGCCTTTTGCGCTGCGCCATCGCACCCGGCTGACAGATAAGGTTGCCCTCCCGGGGCGAGTGAATGATAATAATTATCAGAAGATATTGCTTCGTGAACTCTTCCCGCAGGCTTTCTCATGTCGTTACCCCAACCGCGCCAAGCGGCGGACGCGAGTCCCGCCTTGGACGCTGAGGAACAGCTGTTCACTTCCGCCACGGCGGATGACGGCGTCCATTTGCCCAGCGTGAACGCCCAGCGCGCCAATGAGGCCAACCTGCGGCTGGTCAGTTGTGCCGGCCCCCGACGCGACGAGGAAGTGATTCCCGAAGAGGTCCTGATTCCCTACGCCGCCCCGGTCGAAGGGGTGGATGACGGCGAACAGCCGCCGCCTCCCGGTGGCTGGTGGAAGTCGTCCGGCCTGGCGATCGCCATGCATGTGGCCATTGTCGCCGCGCTGGTCTGGGTGATGCCCACCCCGGCTGAGCTGAATCTGGGGGCCGGCGAAATGCCCAAGGCCATGCAGGTCAGCGTCGTTACCCTGCCGCCCAAGCCCGACGTGCAGCAGCCGCCCGCCGCCGCGCCTACCCCTCCGCCGCCGGAGCCCGAGCCACCGAAACCGGTCGAGCCGCCCAAGCCGGTGGAGAAGCCCAAGCCCAAACCCAAGCCGGTCGAGAAGGCCGTGCCCAAGGTATCGCCCAAGCCCAAGCCGAAACCCAAGCCGGAGCCGGATCCAGAGCCTGCCGAGGAAGCCGCCGCGCCGCCGACCCCGGCTGCACCGCCGCCGCCCGCTGCGCCGACCGTTGGCCAGTTCACCCAGGGCGCCCAGGCCGCACCGACCGGCTCGCAAGGCCCCGCCGGCCTGCCCACCGGCAGCCTGAACGACAGCGACATCAAGCCGCTGCGCATGGACCCGCCGGTCTACCCGCGCATGGCGCTGAACCGTTCCATCGAGGGCCGAGTGAAGGTGCTGTTCACCATCACCAGCGATGGCCGCATCGCTGACATCCAGGTGCTGGAGTCCACGCCGCCGCGCATGTTCGACAACGCCGTGCGCGACGCCATGGAAAAATGGCGCTTCGAGCCCCGCGTCAGCGGGGGCCGGATCGTCGCGCGACAGGCGACCAAGGTGTTCTTCTTCAAGCTCGAGGGCCGTCGCCGCTGAAGGCGGCGAGCCAATGAAAGACGCGCCCGTGGGCGCGTTTTCTATTTCCGGCGGAGTGCTTCTTGAAGGATCGAGGGGCGCAGCCCTTGCTCGCCAACGGCTTTCCGGCGACTCCGCCATTTGGACGGTTCGCGAGCAGGCTCGCTCCTGCAGGCCAATGGCTGGCCTTCTTCCCTGTGGCGCCTCATCGCGGACGGCATCCGCTCTTAGGAGAGCATTTCTTCCCGCACCAGTTCCAGCGCTTCCCTGGGTCCACCCACGGCGATGCGCACCGGCACGCCGAGCATCAGGTTCAGCGGCAGGCCGAAGCTTTCGATCTGGTTGCCGTCGCGGTCGCGGCCCGGTTCCTCGCCCCGCCATTCACAGGGCAGGCGCTCGGCGCAGTTGCCGCCTTCCTCGATATAGCCATACAGCGGCTTGCCCAGCGCGGCGGCATAGCCCAGCTCGAAGGCCGTGCCGCTGTCCGGCTCGGCGCCGCGGAAGGGGTTGAGGTTGGCCAATACCGCGTCCGCCTCGGCAATCAGGTTGAGGTTGGCCTGGTAGATCCACAACGCCTGCTCCGGCGGATTGGCGATGCCTTCGGGCACCGAGTGATCGAGCGGGTAGAGGCCCTGCAGCTCCAACTCGGCGCATAGGGCCTTGAGCCGCTCGCCCTGCGCGAAAGCATCGGGGCGGAACACGTCGGGGCCGGCGAGGTAGATCTTGAGCATGGTCAGAGTCCCATGAACGACAGCATCAGGAAGGTGGCGAACAGCACGAAGTGGGTCATGCCTTCGATGGCGTTGGTCTTGCCGTCATGCAGGTTGTAGCCGGCGACCATCAGGGTGATGAACATCATGCCAGTCTGCAGCGGCGTCATCGCCATCTGGATCGGCTGGCCCTTGAACAGCGCCAGGGCCTCGATCACCGGGACGGTAAGGATCACGGTGGACAGCGAGGCGCCCAGGGCGATGTTGACCACCGGTTGCATGCGGTTGGCCATCGCCGCGCGCAGGGCGGTGAGGATTTCCGGGCTGGCGGAGATCGCCGCCACCAGCAGCGCCGGCACGATGGGGGGTACGCCGCTGCCTTCCAGGCCGACGTCCAGGGCCTTGGACATGACTTCGGCCAGCGCGCCGATCAGCACCACGCCAACTACCAGCAGGCCCATGGACTGCTTGCTGCTGCCGGCGGCCTCGTGGCCTTCCGCATGCTCGCCGTGGGTGGCGTAGTTGTAGCTGAAGAAGTAGCTGTGCTGGCCTGTCTGCATGCGCAGGAACAGGGCATAGAGCATGACCATGCAGCCGATGGTGAAGAAGGAGTAGAGCTTCCACTGTTCGGCCGGGATCAGCTCCGGCACCACCATGGAGATGCCCACGGCGGTGAGGATCATGGTCACGTAGGTCTTGCCCGAGTCGTCGTTGTACGACTGCTCGCCGTGCTTGAGGCCCCCCAGCAGCGCGGCGAGGCCGAGGATGCCGTTCATGTCCAGCATCACCGCGGCGTAGATGGTGTCGCGGGCCAGGGTCGGGGAATGGTTGTGGCCCATCATGATCGCCAGGATCACCACCTCCACCAGCACCGCCGCCAGGGTCAGGATCATGGTGCCGTAGGGCTCGCCGACCTTCTCGGCGAGGATTTCGGCGTGGTGCGCCACCCGCAGCGAGACGCCGATGATCACCGCCAGCAAAGCGCTGGCGGTGATCCCCGCGAGCAGCTTGCCGCCGCTCAGCAGGCTGTGCTCCAGCGGGTAGACCGCGAGCGCTACCAGCAAGGCGAGGAGGAGGAATTTTTCTTCTTTGAGCGCGCGTAGCATCGAGGGCTATCCATTTCCGGTAAAAGCGAATGCGCCATCTTAGGCAATGCTCAGAAGGCGCACCAGCGGCCGTCGGATCACGGCATCTTTGCCAGCAGCTGCGCCCGGTCGTGCGATAATTTCCCCGACCGCCTGATAACGAGACCTCACCATGTACGACTGGCTCAATGCCCTGCCCAAGGCCGAACTGCACCTGCACCTGGAGGGTTCGCTGGAACCCGAGCTGCTTTTCGCGCTGGCCGAGCGCAACAGGGTCGCCCTGCCCTGGGGCGATGTCGAGAGCCTGCGCAGGGCCTATGCCTTCAACAACCTGCAGGAATTCCTCGACCTCTACTACGCCGGCGCCGATGTGCTGCGCACCGAGCAGGACTTCTACGACCTGACCTGGGCGTACCTGCAGAAGTGCAAGGCGCAGAACGTCATCCACGTCGAGCCCTTCTTCGACCCGCAGACCCACACCGACCGCGGCGTGCCCTTCGAGGTGGTGCTGCGTGGCATCCAGGGCGCGCTGAAAGACGGGGAGAAGCAACTGGGCATCAGCCATGGCCTGATCCTCAGCTTCCTGCGCCACCTGTCCGAGGAAGAGGCGTTCAAGACCCTCGAGCAGGCCATGCCGTTCCGCGACGCCTTCATCGCCGTCGGCCTGGACAGCTCCGAGGTCGGCCACCCGCCGAGCAAGTTCCAGCGCGTGTTCGACCGCGCCCGCAGCGAAGGCTTCCTGACCGTCGCTCACGCTGGCGAGGAAGGCCCCCCCGAATACATCTGGGAGGCCCTGGACCTGCTCAAGATCGAGCGCATCGACCACGGCGTGCGGGCCATCGAGGATGAGCGGCTGATGCAGCGCATCATCGACGAGCAGATCCCGCTGACCGTCTGCCCGCTGTCCAACATCAAGCTCTGCGTGTTCGACCACATGCGCGAGCACAACATCCTCGACATGCTCGAGCGCGGCGTGAAGGTGACGGTGAACTCGGACGACCCGGCCTACTTCGGCGGCTACGTCACCGAGAATTTCCACGCGCTGCACAAGCACCTGGGCATGACTCAGGCGCAGGCGCAGCGGCTGGCGCAGAACAGCCTGGATGCGCGGCTGGTGAAATAGAGCCGGCCCTGACCCTTTCCCTTCGGGAGAGGGTTTTTTCCTGCCGTCCCGATCCGTCCCCCCGTCTGGCGCCCGCGACCTTTCCCGCAACCCCTGCTACCCCTATAAGAACGCCTCTCCCACCGTCACGAGGTAGCAGCATGAACAGGATCGTCGCCATCACCGGCGGCTTCGGCCATCTGGGCAGCGTGGTCGGCCAGGCGTTCGCCGATGCCGGCTGGAAGGTCGCCCTGCTCGACCGCGCCGTTGGCCCGCGTTATCCACAGGCCGGCGCGCTGTCCGTCGGCGGCATCGACCTCACCGATCCGGCCGCCGCCCGCGCCGCGCTGGAGCAGGTCAACGAGCATTTCGGCGGCCTGGACGCGCTGATCAACGTGGCCGGCGGCTTCCACTGGGAAACCCTGGGCGATGGCGACATCGACACCTGGGACCTGATGTACCGCATCAACCTGCGCACCGCGGTGGTTTCCAGCCAGGCCGCGCTGGCGCACCTGAAGGCGCGCGGGCATGGACGCATCCTCAATATCGCCGCCGCGGCCGCCAGCCGCGCGGCCCTGGGCATGGGCGCCTATGCGGCGTCCAAGGCCGGCGTCATGCGCCTGACCGAAGCGCTGGCGGAAGAACTCAAGGACGCGCGCATCACCGTCAACGCCCTGATGCCCAGCATCATCGACACTCCGCAGAACCGCGCCGACATGCCCACCGCCGAATTCGACCGTTGGGTAAGGCCGGATCAACTGGCGGCCACCTTGCTGTTCCTCGCCTCGGATGCGGCGGCGGCCATTACCGGCGCGTGCATTCCGGTCACCGGGCGCGTCTGAACCCCGACCGAGGTCGCATTGGACTGTGGCGGCCTCGGCCCCTATGCTCGCCAGCTGTCCTGTAGTCCGGTTCTGCCGTCATGCCCCACGTCCTGTCCGTCGTCCTGCCGATCTTCGCGCTGATCCTGGTCGGCTGGCTGTGCCGGCGCAGCAATCGCCTCGGACCGCAGGCGGCTTCGGAGATCAACAGGCTGGTGGTCTGGCTGTGCCTGCCGGCGCTGCTGTTCAAGGTCACCGCCACCGCGACCTGGGCGGAAATCTGGCAGCCGGGCTTCCTCGCCGCCTTCACCGGCGGCTGCCTGCTGGTGTTCTTCGCCACCCTCGCCTGGCGCTTGGTGCAGGGCCGCGCCTTGCCGGCGGCGAGCATCGACGGGCTCAGCGCGTCCTACGCCAACACCGGCTACATGGGTATTCCACTGTGCCTGCTGGTGTTCGGCCAGGACGGCCTGGAGCCGGCGCTGATCGCCTCGCTGCTGGTGGTCTGCGTGCTGTTCGCCATCGCCGTGGTGTTCATCGAGGTGGGCCTGCAAACCGAGAAACACATCGGCCGTGCCGTGTGGGTGGTGACCAAGGCGCTGGGCAAGAACCCGCTGGTGGTCTCGCCCATCATAGGCGGCCTGTGGGCCGCGTCCGGCGTCGGCCTGCCGGAGCCCCTGCTGCACTTCCTCGACATGCTCGCCGCGGCCACCACGCCCTGCGCGCTGGTGTCGCTGGGCCTGTTCCTGGCGCAGAAGCAGGAGGGCGAACAGGTCGGCGCCTGGCCGCTGGTGGTGATCAAGCTGGTCGGTCAGCCGCTGCTCACCGGGTTCCTGGCCTACCAGGTCTTCGACCTGCCGCCGCTGTGGGCGGACTCGGCGCTGCTGCTCAGCGCGCTGCCCACCGGCACCGGGCCGTTCATGCTCGCCGAGTATTACCAGCGCGAGGCCGCGGTGGTGTCGCGGAGCATTCTGGTGTCTACCCTGGGTTCGTTGGTGACGCTCTCCCTGTGCCTGCTGTGGATTGCCAGATAGCAGCCTTTGCGTAGGAGCGGACTCCGTCCGCGATCGACTCCCGTCCACTCAGAGCTGGCCGATGGCACATCGCGGACGGAGTCCGCTCCTACAAAAACGATACGCCGGGCATAAAAAAACGGACCGGCCATCGCGGGGATGGAGGTCCGTTGCGCAAACGCAGGGGACCGTCACCGGGGAAAGGTGACGATCCAGACGCAGCCCCTCAGGCGTATGGCCCGAATTGCGTCAACGTTGCGATCAAGCCGGTTCGGTCAGCGCGCCCGCAGCGCGCTCGGGTCGTTGGCGGCCGGAGATCCGGTGGGCGTCGCCCGCCGGTGCGGTGCCCTTGTCGTAGGGTTTGGCCAGCAGCATGTAGACCAGGCCCGCGCCGATCACCACGACGGTGGTGAGGATCATCGAGTAGTTCATGTACCAGGGCGCGTCCGGAGTGCGCGGCCAGACCATGTTGGTGATCGCCGCCACGCCGTAGATCAGCGCCGCGACGTTCACCGGCACGCCCCACTTGCCGAGAGTGAACTGGCCGCCGGGTACCCAGCCCTTGGCCCGGGCGATCAGCGAGGCGATGACGATCAGCTGGAAGGACACGTAGATGCCGATCGCGGCGAAGCCGACGATGGTAGCCACGGCGTCGCCCATGAACAGGCCCAGGCAGACGATGGCCGCCGGCATCACGCCCGCCACCACCAGCGCAACGGCCGGCACGTGGTTGGTGTTGAGCCTGGACAGGGCCTTGCTGCCGACGATCATCTCGTCGCGGGCATAGGCGAACAGCAGGCGGCTGGCGGCAGCCTGCAGGCTGAGCACGCAGGACACGAACGACACCATCACCACCGCCATCACCAGTTTCGAGCCCACCGGGCCGAAGGCATTGGCAAGGATGGTGGTCACCGGGTCGGTGTCTTCGCCGTTGATCACGCGCTGGATGTCCGGCACCGAGAGGATCAGCGCCAGGCACGCGAACATCGCAGCGGCGCCGCCGATGTAGATGGTCATGCGCATGGTCTTGGGGATCATCTTGCCGGGGTTCGGGGTTTCCTCGGCGACGTCACCGCAGGCCTCGAAGCCGTAGTACTGGAACAGCCCCGCCAGCGACGCGGCGAGGAAGGCCGGCCAGTAGCTGCCGTCGATCTTGATGTCGAAAGTGTTGAACAGCACGCTGAAGTCGTTGTGGCGCTCGAAGATCAGCAGGTAGCCGCCCACCAGCAGCGCACCGCCCAGCTCGCAGATGAAGCCGAACATGGCGACGCGGGCCAACAGCTTGGTGCCAGACAGGTTGAGCACGGTGGACAGCGCGATCAGCGCCAGGGCGATGCCGATGGCGGCGTTGCCGTGCATCTCGAAGCCGAGCATGGCGGCCATATACGGACTGGCGCCCACGGCGATGCCGGCAATGGAAGTGCACAGCGCCCAGGCATACACCCAGCCCACCATCCACGCCCAGCGCTTGCCCACCAGGCGGCGCGCCCAGGGATAGACGCCGCCGGAGATCGGAAATTGCGAGACCACCTCGCAGAACACCAGGCACACCAGCATCTGGCCCAGGCCGATCAGCAGGTAGGTCCAGAACATCGGCGGACCGCCGGCGGCCAGGCACAGGCCGAACAGGGTGTAGACGCCCACGACAGGCGACAGGTAGGTGAAGCCCAGGGAGAAGTTCTCCCACAGGCTCATGCTGCGTTCGAAGTTGGAGCTGTAGCCGAGGGCAGCGAGCTGCTCGGCATCTTGATCGGTAACGCCAGCGGCACGCTTGGCAGGGGACCCACTCATCGTTGTTTCCTCTCAGGGGGTTGATGGGCAGAAGGCAATCGGCCGGCGGGCCTCACGACGCCCGCCGGTTCCCTTTTCGGGTTTTAGTTGTGTGTTTTCGCTTGGTGTCTACTGACCGTCGTCGTACTTCGACAGCCACTCCACGGCTTGCTGGTGGTAGCGGGTGAAGCCCTTGTAGTCGACCAGCTCCTGGTTGAGGGACTTGAGCACGCGGTGCATGCGCTTGGCCCACGCCGGGTGGGTGGCGATGTCTTCCAGGCTCAGCAGGTAGGTGCGGATCGGGAACACGATGGCGTTGCTGCGCGGCAGACGGTGCAGCGGCTGCAGCTCGATGCGCAAGTAGACCTTTTGACCTGCGTTCTCGGCGGTCACCGTGGTGCGGTCCGGCGCCCACTCGGGCAGGGACTCGGCGGAAACGTCCAGGCGCGGGTTGACGGTCAGCGACCAGTTCAGGCGGCGCACCGGGTGGCCGTTGCGCAGGCGCAGGAGGAACTTCAGCGCGCGGTCGAGCATGCCGGTCTCCTTCACCAGCGGCACCGGGCCGTGGAACTCGTGCCAGGCCATGCCCAGGTTGAAGCGCAGCGAGTAGTCCGCGCGCTGGGTGGCGATGCCCGCGCCCCAGTACAGGGTGCCATCGCGCTCCTCCTGCAGGACCCAGTCGCCCTGGGCCTGGCGAGTGACGTACTCCATCGGCTCGTAGGGCAGGGTCGAGGGATCGCCGAAGGTGAAGGTGTCGTCGATGTCCAGCAGCTTGTTGGTCCAGTGCCAGCGGGTGCCGTCCTTCTCCAGGGAGAAGTACTCCGGGTAATCCTTGGCGTAGGACTCCATGATCAGTTCGAGCAGGTCCCACTGCGCCTCCATCATGTGCGGCGCGGAGACGTAGTGCATGCCCGGGTCCTTCTCCAGGGTGATCGCACGGTCGCGGCACTCGCTGATGTAGTGCTCGTCGATGTCGAACACCGCGCGGAAGGCGCCGTCGCCCACGCTGACATGCGGCTCCAGGTTCATCGAGTACATGTACTCGTCGTCCGGGAAGGGCCAGGGCGCGCGGTCGATGCAGGCCTGGCTGTTGGCGTAGGTGTAGTCGTCGCGGTAGGTTTCGTCGGGGCGGAATTGGATGGTCATGGTCGTTCTCCGGCTCAGCAGTCGATGACCAGCCGCGAGCACTTGGCACGCGACACGCAGGGCATGATCTTGGTGTTGGCGGCCTTGTCCTCGTCGGACAGCCAGTCGTCGGTGTGGAGGATTTCTCCGTCCAGCTCCAGGACGTGGGTCTCGCACATGCCGCAGGCGCCGCCGCGGCACAGGTACGGGATTTCGTGGCCGGCGGCCTCGGCGGCCTCCAGCAGGCTCTGGTCGGGCGACACGTCGATGGTCGCGCCGCTGCGCGCCAGGGTGACCTGGAACGCCTCGCCGACGCTGCCCTGTTCGAGGAAGCGCTCGTAGTGGATGTGGCTGTCGGTCCAGCCGTGGGCGTGGGCGGCGTCTATCGTCGCCTGGATCATGCCCTCGGGACCGCAGACGTAGACGTCGCTGCCCAGCGGGCGGTCGGCCAGCACGGCGGCAATGTCCAGGCGCTCGCCGCGGTCGTCGCGGTACAGGCGCACGGCATCGCCGTATGCCTGCAGCAGTTCTTCACCCAGGCGTGCATGGGCGTCGCCGCGCACCGCCAGGTGGACTTCGAAGGGCGTGCCGCGCAGGCGCAGTTCGGCCAGCTGCGAGCACACCGGGGTGATGCCCACGCCGCCGGCGATGAACAGGTGCAGGCGCGCGTGCTTGCTGAGCGGGAACAGGTTCACCGGGCGGAGGATTTCCAGCTCGTCGCCTTCCTTCACCACGTCATGCATGTACTTCGAACCGCCACGGCCGTCTTCCACGCGGCGCACGGCGATCTGGTAGGCGCTGGCGTCGTAGGGCGAACTCATCAGCGAGTAGGCGTTGCGGTAGGTGCCGGTCGCGTGGGGCATCAGCACCACGACGTTGCTGCCGCCGGAAAACGGCGTCAGGTGCGTGCCGTCGGTAGAAGCCAGGGTGAAGCGCTTGATCTCCGGGGTCACCTGCTCGATGCGGGTGACGCGGACATTCAGGGTTCCGTTGGACTGGCTCATGTGTCGAGTTCCTCGGCTTCCGGCAGCTCGCCGGGGACTTCGGCGTCGGCCTTCACGGCCTGGAAGGCGGCGAGGCGGCGGGAGTAGTGGTCGCGGACCACCAGGGTGCGGGCGCAGTGCGGGCACTCGAAGACGCGCTGGGTGACGTTCTCGGTGTAGCCGTCGCAGTGCACGCACCATACGCGGCGCACGAAGGAGCCGGCGTGCTCGCGCAGCACTTCGTCCCTGTTCAGGTTGATCGCGTCGGCGGCCTGCATGGCGGTGCCGATGAAGCTCTCGGAGCCGGCCAGGTACAGGCGGGTGCCCATGCGCGACTGGCCCAGCAGCGTATGCAGGTCATCGACCAGCGCGCGGTTGCTCGGGTAGATCGAAAGCTCGACGTCAGTGATGTCGCGCAGCGCGGCGAGGTGATCCTGGCCGGAGAAGGATTCGCTGGAATACAGCACGCGGATGGGCGCGGTGCGCGGCATTTCGGCGAGCAGACGGAGCATGGCGCCGCCGCCGCTGCCCTGGCCGGCGATGATGTGGTGGTGGCCACCGGCGAGCGGGCGCAACTGGTCATAGACCGGCCGGCTCTTGATACCTGTGATGAGCATTGTTCTTGTGCCTCCAGAACTGCCGCGGCTCTCGGTCAGAAGCAGCGGCGCGATTCGAGGACCCGTGCACGGTCACGGGTCGGAGATACGCAGAGCACAGGCTATGCCAAATAGTTAAGTGATTGAAATTAAAGGTAAAAATTGAAATAAGAAAGCACAGGTGTAAGCAGAAATGACAACGCCTGTAGGCAGGCTTGCAGCGGTGGATTGTCGCAGGGGTGTCTCTGCTGAATGTACCGAGCACGAATGACCTGTCGGTCCGGCGCAGTGAGGTGGATGCTGGGTAGGAGCGGACTTCGTCCGCGATCGATTGCCGACCGCTCGGAGCCGGCCTGTTGCACATCGCGGACGGAGTCCGCTCCTACGCGTGCTGGGAATTTCGGCGCGGGATTGAACGCGGCGCGCTCAATCGTCCCGCTGCAACTTGCGGATCAGCGTGCCGACGTCGATGCCCAGGTGGATCGCCGCTTTGCGCTTGCTGCCGCACAGGCGCACCGCGCGCAGGATCACCTGGCGTTCGTAGCGCTGCACCTGGGCCTTGAGCGGCTGGTCGTCGATGGCTGCAGCCGGCTCGTCGAGCGCGACGGGGCTGCCGGCCGGCGGTGCGCCGAGCAGTTCCGGCGGCAGGTGCAGCTCTTCCGCGACGTCGTCGGCCAGCACGGCGAGGCGTTCGAAGATGTTCACCAGCTCGCGAATGTTGCCGGGGTAGTCGTAGGCCAGCAGGCGCTCGCGGCAGCCCGAGGCGAGCCGCAGCGGCGGCTGGCGGTCGCGGTTGATGCGCGCCAGGAGGATGTCCATCAGCACCGGCAGGTCGTCGCGGTGCGCGCGCAGCGGCGGGATCTCCACTGGCAGTACGGCCAGGCGGTAGTAGAGGTCGGCGCGGAATTCACCGGCCGCCACCTGGGCGCGCAAGTCCTTGTTGGTGGCGGCGATCACCTGTACCTGGACCTGTTTCGACAACGGCGAACCCACCGGCTGGATGGTGCCGTCTTCCAGGAACTTGAGCAGCTTGGCCTGCACCTGCAGCGGGATCTCGCCGATCTCGTCGAGGAACAGCGTGCCGCCCGAGGCACTCTCGATGTAGCCGCGCTTGCCCGATTGCAGCGCGCCGGTGAACGCGCCGCGCTCGTAGCCGAACATCTCCGATTCGAACAGGGTTTCCGGGATACTCGCGCAGTTCACGTCGATGAAGGGCCGGTCGCCCCAGCCGGCGGCGCGGTGGATGTGCCGGGCGATGGCGGTCTTGCCGACGCCGGGCTCACCGAGCAGCAGCAGGCGTGCGCGGCGGCGGAAGGCGCGCACGCCCATGTCGGCGATGGAGGAGAGCAGCGGCGACATGTGCAGGGCGTTGTCCTGCGGGTCGCCCAGGCCCTGCAGGTCGGTGGTCGAGGCGCGCCCGGAAGGGCTGCGCAGGCTGCCGGCGGTACCCGGCTCGTATTCGCGCTGGATCAGCAGGCAGTAGGGCTTCTCATAGGCCGTGGTCGGCACCGCCTGGGCGCGGGTGAGGAACACCCGGCCATCGCGCGAGCGGGTCAGCGCGCTCTTGCCGCCACGGCGCAGGGCCTGCTGGAAGTCGTCGAACTGCAGCGCCGAGCGCTGGAAGAAGTCCACGTCCTGCAGGCCCAGTACATCGACGCGGCTGACGCGGTTGACGCGCTCCGCCGCCAGGTTGATGAAGCGCACCCGCGAGTCGCCGTCGCAGACGATCAGCGCCTCGCTGAAACTGTCGAGCAGGGCGTGCAGCGCGGGTGTCTCCAGCAGCGCGGAAAGCATCTCCGCCGAGGCGCTGACCGACGAGCGCATGCCCATGCGCAAGGGCGCGAAGAAGCCTTCTTCGCTCATGCTTCTTTGCTCATGGATGCAGCTCCGTCGCCTTGTTCGCCAAGCGCAGCACGAAGACGCGCCAGGCCACGCCCTCGCGGATGAGGATGCGCGAGCAGTGGCTGTTGAAGGACTGGTAGTTGCCGAACTGGTCGGGCAGGTCGAGCACCTGCCAGGTGCGTTCGGGCAGCGGCATGCGGTTCAGCGTCGAGGCCAGCCCGGCCGCGCGGGTGATGCCGAAGGTCTGCTCAAAGGCGGCGTTGCGCCATTGCGGCTGGGCTGCCTCGTCGATCACCAGCACGGCGTCGGGCACCGCGTCGAACACCCGGCGCAGCGCTTCGATGCGCTGCTCGGCGTCGTGCTGCATGCGCAGCTCCTGGCTGACGTCGCGCAGGCTGCCCCACATGCGCAGCAGGCGGCCGTTGTGGATGCTGGCGCGCACGTCGTTCTCCACGTAGGCCGGCGAGCCGTCGTGGCGGCGGTCCACCGACAGCGCGCCATCGACGTGGAATTCCGCCTCGATCAGGCGCCGCACGAATTCTTCGTTGGCCGGGCTGCGCGGCCAGTACAGGCGCACCGGCTGCTCGCTGAAATCGACGTCGGCGGGCATCTCGTAGATGTTGGCCATGGCGCGGTTGCACATGCGCCAGTAGGAGCGGTTTTCGAACACCTGGCGGACGATCTCGTCGGGGGTCTCGCGCACGTCCACGGATTCGGCGAACTCGATGCACCAGTAGGCCACCCGTGCGCTGAAGAGCATCTGGCTCATCACTTCGTTGGCGCTCTGCAGTTCGCCCAGGCGGCGGCTGATCGGCCCCAGCGGCATCTTCACCAGGTGCAGGCGCGCCGGCTCGCCGTCGCGCCATTGCAGCACGCCGCTGGCGAGCACCGGCAGCAGGCCGCCGTTGTGGCGGATCAGCGTCAGCTCCAGGTCCTGTACACGCTCGTCCGCCGGCGGGCTGGCGAACAGTTGCATCAACGCGTTCAGCGAGTCGGCGGTGTAGATGAGCTCGGCGGCCTGGCCATCGAGCGAGCCGGGCGCGTAGCCGAGCTGGTCGGTCTGTTCGGCGGAAACTTCGATGAAGCGTCCCTGGGACGTCAGGCTGTCGGACAGCAGCAGGCCCCTGTCCAGCAGCAATTTCAGCGGGTCCATTTGTCCCTCCAAGGCAGATCTCCGATGCAATTTTCCAACACGACGGTGCGGCCGCCAGGCGGTCCACAGGATGAGCAAGGCATGTTGCATGCCAGCCGGAAACGCCCAGGCGCCGTAGGGTGGCGCGGAGGGGTGTATGCAAAATCGCAGCACTCTGCGCATTCGCGCAGCGCATCGGGGCAGATTACCTGCTGCATCATTGCAGCAGCGCGCCGGGCGATGGAAGGCGCGCCGATTTCGCGCCAAATACTGGCCAGTTGATAGCTTTTGAGTTCGTTTGAGCCGCTGTCGCTGCTAGGATGCGCGCGCGTTTCGTTCCCCGAGGCGCCCGTCCCAGAGCCCGTTCCCTACAAGAGGCCGCCATGCGCAAGCACCGTCGTTTGACCTTCCGCCACATCGGCCAGATCAACGTGACCAACCGCCTGAGCGGCGACCCCATGGGGGTGGTCCTGGACGTCTCGATGGGCGGCCTGCGGCTGGTGACCGAGGAGCCGCTGGCGCCGGGCAGCTGCTACGACATGCGCCTGGAGATTCCGGTGCGCGAGGATCACACCCGCTCGGTGGACATCACCGCAATCTGCCAGTGGTCGAAGAAGGACGCGAAGAACGTGCGCTTCGAACAGGGCTTCAAGCTGGACCGGCCGAGCGCGGCGTTCACCGAGCTGGTGACCTCGATGTCGGTGAGTTTCAATCGCAGTCTGCTGGGGCGGGCGCGGTTGTCGTGATGGGTTGGCTTGGGTGCCGTCTGATGCACCCTCTCCCCAGCCCTCTCCCTGAAGGGAGAGGGGGCCGTTCTGCGTTCGCGGCAACCACAGTGGTAGCCGGCGAGCGCTGAACTTCTAACTCGCTCTGGACAGTCCCCTCGCCCTTCAGGGAGAGGGTTAGGGAGAGGGCAACGCCCAGCTCCCAAATCTCCCGAAACGCCTTACCCCAACGTCCCCAAAATCTGCACGCCGACCCGCTCCGGAATCTCGTTCTGCGACAGCACGTGCAACCCCGGGCTGAACACCCGCGCATAACGGGCGAGCAGCGGCCGCAGCTGTGGCATCACGGTGAGGATCGGCGGGTGGCCTTCCTTGCGCAGCTTTTCCTTCACCACCGGCATGCTGTGCTGCAGCTGGTTGAGCAGGCTGGGCTCCACCGGAATGTTGTCCAGGCTCACCGGGCCGGCCTGCTGGGCGATGCTCAGGGCGCCGAGCAGGGTGTTCTCCAGGGCGTTCTCCAGGACGAACACGGTCAGCTCGGGGCGGTCGCCGGCAATCGACGAGACGATGCTGCGGCGCAGCGCATAGCGCACGTCGGAAGCCAGCAGCACCGGATCCTTGGTGGTCTCGCTGCCTTCGAGCAGGGCGCTGGCGATGGTGACGATGTCCTTCAGCGGCACTTCCTCCTGCAGCAGCTGACGGAACACCCGGTGCTGCTGCGAATAGGTCAGTTGCGCCTTCAGCGATTCGGCCAGCTTGGGCGCCTGCAGGGTCAGGCGTTGCATCAGGTGCTCGACGTCGTCGTGCTTGAAGATGTCCGGCAGGTGCTCGCGCACCACCTTGTTCAGGTGCGTGGCGACCACGCTGGCACAGTCGATCACCTGGTAGCCCAGGTTCAGCGCGCGGGACTTGTCCGCCGGGAGAATCCACACCACCTGCATGCGGTACGCCGGGTCGACGCCGAGGATGCCGTCGATCTCGCCGTAGAGCTCCGGCGAGGGAATCGCCATCAATCGGTCGGCGTGGATTTCCGCGCCGTCGATGCGCTCGCCGTTGATGTGGATGGCGTACTGCGAGGCCTTCAGGCGCAGGCTGTCGCGGATCTGCACTTCCGGGAGGAGGAAGCCGAGGTTCTCCGAGAGCGTCTGGCGCACCCCGCGAATGCGCTGCGGCAGCGGCGCGCCGCTGGCCTCGTTGACCAGGCTGACCAGCTTGTAGCCCAGCGAGATCGACAGCCGCTCCACCAGCGGGATGTCTTCCCAGCCCAGCTGCTGGGCGCGCTCCTGGTCCATGGCATGCGTCAGCGCCTGGGTCTGCTCCAGGGTCTGCGCCTCGATCGGCGGGCCGGCCAGGGCCAGGCGCCAGGCGATGAAGGCCACCAGCGCGGCGAAGGCGAAGAACGCCACGTGCGGCATGCCCGGTACCAGGCCGAGCACCACGAGTATGCCGGCGACGGTGTAGAGCAGCGACGGCGAGGCCAGCATCTGCTTGCGCACCAGGCTGGTGATTTCCGCCGATTCGTTGACCCGCGTGACGATGATCGCCGCTGCGGTGGACAGCAGCAGCGCCGGGATCTGCGCCACCAGGCCGTCGCCGATGGTCAGCAGGGCGTAGCGCTGGAAGGCTGCGCCCGCCGGCAGGTCGTAGACGAACACGCCGATGGCCAGGCCGCCGAACAGGTTGATCAGCAGGATCAGGATGCCGGCGATGGCATCGCCGCGGACGAACTTCGAGGCGCCGTCCATCGCGCCGTAGAAGTCGGCTTCCTTGGCCACTTCCGAGCGCCGCCGCTTGGCTTCGTTCTGGTCGATCAGGCCGGCGTTGAGGTCGGCGTCGATGGCCATCTGCTTGCCGGGCAGCGCGTCCAGGGTGAAGCGCGCGGTCACTTCGGAGATGCGCTCGCCACCCTTGGTGATGACCATGAAGTTGATGATCATCAGGATCACGAAGACGATCAGGCCGACGATGAAGTTGCCGCCGATCACCACGTGGCCGAAGGCTTCGATCACCTTGCCCGCCGCGCCCGTGCCGGTGTGGCCGTCGAGCAGCACCACGCGGGTGGAGGCGACGTTCAGCGTCAGGCGCAGCAGCGTGGTGACCAGGATCACCGTGGGCAGCAGCGAGAAGTCCAGCGGGCTCTTGGACGACACGCTGACCAGCAGCACCAGGATCGCCACCACGATGTTGAAGGTGAACAGGGCGTCCAGCACCAGCGGCGGCAACGGCAGGATGATCATCGAGAGGATCGACAGGATGATCAGCGGGATGCCGATGCGGCCGCTCTGGAAGGTCGGCAATAGTGACTGCAGTAGGCGCATGGTCAGACTCTGTTCAGCAGTTCTTCGGGAATGGGGACGTTCTTGATCAGCTCCGGCCGCTCACGGCGCCCGGAGCGCCAGGCCTTGAGCTGGAGGATGTAGGTCAGGACATGGGCCACGGCCTTGTACAGCTGCGCGGGGATCTGCTGGTTCACCTGGGTGGTGGCGTAGATGGCGCGGGCCAGCGGCGGCAGCTCGAGCACTTCCAGGTCGTGGGTCTTGGCCAGCTTGCGGATGTACAGCGCGGTCTCGTCCAGGCCCTTGGCGACCACGTAGGGCGCCTGGGCCTTCTTCGGGTCGTAGCGCAGCGCGACGGCGAAGTGCACCGGGTTCACGATTACCACGTCGGCGGTCTTGATCGTCTTGCTGATCTGCCGGTGCACCAGCTGGCGCTGCAACTGGCGGATGCGCGCCTTCACTTCCGGCCGGCCTTCCTGGTTCTTGTGCTCTTCCTTGCGCTCCTGCTTGGTCATGCGCAGCTTCTTCTTGAAGAAGAAGTACTGGATCGGGATGTCGATGACCGAGAACAGGATGAACACCACCAGCAGCGACAGGGTGATGTCGTAGAAGGTGCCGAAGGCGGCGGCGATGGCGCTGTGCACGTTGCTGCGCTGCAGGGCGAGCAGGCCAGGCAGGGCGCCGTGCAGTTGGTAGAGGGCGACGACGATCAGCACGGCGATCTTCAGCAGCGACTTGGCCAACTCGGTCCAGTTCTGCATGGAGAAGATGCGCCCGAGCCCGGTGATGGGGTTGAGCTTGGACAGCCTGGGCATGAAGTTCTTGCTGGAGAAGATCCAGCCGCCGGGGATCATCGAGAACAGCACCACCAGCAGCGGCGTGACCAGCAGCGGGAGCAGCGTGGTAATGAACAGCACCAGGTGATGGCCGAGCACCAGCGGCAGGTCGTCCAGGCCTATCTCGCTATGCTTGAGGTCGATGAAGGACAGCGCGAAGCCTTGCTTCAGGCCTTCATAGAAATGCTCGACGCAGAACTTCAGGGCAACCAGCGTGGCCAGCAAGGAGAGGGTGGTGGAGAGGTCCTTGGAGCGGCTGACCTGGCCATCCTCGCGGCTCTTCTTGAGCTTCTGCTGGGAGGCTTCTTCCGTTTTCTCCTGGGCGCTGTGCTGGTCAGCCATGGCGCCCCTCGCGGAAGATCACGCCGATGGCATCGAGCAGCTGGCGGGTGAGCCTGAGGTAGTTCTCGGGGATGTCCGGCAGGGTCAGCCAGATGCACGCAAGACCGGCCAGCACCGCCATGGGAAAGCCCAGGGAGAACAGGTTGAGCGCCGGCGAGATGCGGTTGAGCAGGCCGAAGCAGAACTGCACCAGGGTCATGCAGAACACCACCGGCAGGGTGATCAGCACCGCGGCGGAAAACACCCAGGCGAGGCTGCCAGCCACCGACTCCAGCCCCAGGTAATGCAGCCCGCTGCCCACCGGCCAGTAGACGAAGCTCTGGTAGAGGATGCTCACCACCAGCAGGTGGCCATCGATGGAGAGGAACAGGAACACCAGCAGGATGAAGTACAGCTGGTAGAGGATCGAGGACGACGACACGCCATTCATGGGGTCGTTGTACACCGCCATGCTCAGGCCCAGCTGGGTGGAGATCACGTCGCCCACCAGGGTGAACACGGTGAACACCAGCATCAGCGCAAGCCCCAGCATCAGCCCGAAGATCACCTGCTCCAGCGCCACCAGCAGGCCCTGCGCGGACACTGGATCGATGGCTGGCGGGCGCGGCAGCGCGGCGCCCAGGGCGACGGTCAACGCCAGCCCGAGGAGGATGCGCAGGCGTGCCGGGATGGCCTTGTGGCTGAAGATCGGCGCCAGCGCGAACACTGCCATGATCCGGCAGAAGGGCCACCACCAGGCCTGCAGCGTTTGCAGGTATTCGAAGGCCTGCAGGATGGATGCGCCTTGCTGCATGGCATCAGCCGACCAGTCGGCCCGCCTGGTGGAACGACTCGATGAACAGCTCCGAGAGCGTGCGCAGGATCCAGTGGCCGGCGAACACCAGCATCCCCAGGGTGATCAGCAGGCGCGGCAGGAAGCTGAGCATCTGCTCGTTGATCTGCGTGGCGGCCTGGAAAATGCTCACCAGCAGGCCGCCGATCAGGCTCGGCAGGATCAGTACGCAGACGATCAGCGCGGTGATGTGCACCGCGTTGGAAACGATATCGACGGCGCTTTCCGGCGTAAGCATCGCAGGGCTCCTAGAACGGCTGCACACTGCTGGTCAGCGTGCCCATCATCAGGGCCCAGCCGTCCACCAGCACGAAGATCATCAGCTTGAACGGCAGCGAGATCATCATCGGAGAGAGCATCATCATGCCCATCGCCATGAGCACACTGGCCACCACCAGGTCGATCACCAGGAACGGGATGAAGATCATGAAGCCCAGCTGGAACGCCGTCTTCAGCTCGCTGAGCACGAACGACGGCAGCAGCAGGGAGAAGTCCAGGTCTTCCAGTTTCTCCGGCACGGTTTCGCCGGCCAGGGAAACCATGGTCTCCAGCGAGGTGCGGTTGGTCTGCGCCAGCATGAAGCGGCTCAGGGTCTGCTTGGCGTGGCCCAGGCCGTCCTCCAGGCTGATCTGGTCGGCCTCGAAGGGCTGGTAGGCATTGCTGTAGATGTCCTGCCAGACCGGGCGCATCACCATCAGCGTCATGATCAGCGCGATACCCACCAGCACGTTGTTCGGCGGGCTCTGCTGCAGGCCGATGGCCTGGCGCAGGATGGCGAGCACGATGACGAAGCGGGTGAAGCAGGTCATCAGCATGAGCATGGCGGGCAGGAAGCCCAGCAGGGTCATGACGATGAGGATCTGCAACTTGACGCTGAAGGCCTGGCCGTCCGCCGTGTCATGCAGGTTGAACAGCGTGACCTCGCCGCCGGCGGCCTGCGCGTAGAGCGGGCAGAGCGCGGCGATGAGCAGGCCAGGCGTGGCCAGGCAGCGACGGAGCATCATCAGGCGGTCAAGGCGTCGAGGCTGGCGCCGCACAGTTCGAGCACGCGCAGGCCGTAGTTGCCGTTCATCACGACCACCTCGGCCTTGGCGAACAGCGCACCGTTGACCTTCACGTCCAGCGGCTCGCCAGCGAGCTTGTCGAGGACGATCACGCTGTTCGCGTCCACGTCCATCAGCTCCTTCAGCGAGATTTCCACCGAGGCGACTTCCAGGGTGACGTTCACCGGGATCTTGCCGAAGAAGGCCAGGTCCTGCTGCGGCAGCGTCGCGCGCACGGGTTCGGCGGGAATGTCGGTGACGTCCTGGGTGAGGCCCAGGTCGCCGTCGTTGATCAGCGACTCGAACTCGGAGTCGGAGAGAGAACCGGTCATGGGTTTTTCACGCTTTCCAGGGAAGAGAGGAAGAGGGTGCCGTCGTCTTCGAAGATGGCGCCGCGGAACAGCTTCTGCTGGTTGACCCGCACTTCGACGCGCTCCAGCGGGCGGATCGTCAGCACGTCGCCCGGCTCCAGCGCCAGCACCTGCGACAGCGGCAGGCGCGCGGCGGCGACCACGCAGTCCAGGCGCAGCGGCAAGTGCTTGATGTGCTCCACCGGGTTACCGGTCAGGCGCGGCGGCGGCGGGCCGGCGAGGCGGCGGGTCAGTTCGTCCGCCAGCGGGTTGTCCAGATAGAGGTAGAGCGAGGAGCGCTCGCCGGTCAGGTGGCTGACGTAGCTGAACTCGGCGACATACTCCCACTGCACTTCTTCATAGGTGGGGTCGATCTGCTGCAGTCGGCCCACCGATTCGCCCGCCAGCAGGGCGCGGCCGAACAGGTCCACCACGTCCAGGCCCAGGCGGTCGAGCATGCGCTGCTCGGAACTGCTGATCGGCGGCGTGTCGCGATTGGCGACCACGGTGCCGCCGTAATAGCACTCGATGACTTCGGTGAGCAGGGCGCGGTCCATGGCGAAACCGAACTTGCCCAGGGGGGAATCGAATAAACACTCGAGTTCACGGGGAAGTTCCTCGTGAATCGTCAGGTTATCCAGTTCCAGATTGATTCGATAATGCCGCAGGAAATAGTCGCTGATGATCCTTGGATATTTTCCGGAGATCTCTTTGATGTACTGCGGGATCTTGTGATAATGCCGGCCGAGTTTCTGCGGTTTCAGTCGAATCAGACTGTCGGCGGGCACGCCATGGTGGACTTTTGATTTACCAGTCATGCTCAGCGTCGTACTTCCAGGTTCGATCTGCCATCTGCCCAAGGACACGGGAGGTGTCATGACCGCCGGATCGGCTGATCGTTGCTCGCGGCATGCTCTGTCTGTCAGGAAGCCCGTGACTGCTGCGTCGCAGGCTGCTGAAGTGGCGCAATGATAGCGTTCTGAGGTCGCTCGATTAAATCAATAGATATCAAATGCTGTTTTTGACGGAACTTTTTGTCTATTGATTTAAATTAACCGGCGGGAAGCTATGGCGAAGTGCTGGCACTTGTTAGTGTGGGTGGGTTAGTTACAGGTTGCAGCGACTTCAATGATTACGAAGTTGTTGCAATGCCACCCGTAAGAGAACCCTTCCCTGAAGAAGTTCCGCAATCGCCGATGGAAAGATTCGGCCGATGCTGGCGTTGAACGAGGGCGGGTTTTTCGAGCGCACTAGCGAATGGAAAGTTGCGGTGAACAGTTTAAGCCAGTCGATCGATCAATTATGTGAAACGCTGCTCGTAGAGCGGCCGGCGCAGAAAAAAGTTGCGATCATCGGGCCGTCTTCGGACGCCGCTCACGCCCTTCTTTTGCAGGCGCTGCTGGCCGAAGGCTGCCGCGTCGAGCGCTTCTCCGGCTTCGCCGAACTGGCCCGCGCGCGCAGCGACGCCGCCCTGCTGTTCATACTCGCCGGCGCCTTCCCCGCCCCTGATCTGTATGCACAGGTCGGCGCGCTGGTCAGCGATGGTCGCGAGCGCGACGTGGTGCCCATCGTCGGCTATGAAGAGCAGGACAAGGCCGCCACCCTGCTCGACCTGGGTTGCGTCGACTACCTGCTGTCACCCTTCGGCGCTGGCCAGCTCGCCGCGCTGCTGCGTCGCCAGGAGGCTTCCAGCGCCGCCCAGGAACTGTTCGTCTCGCGCTCCCAGGCCGGTCGCCGCCTGCTGGCCATGGCGCAGCGCGTCGCGCAGACCCGCGCGCCGATCCTGATCACCGGCGAGACCGGCACCGGCAAGGAACTGCTGGCCCGCTACATCCACGGCATCGCCAGCCCGGACGCGCCCTTCATCGCGGTGAACTGCGCGGCGATCCCCGAGGCGATGCTCGAATCCATCCTCTTCGGCCACGAACGCGGCGCCTTCACCGGCGCGGTGACGGCCCAGCCGGGCAAGTTCGAACTGGCCAACGGTGGCACCCTGCTGCTGGACGAAATCGGCGAGCTGCCGCTGGCCCTGCAGGCCAAGCTGCTGCGCGTGCTGCAGGAACAGCGCGTCGAGCGCCTGGGCGGTCGCCGCGAGATCGAGCTGGACGTGCGCATCATCGCCGCCACCAACCGCGACCTGCAGGCCGAAGTCAGCGAAGGCCGCTTCCGCGCCGACCTGATGTTCCGCCTCGACGTGCTGCCGCTGCACATCTCGCCCCTGCGCGAGCGCAAGGAAGACGTGCTGCCGCTGGCGCGTCGTTTCATCCGCCAGTACGCCCCGCTGGATGCCGAGCACGACCTGCTCACCGAGTCCGCCAGCCGCGCGCTGTTGCAACACGACTGGCCGGGCAACGTGCGCGAGCTGGAGAACACCCTGCAACGCGCCCTGGTGCTGCGTAACGGCCTGTTCATCCAGCCCCGCGATCTCGGCCTGGCTGCGCCGGATGCACCGCTGGCGACCGTCGCCGCGGTGATCCCGCTGGCGGCCGAAGGCGGCCGCGCCGCGCTGCGCGCCAGCGGCAAGCTCGCCGAGTACCAGCACGTCATCGACACCATCCGCCGTTTCGGCGGGCACAAGACCAAGGCCGCCGAAAGCCTGGGCATGACCACCCGCGCGCTGCGCTACCGGCTCAACGCGATGCGTGAGCAGGGCGTGCAGGTGCAGTTCTGATTTCGTTTCCGCAGGGGACTTCCATGAGTTCGATCATGCAGGTGCAGCAGGACATGCTGGACCGGATGAACCGTTACGCCGACCTCGCCAGTGGCCCGGCCGTGCGGCCCGCCGCGCAGCTCGCCGGCAATACGCCGACGCAGGGCATCGGCGCCAGCTTCGAGCAGGCGCTGCGTTCGGTGGACGCCGAGCAGCACAAGTCCAGCGCCGCCATGGCCGCGGTGGACAGCGGCCAGAGCGACGACCTGGTCGGCGCCATGATCCAGAGCCAGAAGGCCAGCGTGTCGTTCTCCGCGCTGCTGCAGGTGCGCAACAAGCTCACCGGCGCCTTCGACGACATCATCCGCATGCCGCTGTAAGGACCGACAGTGCTGCAGAATCTCAAAGGGCGCCTGCCGCTCGACAAACTCAAGCTCGACCCGCGCCTGGGCCTGCTCGGCATCGCCCTGGGCGCCGCCCTGCTGGCCGCCGCCGTGGTCTTCTACCTGTGGCGCGACCAGGGTGCCTACCGCCCGCTGTACGGTGCCGGCGAAGCCTACCCGGCCGCCGACGTGATGCAGGTGCTGGACGCCGAAGCCTTCGACTATCGCCTGCATCCGCAGAGTGGCCAGGTGCTGGTGCGCGAGGAAGACCTGGCGCGCGCCCGCATGCTGCTGGCGGCCAAGGGCGTGAAGGTGTCCCTGCCGGCCGGCTACGAGCTGTTCGACAAGGACGAGCCGCTGGGCACCAGTCACTTCCTCCAGGACGTGCGCCTCAAGCGCAGCCTGGAAGGCGAACTGGCCCGCACCATCATGGGCCTGAAGGGCATCGAGCAGGCGCGCGTGCACGTCGCCCGCGAAGACAGCAATTCCTTCGTGGTCGGTCGGCGCGATCCGGCCAAGGCCTCGGTGCTGCTGCAACTGGCGCCCGGCCAGCGACTGGGCCCGGAGCAGGTCGGCGCCATCGTCAACCTGGTGGCCGGCAGCGTGCCGCAATTGAAGCCCGAAGATGTCAGCGTGGTGGACCAGAACGGCGTGCTGCTGTCGCGCGGCATCAGCGGTGTGGGCGGCCCCTCGCAGAACTGGCAGGCGGTGGACGAATACCAGCGCAAGGCGGTGGGCAATGTCGAGGAGGTGCTGGCGCCGGTGCTCGGCCTGGGCAACTACCGCATCAGCGTGTCCGCCGACATCGACTTCAGCCAGAAGGAAGAAACCCTCCAGGCCTACGGCGAAGCGCCGCGCCTGCGCAGCGAAGTGCTGCGCAACGAGAGCACGCTGGACCAGCTTGCCCTCGGCGTGCCCGGCTCGCTGAGCAACCGCCCGCCGGAGCCGCCGCCGCAACAGCAGGGGCAGAACAATGCCCAGGCCAGCAACCAGGCCAATGGCAACCCGCCGGGCAATGGCAAGGTCGCCAGCACCGACAACAAGGCCGCGACCTCGACTCGCGAGGAAGCCACCCGGCAGAACGACTTCGACCAGAGCGTCACCCACATCAAGTACCCGGCCTTCGCCCTGCGCCAGCAGAGCGTCGCCGTGGTGATCAACGCCTCCACCGCTCCCGAGGGCGGCTGGACCGACAAGGCCCGTGCCGAACTGGAAACCATGGTGAAGAGCGCCGTGGGCTTCAACGCCCAGCGCGGCGACCTGATTACCGTCAGCGTGTTCCCCTTCGCCGCCACGCCGGTGGAAGCGTCTGCCGCCAGCTGGTGGGAAAGCAGCGCCCTGCAATCGCTGGTGCGCTACACCGTGCTCGGCCTGATTGCGCTGTTGTTCCTGCTGTTCGGCGTACGCCCGGCAGTGCGCAGCCTGACTCAGCGCGCGCAGCCGACGGTGACCGCCGAGCTGCCCGAAGGCAGCGCCGAATACCCGTTGGCGCTGGACGCCGAGCGGCGCCTGGCGCTGGGCAGCGAAAGCGTCGGTGGGCTCAACGTGCTCGGCGAGCTGAACCCGCTCTCGGAAATCCGCCTGCCGGCACCGGGCTCGGGCCTGGAACACCAGATCGAGCATCTGCAGATGCTGGCGAAGAACGACCCGGAACGGGTCTCGGAAGTGATCAAGCACTGGATTGGCCGCAATGACCGACACGAGCCTGCCTGAAGAAACGAAAAAGCGCGGCCCGCAGATGCGCGCCGTGAGCTCCCTGGAACAGGCGGCGATCCTCATGCTGAGCATGGGCGACGAAGCCTCCGCGGGCATCCTGCGCAACTTCAGCCGCGAGGAGATCGTCAGCATCAGCCAGGCGATGGCGCGGCTGTCCAACGTCAAGCAGAACACCGTCTCCGACGTGATCGGGCGCTTCTTCGACGACTACAAGCTGCAGTCCAGCATCAAGGGCGCCTCGCGCTCCTACCTCGCCGGCATGCTCGGCAAGGCGCTGGGCAGCGACATCACGCGCAACCTGCTGGACAGCATCTACGGCGAGGAGATCCGCGCCAAGATGGCGCGCATGGAGTGGATCGATCCCAAGCAGTTCGCCGCGCTGATCGCCAAGGAACACGCGCAGATGCAGGCGGTGTTCCTCGCCTTCCTGCCGCCGGGCATGGCCACCGACGTGCTCGAAGCCATGCCTGCCGAACGCCAGGACGAGCTGCTGTTCCGCATCGCCAACCTCAGCGAGGTGAACAGCGACGTGATCGCCGAGCTGGAGCAACTGATCGACCGCAGCCTGCGTGTGCTCTCCACCCAGGGCTCGCAGGTGCGCGGGGTCAAGCAGGCGGCGGACATCATGAACCGCTTCAAGGGCGACCGTAACCAGATGTTCGAGCTGCTGCGCGCCCACAACGACGACCTGGTCGGCAGGATCGAAGACGAGATGTACGACTTCTTCATCCTCTCCCGGCAGAACCAGGAAGTGCTGCAGACGCTGCTGGAAGTCATCCCGCTGGACGAGTGGGTGGTCGCCCTCAAGGGCGCCGAGCCCGAGCTGGTGCGCGCCATCCAGGGCGCCATGCCCAAGCGCCAGGCGCAGCAGATGGAGTCCATCAACCGCCGCCAGGGCCCGGTACCGCTGAGCCGCGTGGAGCAGGTGCGCAAGGACATCATGGGCGTGGTGCGCGAGCTGGCCGCCGAGGGCGACCTGCAGGTGCAACTGTTCCGCGAGCAGACGGTGGAGTAACCGGGCATGGCGATCAAAGTCATCAAGGCCGACAGCCGCGCCTGGCGTCCGTACCGCTTCCCGCCCCGCTGCGCCACGGCCAGTGCCGACAACCATGGCTGGGACAGCGACCCGGCGGCGCGCCAGCGCGCCATTTCCGAAGGGTTTCAGGAAGGCCTGGAGAAGGGCTATCAGGACGGCATGGCCGAAGGCCGCGAAGCCGGCCTGCGCGAGGGGTTCGAGGCGGGTCGCCAGGACGGCCTGCGCAAGGGGCGCGAGGAAGGCCGCGCCACTGGCCGCCAGGCATTCGACGAAGCCAGCGCGCCGCTTTCGGCCGCCGTGGAGGCCTTCGGCGAGTACCGCCAGGCCTTCCAGCGCAGCCGCCAGAAGGAGCTGCTGGAGCTGGTGCAGAAGGTCGCCAGGCAGGTCATCCGCGTCGAGCTGACGCTCAACCCGACACAACTGCTGACGCTGGCCGAGGAAGCACTGGCCGCCATGCCGGGCGAGCAGGGCGACGTGCAGATCCTGCTCAACCCGGAAGAATGCGCGCGCATCCGCGAGCTGAACCCCGAGCGCGCCGCCAGGTGGCGACTGGTGCCGGACGAGCGCCTGGCCCTGGGCGAGTGCCGCGTGGTCACCGCCCAGGCGGAAGCCGACATCGGCTGCCAGCAGCGCCTGGACAGCTGCATGGAAGCCCTGAGCACGCACCTGCAGGACGCAGACTGACATGGCCCTGGGCGACGGCTTCAAGCTCGAAGAAGCGTTGCGCTCGCTGGATTCGGTCCAGCTGGCGCGGGTCAGCGGTCGCCTGGTGCGGGTCTCCGGCCTGCTGCTGGAGAGCCTCGGCTGCCGGCGCATGACCGGCCAGCGCTGCTACGTGGAAGTCGCCGACGGCGAGCGCCTGGAGGCGCAGGTCGTTGGCTTCAACCGAGACATCACCTACCTCATGCCTTTCAAGAAGCCCGTCGGCCTGACCTCCGGCTCGCGGGTCTTCCCGGCGCCGGACGAAGCCGTGCTGCACATCGATCATTCCTGGCTGGGGCGCGTGGTCAACGGCCTCGGCGAACCCCTGGACGGCCTCGGTAAGCTCGCCGGCCGCCACCCGCTGCCCACCGAACTGCCGCAGGTGAACCCGCTGCGCCGGCGCCCGGTGTCCGAGCCGCTGGACGTCGGCGTGCGCGCCATCAACGGCCTGCTGACCCTGGGCAAGGGCCAGCGCGTCGGCCTGTTCGCCGGCAGCGGCGTGGGCAAGAGCGTGCTGCTGGGGATGATCACCCGGCAGACCAAGGCCGACGTGGTGGTGGTCGGGTTGATCGGCGAGCGTGGCCGCGAGGTCCAGGAGTTCATCCTGCATTCCCTCGGCCCGGAAGGCTTGCAGAAAGCCGTGGTGGTGGTGGCGCCAGCCAACGAGTCGCCGCTGATGCGCCTGAAGGCCACCGAGCTTTGCCACAGCATCGCCGCCTACTTCCGCGACCAGGGCAAGGACGTACTGCTGCTGGTGGATTCGCTGACCCGCTACGCCATGGCCCAGCGCGAGATCGCCCTGGCCCTGGGCGAGCCGCCGGCCACCAAGGGCTATCCGCCGTCGGTGTTCGGCATGCTCCCGGAGCTGGTGGAAAGCGCCGGCAACGGCGAGGGCGAGACCGGCAGCCTGAGCGCCATCTACACCGTGCTGGCCGAGGGCGACGACCACCAGGACCCGATCGTGGATTGCGCCCGCGCCATCCTCGATGGACACATCGTACTGTCGCGCCGGCTGGCGGACGTCGGGCACTACCCGGCCATCGACATCGGCGCCTCGGTCAGCCGTTGCATGAGCCAGGTGGCGGACCCGCTGCACCTCGCCGCGGCGCGGCAGTTCAAGGAATTCAGCGGCACCTATGAGCGCATCCGGGAACTGATCCCGCTGGGCGGCTACACGCCGGGCATGGACGTGAAGACCGACCGCGCCGTGCAGCTGGCGCCCATGCTGGAGCGCTACCTGCGCCAGGAGACCGCCGACGGCGCAGAACTCGCCAACAGCGTCGCCACCCTGCAAAGCATCGTCGGGGGTCGCTGATGAGGGCGCAGATCGACATGCTCGGGCGCCTGGCCGACGTGCGCGGCGGCAAGGTGCGCGAGCTGCTCGGGCGGGTCAACTACCAGCAGAACCTCTGCCAGCGTTACCGCAACAACATCACCGGGCTGGACCGCCTGTGCGGCTTCAGCGTGGCCACCAGCACGCCGCTGCAGCGGCACAACCAGCAGCAGTACAAGGCCACGCTGCACAAGATGCTGCAGTTGCAGCGCCGCGAGCTGGAAGTCGCCGAGCAGGCCCTGGCGCGCATCCAGGGCGAGCTGCTGGCTGCCATGCGCAGCGAGAAGGTGCTGGCACAGGTCATCGAGGCCAAGGTCGGCCAATGGCAGGCGCAGCTTGCGCAGCAGGAGCAGAAAATCCAGGATGGCCTCGCCGCACAGTCCTGGTGGCGCGCCAGGGCGTAGGGCGAATCACCGCCTGCGGTTATGCGCCGTCCGCTGCGCGAACATCGGCATTTAAGTTTTCCTGCGAGGTGGTCGCCCTCTGAGGGAAAGGCCCAAAAACATTCGGATATTCACCATGGAAATCACCCGGCAACTGACCAGTGTCGCGCTGGCCACCAGCGAGTCCGCCAAGAGCGCGCGCAGCGAGCGCGTTGCCCCGGTGGCGGAGACCGGCGCGAGCGTGCCGGTCAGCGATTCGCTGCGCCTGGACGAGATGCAGGAAACCCTGCGCGCCATGCCCGACGTGGACCAGAGCCGCGTCGCCGAAATCCGCCGCGCGCTGATGAACGGCGAGCTGGGCAATGACACCACTGTGCTTGCCACCAGCATCCTCTCCTACCATCGCGGCAGCGACGCATGACCCAGCGCGCGCGGCTGCTGCAGGTGATCGAGCAGGACATCCAGCAGGATGGCCGCGATTGCCTGGCACTGCGCGACCGCCTGCAGGAGCTTTATCGCTACCTGCTGGCGCGGGACAGCGCGCAGATCGAGGCGCTGAACCCGGACATCCAGGCTCTGCTCGACGTCGTCGCCGCCCGCGCCCAGCGCCGCAGCCGCGTGCTGCGTGCCTTCCAGCTGCCGATGGACGCCGACGGCATGCGCACGCTGCTGTCCAACTACAAGCCGCCGCGCCGCGAGGAGCTCCAGCAGGAGTGGCTGCAGCTGGGCCAGCTCACCGCCCAGTGCAAGCGCCTCAACGAGCGCAACGGCAAGCTGCTGGCGATGCACCACGACATCCTCAGCCAGCTCATGGGCGATCCGCGCGAGCAGCCGGTGTATTCGCGTCAGCTGTACTGAGACCTCGCCTGATTCCTAGGAGCGGACTCTGTCCGCGATGGTTTCCGGCGCGATGCGGAGCTATCGCGGACGGAGTCCGCTCCTACGCAAATTCCTGCCCTCTGCCGAGACGCTTGCAGGAGCATGCCGGCGCGCTCCTGCAAGAAGCGCTTCGGCCGCACCGGTAAATCACCCCGCCGAAATCCCTTAACCAATCCCTCCCCACGGTCGCCTTTTCCCTGCATCAGGGTGCGTGGTCGGCAGGCGGAAACACCGCTTCCCGCTGCGCGCCAAAGCACGCCGGGCGGAAGTTCGACTTCTCCCTGGAAAACCCGAAAAGCCCCGCAATACGGGGTCTCCGGCATTGGCATCGTAATTGCTCTTCCGGCAGCAGAGAGGTGGATTCAGATGGCGACCATAGATTCCGATTACGTCAAGCAGATGGCCCAGCAACTGGCGACGTACGATGTGCAGAGCGGGCTGAACAAGGCCGACCGCAACAAGGCCTCGTACCAGGCGCAGCTGACCGCCGTGACCTCGCTGGAAACTGCGCTCAAGACCTTCTCCACCGCGGTGAAGGGGCTGCAGGGCACCACCGGCAGCAATACCAGCATGCTGATCAACAGCGCCAAGCTGAGCAAGGACGGCTACCTGACCGCAACCGTCGGCAAGAGCGCCGTGGCTGGCCGCTACGACTTCTTCGTCGAGCAGCTCGCCACCAGCCATCAGCTGTCCTTCACTGGCCTGCAGGCCGGCGACATCGACACCCAGGGCACCCTGACCCTGACCCAGAACGGCAAGTCCTTCGACATCGACCTGAGCAAGGTCGACACCGATGGCGATGGCGCCAACTCCATGGACGAGCTGGCCGCGGCGATCAACAAGGCCACCGACAATACCGGCGTGAAAGCCACTCTGGTGCGCAGCAACGGCCAGGTCTCGCTGGTGCTGGGCGCGGAGAAATCCGGCGCGGCCAACGCTATCAGCCTGTCGCTGAGCGGCACCGACGGCGCCAACAGCGCCTTCGAGAACGCCATCGGCAATCCGCAGGAGTTGTCCAGGGCGCAGGATGCCCGCGTCCGCCTGGGCGGCGAGAGCGGCATGCTGCTGACCAACGCCAGCAACACCTTCGACAACATCATCGATGGCGTCAGCGTCACCTTCACCCAGGCGCAGAAGTCCGGCGAGCAGCCGATCTCCATGACCATCTCCCAGGACCAGGGCGAAACCAGGAAGAAGGTGCAGACCTTCATCGATGCGTTCAACGCCCTGGCCAGCCAGATCGACAGCCTGACCGCATCGGGCGACCAGAGCGGCAACGCCCGTGGTGCCCTGGCCGGCGACTCCAGCGTGCGGGCCATCGAGAACAGCCTCAATCAGATGCTGCGTACCACTTTCGGTGGCGCCAACCTGATCAGCTTCGGCATCAGTGCCGACCGCAACGGCAAGCTGACCCTGGACGCGACGCGCTTCGACAAGGCCATCGCCGCCGACCCGGAAGGGTTGGACAAGCTGTTCATGGGCAAGGGCAACCTGCTCGACAGCACCGACAAGGCGCTGTCGCTCTACACCAGCAGCGTCAACGGCGTGCTGAAGAACCGCAAGGAGTCGCTCAACAGCAGCCTGAAACGGGTCAACGACGACTACGACAACCTGCAGAAGCAGTACGACACCTACTACGCACGCTACCTCAAGCAATACACCTCGATGATGCAGACCATGCAGTCGATGGACCAGACCAGCGGGATGTTCGGATGACCGCCTACGGCATGAACGAAAGCTACGACAGCTACCGGATGATCGACCTGGAATCCAGGGCCGCTTCGTCCTCGCCCTACGAACTGGTGCTGGTGCTGTTCGACGGCCTGCTCGACGAACTGGCCCGCGCTCGCGGGCACATCGAGCACAAGCGCTACCAGCAGAAGGGCCGCTCCCTGGAGAAGTGCCTGAACATTCTCAATGGCCTCAACGGCGCGCTTGACTACGAGGGCGGCGGCGAGACCGTGCAGGGCCTGGCGCGCCTGTACGACTACTGCATCTACCGGATTTCCGACGTGAGCATCTCGCTGGATGTCGCCGGCATCGACGAAGTGGTGCGCCTGCTGGGCATCCTGCGCGAAGGCTGGGAGGGCGTGAGTGCCGCCCGTGGATGACCGCCAGCGCCTGCTCCAGTTGTACGAAAGACTGGGCGTGGCGTTGCAGCGCAAGGACTGGAAGGCCATGGGGCAGGTCGACCTGGCGATCCGCGCGCAACTGGTGGCGATGTCATCGCAGACCGGGCTGGCAGCCGATGTGCTGCTGGCCAAAAAGCACCTCAAGGGCCTGCACGAACGGGCGTCGCAGGCCTGCGCCGAGGAGTGCGAGCGTCTGCGCCGCCTCCTGCTCTCGCATCTGGAGTATGCCGAAGGACGCTCGGCGTACATGCAGGTGGATACGTACCAGGAGGGTCGATAGACCGTGATCCAGCTACCGACCCAAGCCCTGCCGGGTACCGACCGCGACGCCCGCCAGGTGGCCGAAGCGCGCCAGCCGGATTCGCGCCGTGATGACCCTGGCGCTGCGTGCACTTCAGGCTTTCGCTCGCAACAGCCGACGCAATCGTCTGCCGGCGAGCGGACCCTTACCGTGCCGTCCTTCCTCGCACAGTACGACACCGCGCAGGTCGAGGCACCGCTGCAACAGCCCAGCGCCGAGGTGCCGAGCCTGCCGGAAGCGTTGACGGTGGAAACCCGCGCCAGCGATACGCGGGGTCGGCAGGCCGAAGAGGCATCGCCCTCCGGAGCGGAAAGCTGGCTCGCCGGCATGCTCAGCCAGGCAGGCCTGGTGGTGCAGGCGCGGGACAACCCGCCCGGGCAGACCAGCGCTCGGGTGGCCGGCTTCGCGACCCAGGTGTCCGACTCGCCTGCGCAGCCAGCGCCTGTCCCCGTGAAGCCGGAGGATATCTTGCTGCCTCCCGCCGATCTCTCCGAGGAACCGGCCAAGGCCACCGCGCCGGCACCCCGCGAGGCGACCCCGAGCCAGGCGCAGACGCTGCTGCAACAACACCTGGCCGCTGCCGCGCAGGCCTCTGATTCCAGCATGCCAGTGCCGCCGACCGCCGCACTCGACCCACGCCTGCCGGCTACCGACGGCAACGCCCAGCCATCAGCCACACCGCCGGCCTCGCCGTTGCTCGACAGGCCGCTGCACCTCAAGGGCAACAACGACGCGCATTGGGGCGAGCAGATGGTCAGTGCGCTGCGCGACAACGTCGAGCTGCAGCTCGGCCAGCGCGTGCAGAACGCCACGATCCGTCTCGATCCGCCGGAGCTGGGCGCCATGGAGATCCTCGTGCGTCACGAGGCCGGCCAGCTCAACGTGCAGATCTCCGCGTCCAACGGCGACGTGGTGCGCCTGCTGCAGAACACCAGCGAGCGCCTGCGCCAGGAGCTGGTCGGGCAGAACTTCCTGCAGGTCAACGTGCAGGTTTCCTCCGACTCGCAGCCCGGCCAGCAGGGCCAGCAGAACCGCCAGCGCTTCGCCGACGAACAGCTGGCAGTCGCCGCCAACCCGCGCGATGCGCAGGCGGGCGAACGCTCCTCGCCCCGTGGCGACAGCGACGTACTGATTACCGTGTAGGCCGCCGGCGGCCGCACTCCTACAGGATTACTCGAGAAACCCCATGTCCACGCCGCGTCTCGTTCTACTGATGCTCCTCGTGAATATCGCCGTCGTGCTGGGTGGCGTGTTCGTCAACTACAAGATGATCAAGTCCGCCAGCCTCGCCCCGGCCGCCGCCGCTTCCGACCAGGAGGGCGGCAAGGCGGACGTCAAGGAGGAGGAAGAGCAGGAGAGCGCCGAATACCTCTTCGTGCCGGTGGAGAAGATCATCGTCAGCTCCCGTGGCGAGGACCGCGAACACTACTTCGTGATCGACCTGGTGCTGCAGGCCAGGGCCGAGCAGGAGCGCAAGAAGCTCGAGAGTGTCGCCCCCATGGTGCGCAGCTCGGTGGTCGCCAACCTGACGCCGGAGAAGTTCGAAGTGCTGCGCGCGATGCCCATCGGCGACGTGCAGACCCGTCTTGAAAAGGCGGTGATCGACGACTTCGCCGCGCGCAGGGTGGTGGTGCCCTTCGAGCACGTATTGCTCAGCAAGATGATCGTCCAGTAAACCGCCATGCACGCCCTTCGCGATCCCGCACCCAGCTACGCCCCTGGCGCCGGCGGCTACGACAGCCCGGACGGCGGTCATGCGCGCCTGTCACCGGCGGCCGAGCAACGCTGGATGATGCAGTACCTGCCGCTGGTGCGGCGCATCGTCAGCCAGCTGTCGCTGCAGGCCAACCAGGTGCTGGATCGCCAAGACATGGAGCAGATCGGCCTGATGGGCCTGCTCGAAGGCTTGCGCCGCTACGGCGAGCCGGACGAGCAGTTCGGCCGCTTCGCCGCGCTGCGCATCCGTGGCGCCATCCTCGACGAATTGCGCCGCCAGGATTGGCGCCCGCGCCAGGTACGGCAGCAGGCCCACAAGGTGCGCGATGCGATCCGCGCTCTGGCCCGCCAGCTCGGCCGCGTGCCCAGCGACGAGGAAGTGCTCGCCGCCACCGGCCTCGACGAGGCGGGCTACCAGGATTACCTGCGCGCCGAATCCTCCGAGGCGATCGAGAGCTTCGATGCACTGCTGCAAAGCGGTCACGACGGCGTGCAGGGCAGCGGCGCCGCGCTGGAAGAGCGGGTGCTCAAGGAGCGCCTGCTGGCCCAGGCGCTGGAGCGCCTGAACGAGCGCGAGCGGCTGATCCTCAACCTGTATTACCTGCACGAGCTGAACCTCAAGGAAATCGCCCTGGTGCTGGAGCTCACCGATGCGCGCATCTGCCAGCTGATGAAGCAGGCGATCGGCAAGTGCAGCCGTTTCCTCAACGACCCCGACCCTCTCTGAAGAACCCACAACCATGCAGAAAATCATTGGCGCCCTGATCATCATCGCCTGCGTGCTCGGCGGCTACGCCATGGCCCACGGCGACATGCGCGCGCTCTGGCAGCCGGCGGAAATGGTCATCATCCTCGGCGCGGGCCTGGGCACCCTGGTCGTCGCCAATCCGCGGGAAGTGCTGCTGGAGATGTGCTCGCAGATCAAGGGCGTGTTCGTCTTCAAGCGCCGTGGCGAGGAGTTCCAGCGCCAGTTGCTGATGCTGCTCTACGAGCTGCTGGAGATGGTCGACGTCGGCGGCCTCAAGGTGCTCGACGCGCACATCGAGGAGCCGGAGCAGAGCGACCTGTTCGCCCGCTACCCGCTGATCCTGCAGGAAAAGAACCTGATGGCGTTCATCGCCGACAACTTCCGCCTGATGGCCATGGGCAAGATCAGCGCCCACGAGCTGGAAGGCTTCCTCGAGCAGGAGCTGGACGCCATGGAGCACGCCCTGCTGCAGCCGTCCAAGTCGCTGCACAAGGTCGGCGAGGCGATGCCCGGTTTCGGCATCCTCGCGGCGATCCTCGGCATCATCATCACCATGGGCAACATCGGCGGCTCGGTGGCGGAAATCGGCGCCCACGTCGCCGCCGCGCTGGTGGGCACCTTCTTCGGCATCTTCGTCTGCTACTGCCTGATGGACCCGCTGTCCAACGCCATGTCGCAGCGCGTGAAGACCGAGCTGTCGGCGCTGGAATGCGTGCGCACCACGCTGGTCGCCCACGTCGCCGGCAAGCCCACGCTGCTGGCGGTGGACGCCGGGCGCAAGCTGATCGAACAGGACGTGAAGCCGGCCTTCAAGCAGCTGGAGACCTGGGTCACCCGCTATGAGGAAGAGCGGGACGCAGCATGAAGAAACGTGCCGACAAGCACAGCGAAGTCATCATCAAGCGCCGCAGCAAGAAGGGGCACGATGACGAGCACGGCGGCGCCTGGAAGGTGGCCTTCGCCGACTTCACCCTGGCGATGATGGCGCTGTTCATGGTGCTGTGGATCGTCCATCCGCAGACCGAGCCGCAGCCCGTGGCGGTGGGCGACCAGGACGCCAACCCGGTGGTGGACGGCGGCGCCGGCGTGTTCGACGGTGCCAGCCGCACGCCCGTCGAGCTGGATGGCATGCCGCAGCCGGTCAAGACCCCGGAAAAGCCCGCGCCGCAGCTGGCGCTCGACTCTGGCAAGCAAGGCAAGGCTGGCGAGCAGGCGCAGGATTCGAGCGTGCAGCAGGACGGCGAGGGCCGCCAGTACGACAGCAACGAGGACCTGCGCGAGCTGGCCGAGCTGATCCGCGAAGTGTCCGGCAAGGTTGACGCGCTGGCCAATATCGAAGTGACAGTGGTGCCGCAAGGCCTGCGCATCCTGATCAAGGACGACCAGCAGCGTTTCATGTTCGCCCGCGGCCAGGCCACCCTCGACCCGCATTTCCAGACCCTGCTGGGTGCGTTGTCCGGCGTGCTGGCGAAGGTGCAGAACAAGCTGATCTTGAGCGGCCACACCGATGCCGTGCAGTACCGTCGACCGGATGGCTACAACAACTGGAACCTCTCCGGCGACCGCGCCCTGCGCGCGCGCAACGTGATGGTCGACAGCGGCCTGCCGGCCGCGCACGTGTTGCAGGTTGCGGCCCAGGCCGACGTCATGCCGCTGCGCCCGGAGGACCCGGAGAACGGCGCCAACCGGCGCATCGAGATTCTCCTGCTGACCCATCGCGCGGAGAGCCTGTACCGGGAAATCTTCGGCGAAAGCTATGCACAGGTGCATTACTCGAAGTCGGGCGCGAAACTCGTCGAGCCGCAGCCGCAGCCGCAGCCGCAGCCGCAGGTGAACACGCCGGCTTCAGCGGCTGCCGAAGCAACCGTTCCCGCCCCGGCGGCCGAGCCGACCTTGAAGCTGTGAGCCGCTCAGCGATTGCGCAACTGGCGCGGGCAGAACACCTGGCGGGTCTCCACGCCGTAGAGGCAGCCGCCCATGGGTTCGAGGGTGATACGGGCGCCGCGTTGGCGGCCGTAGAGCAGGTTGAAGATCAATTCGCTGTCCAGGCCGCTGTCGGCCTGCAGGTTGCTGATGCTGTTCTCTTCCACCTGCAGCTGGTAGCGCCCGCCCAGGTCGTTGCCGACCTGCCCGGAGACCTCGAGGATGTTGGCGTCCTGCTGGATCATCGAGTAGAAGCGCCCCTCGTGGAACATGGTGGTCTGGGCGATCTCCAGCACCTTGCCGTTGCCCAGCAGCACCTGGCCGGAAGCGGCGTAGCGACCGTCGATGGCCGAGGTGCTGTGTGCGTGCTTCCACAGCATGCCCAGCGCCATGGCCAGGCAGACCACCCCGAACAGCGAGATCAACAGGCAGCGGCGGGCCACGCCGGACTGGCGGCCCAGGGTCAGTTCAGGCACTTGCGCAGCTGCTCCTGGGGAATCCGGGCAACCTGGCTTTCGTGGATCAGCAGCCAGTTGGAATTGCCTTCGGGTTGCACGCAGACCAGTTCGTAGAAGCCGGAAGTCATGTGCAGCATGAGGCCGATGGGCCGGCTGGCCAGGTCGGCCAGTTGGTGGGCCAGGGGCCGGGTGCTGTTGATCAGCCGCTGCAGGTCCTGCTCGTTGTCCTCGACGTAGGTGATCTGCAGGGAGCCGACTTTCTGTTCGCTGGTGAGCACCGGACTGCGCACCTGGGTGTAGTAGAAGGCGCCGGAGAGACCCAGCAGGCCGAAAATGCAGAGGCTGGCGGCGGCAGCTTTCAGACGCCGGGGATTCGGCGCTGAAGGCAAGGCGGCGGACGGGGCGGTGTCCGTCGCAATGACTTGCGGCGTGGCATCGGCCACTTCGACATCCGACTCGCTCGCCTGGCTGACCAGGTATTGCGGGTTGAACATGTAGCCGCGGCGCGGCAGCGTCTGGATGATCTGCCGCTGCTTTTCGTCCGCCAGCACCTGGCGCAGCGTATAGATCTGCTGGTTCAGGCTGCCCTGGCCGACGACGCGGTCGGACCACGCGTGGGTCAGCAGCTCGTCGCGCGCGACCACGTCGCCCGGGCTTTGCAGCAGGCGTTCGAGCACGCGGCTGCCGGAGAAACCCAGGTCGATGCGCTCCACCTGGCCGTCACGGTCGAGGTCGAGTTGATAGAGCGCGGGATAGAACTGCGCGACGCAATCGGGACGCCCGGTGCGGAGGGTCAGGCAGGCGATCGGCCGACTGTCCGTTGGCGTGGAAGTGAGTGTGTTCATCTTGCCCTTGCGAGCCGCGCCCTTGACGGTCGCGGGGGAACTCCATCGGTCCATGGAGGCAGAGGCATTATTTTGGCGTCAGAAAAATGTGCGTGCAAGTTCTGAATTTTGCGCACGCGTGCTTGCAATTTTCACACAAGCCTCGAAACCACTGGCGCAGCAGGGCTGCGCCGCGACCCAGGGTCGCAACGCCGTTTGTCAGCGTACCCGCAGACGCAGAACGCCCCGCCGAGGCGGGGCGCATCCGTATCAGGGGCGCGAAGCGGGGGGCGCTTCGCGCGAGCCGGGCTTAGCCCAGCAGGCCCATGATCATGCTGGGCATCTGGCCGGCTTGCTTGAGCATGGAAATGCCGGACTGCATCAGCATGGAGCTCTTGGTCATGTTGGCGGTTTCGCTGGCGAAATCGGCGTCCATGATGCGGCCCTTGGCCATGTCGGTGTTGTCCTTCATGTTGGCCAGGTTGTTGGAGGTGTGGCCCAGGCGGTTGATCGCGGCACCGAAGGCGGCGCGGGTCTTGCCGACCTGGTCCAGGGCGGCGTTCAGACCGGTGATCGCGGCGGCGGCGCCGGCTTTCGGGTCCAGCGCCTGCACGGTGGTGCCCAGGGCGGTGACGGTGGCGGCGATGTCGGTGTCGGTGGCGCTGACGGTCATCACTTCGGCGGAATCGGAGCCGATCTGGAACTTGATGTCGGCTGCCAGCTTGCCGCCGGTGCCGAACAGGCTGTCACCGGCATACTTGGTGTTGGTGACGATGTTGGTCAGCTCTTTGCCCAGCTCGTCGAACTCGGACTTCAGGGCGTCCAGGTCCTTGTCGGAGTTGGTGCCGTTGGCGGACTGGGTGGCCAGGTCCTTCATGCGCTGGAGGATGTCGGTGGCTTCGCTGAAGGCGCCTTCGCCGGTCTGCAGCATGGAGACGGCATCGCTGGTGTTGCGCATGGCCACGTTCATGCCGCGGGTCTGGGCGTTCAGGCGGGTGGCGATCTGCAGGCCGGCGGCGTCGTCGGCGGCGGAGTTGATGCGCAGGCCGGTGCCCAGGCGCTGCTGGGAAGTAGCCAGCTGGCTGTTGGTCTTGCTCAGGCTGGTCTGGGTGATCAGGGAGGAGTAGTTGGTTTGAATCGACAAGGCCATGGTGGACTTCCTGTATGAGCTGAATGAAGCCGGCGTTGTGCCTGCTGAAGGGGTAAGGCGACAGCTCGCGGGAAGCGATTAAGGGCGGATGAAAAAAAGTTGGCGCGGGAATTCCGGCGGGGCCCGCCAGCACCGCGCAGACGGCATCTGCCTACGTCATGTGTCCTTTTACCCAGGATCGGTCATCTATCTTGTTGAGACATATCTGACAGCCCTGACGCCAGGGTGCGGCTAAGCTTCCCGGGTCCACAGGGCTGTGGATAGTTCGCGATCACCGCGCGTGACAAAGCCGACACGCGCCGAACCTGAGAAGGAACCTCATGATCTCCGTCTATCAGTTCAAGTCCCGTTTCCAGAACCTGCTCCGTCCTCTGGTCACCCGCCTGTACGAGCGTGGCGTCACCGCCAACCAGGTGACGCTGGCGGCCTGCGGCCTTTCGCTGCTGGTGGCGCTCACGGTCGCGCTGCTGGCCGGCCACGCCTGGATATTCCTGCTGATCCCCCTGTGGATGTTCCTGCGCATGGCACTCAACGCCATGGACGGCATGCTTGCCCGCGAGTTCGGCCAGCAGTCGAAGCTGGGTGCCTACCTCAACGAACTCACCGACGTGATCGCCGACAGCGCGCTGTACCTGCCGTTCGCCCTGCTGCCGGGTGTGACCCCGGCGCTGGTGGTGCTGGTGGTCCTGCTGGCGGTGATCAGCGAATACGCCGGCGTGCTCGGGGTGATGGTGGGGGCTTCGCGGCGCTACGACGGCCCCATGGGCAAGAGCGACCGCGCGCTGTGCTTCGGCGTCCTCGGCGTGGCCGTGGCGGTCGGGCAATTGCCGCTGGTCTGGTTGAATCCGCTGCTGGTGCTGCTGGCGCTGTTGCTGGTGCTGACTATCGTCAACCGGGTGCGCCAGGGGCTGGCCGAGCAGAAGCAAACAGCCGGCTGAGCCAAGGCCGCCATGTCAGGACGGGGGCCGGACAGTCCCGCAAGCCATCGAACAGAGGAAGTTATGCGCGAGTCTTCAAACCACCACTTCGTTACCCACGACGGCGTCGAGCTGTTCTACCGCCACTGGCCGGCTGCTGCCGGAAGCGACGAGCCGCGCCGCGCGGTGCTGCTGTTCCACCGCGGCCACGAGCATTCCGGGCGCATCGGCCACCTGGCCGACGAACTCGACCTGCCCGGTTTCGACGTCTTCGCCTGGGACGCCCGCGGCCACGGCCAGTCGCCCGGCGCGCGTGGCGACAGCCCGAGTTTCGGCACCAGCGTGCGCGACGTGCAGACCTTCGTCGAGCACATCGCCTCAACCTATGGCATCGCCATCAGCGACATGGCGGTGGTGGCGCAGAGTGTCGGCGCGGTGGTCGCTTCCACCTGGGTGCACGACTACGCCCCGCCGATCCGCAGCCTGGTGCTCGCCTCGCCGGCGTTCAAGGTCAAGCTCTACGTGCCTTTCGCCCGGCCGGGCCTGAAGCTGGCGCGCTGGTGGCGCGGAAACTTCTTCGTCAACAGCTACGTGAAAGCGAAATTCCTTTCCCACGACCCCGAACGCATCGCCTCCTACGACAGCGACCCGCTGATCGCCAAGGCCATCTCGGTGAACGTGCTGCTGGGCCTGTATGAGGCGGCCGACCGCGTGGTGGCCGACGCCCAGGCGATCCAGGTGCCGACGCAACTGCTGATCTCCGGCTCCGACTTCGTGGTGCACCGCAAGCCGCAGCAACGCTTCTTCGACAACCTCGGCACGGCGCGCAAGGAACTGCACGTCCTGCCCGGCTTCTTCCATGACACCCTCGGCGAACTGCATCGCGAGCAGGCGACCGCGCGCGCGCGGCGCTTCACCCTCGAATGCTTTGCCCGCGAGCCGGAGCGGCCGGACCTGCGTGACGCCGACCGCTTCGGCTACACCTGCGCCGAGGCCGAAGCGCTGGCGACGCCGCTGCCGGCCTGGTCGATCCGTGATCTCTACTGGCGTGCCACCCGCGCCAACATGCGCCTCGGGCGGCTGCTTTCGGACGGCATCAACCTCGGCTTCCAGACCGGCTTCGATTCGGGCAGCACCCTGGACTACGTCTACCGCAACCAGCCCGCCGGCGCGGGACCGGTGGGCCGGATGATCGACCGCACCTACCTGGAATCCGCCGGTTGGCGCGGTATCCGCCAGCGCAAGGTGAACATCGAGGAACTGCTGCGCCAGGCCATGGCCAACCTGCGCGAACAGGGCCGCGAGGTGCGCATCCTCGACATCGCCGCCGGCCACGGGCGCTACATCCTCGAAGCGCTGCAGGGCGTCGATCCGCTGCCGGAAAGCGTGCTGCTGCGCGACTACAGCGAGCTGAACGTGCGCGAAGGCTCGGCGCTGATCGAGCGCCTGGGCCTGAAGGAACGTGCGCGCTTTGTGCAGGGCGACGCCTTCGACGGCGCCGATCTCGCCGCCGTGCAACCAAAGCCGACGCTGGCCGTGGTCTCCGGTCTGTATGAGTTGTTCGCCGACAACGCCATGGTCAGCGGCTCGCTGGTCGGCCTGGGCGAGGCGGTGGAGGAGGGCGGCTACCTGATCTACACCGGCCAACCCTGGCACCCGCAGCTGGAGCTGATCGCCCGCGCCCTTACCAGCCACCGCGCCGGGCAGGCCTGGGTGATGCGCCGTCGCACGCAGCTGGAGATGGACCAGTTGGTGGCCGCCGCCGGCTTCCGCAAGCTGGCCCAGCGCATCGACGAGGACGGCATATTTACCGTCTCCCTGGCCCGCCGGGAGGGCAACTGATGGGCTCGATGCCGCCGCGCGACCCCGGAGTCCTGCGGCGCGCGGTGATCTGGCTGCTGTTCCTCGGGCCGTTCTTCTTCCTCAGCTACGGCTTCGCCAACTGGGTGGCGGCACAGCGCGAATCGGTCGGCGTGCTGGTGTTCGACTGGGAGCGCGGCACGCCGCTGTGGCCCTGGACCATCATCCCGTACTGGTCCATCGACCTGCTCTACGGGCTGTCCTTCCTGCTGCCGCGCACGCGGCGCGGGCTGGACTGCCATGCCCTGCGCCTGCTCACCGCGCAGGTTATCGCGGTGGCCTGCTTCCTGCTGTTCCCATTGCGTTTCAGCTTCGAGCGGCCCATGCAGGAAGGCTTCTTCGGCGTGCTGTTCGACCTGCTGATGGGCTTCGACAAACCCTTCAACCAGGCGCCTTCGCTGCACATCGCGCTGTTGGTGATCCTCTGGGTCGCTTATGGCCGTTACCTGCAAGGCGCGTGGCGTTGGTTGCTGCACGGCTGGTTCACGCTGATCGGTGTCTCGGTGCTGACCACCTGGCAGCATCACTTCATCGACGTGCCGACCGGTGCGCTGCTGGGCTTCTTCTGCGTCTGGCTGTGGCCGCGGGAGGTTCGCTCGCCGCTGCAGGCGTGGCGCCTCAGCAATGATCCGCAGCGGCGTCGGCTGGCGGGGCTCTACACCTGTGGTGCGCTGTCGTGCCTGGTGTTGGCGCTGGCGGGCGGCGGCCTGTGGCTCTGGTTGTGCTGGCCTGCGGTATCCCTGGCGCTGGTTGCGCTCTGCTACCTGGGCATCGGCACGGTGGGTTTCCAGAAACGCCTGGACGGACGCCATTCGGTGGCGGTCTCCTGGCTGCTGGCGCCCTATTGGCTGGGCGCGTGGCTCAACGCGCGCTGGTGGACACGCCACCACCCGCAGCCCGACGAGGTGCTGCCGGGTCTCTGGCTTGGGCGCCTGCCCGACTGGCATCAACCCCGGCACTTGCCCAGCCTGGCGATCCTCGACCTGTGCGCCGAGCTGCCCTGTACCGCGCTGACGCGCCGCTACGAGTGCCTGCCGCTGCTCGATCTGGTAGCGCCGAGTGTCGAGCAGTGCCGCCAGGGCGCGGAGCTGATCCAGCAACTGCACGCCGAAGGGCCGCTGCTGGTTTGCTGTGCGCTGGGCTATTCGCGCAGCGCCACGCTGGTGGCGGCATGGCTGATGATTTCCGGCCGCGCGAACACGGTGGAAGAGGCCTTGGCGCAGGTTCGCCGGGCGCGCCCGCAGGTGGTGCTCAAGGCCGACCAACTGGCGGTGCTGGCGCAGATCGCCGGCCAGCCGAGCCTGCCGCAGGAGGTGAGCCATGTCGGTTGATCCGGGCCTGATCCTGGTGGCCAGCCTGCTGCGCCGTGGCAGCAGTCTCAATGGCCTTTCCTCCGCGCTCACGGTGCTGGCGCTGGCGCTGGGTTTCTACGGCGTGCTGATGGCCAGCGCCACCCTGGCGTTCAGCCTGAGCATGGCATTGCTGGTGCTGCTCGGGCTGGTGCAGAAATTCTATGCCATGCGCGTGGCGCTGGACGCCGACCTGTTCGAAGCCATGGCCAATGCCGGCGACGCGCTGCCGGAAAAGACCCGGCAGCTGGACGAAGCGCTGGCCACCTACGCCGGTGTGGCCGCCGACAAGGCCGGCCGCCCCTGGAGCGAGCGCAGCCGTGGCGCCCTGGCGCTGCTGCGCCGGCAAGTACTGCTCTGTGCCGCGCAATGGCTGATCGCGCTGCTGTGCCTGATCACCCTGACCTTCCAATCCTGAGGAACGCACCCGCAATGCTGGAACGACTCTTCGCCTATGCCATCATCGCCGGCGCCCGTGCGGTGACCGGCCTGCGCAGCCTGTGGATCGGCACCACGCCGATTCCGGCGCAGCGCATCTACTACGCCAACCACAGCAGCCATGGCGATTTCGTCCTGCTCTGGGCCTCGCTGCCACCGGAGCTGCGTTCTCGCACGCGGCCGGTCGCCGGGATGGACTACTGGGGCAAGGGCGGGCTGCGTGGCTTCATCATCAACCGCGTATTCCACGGCGTGCTGATCGACCGCACGCGCGGCGCCGAGGGCGGCAACCCACTGGAGCCGGTGGAGCGTGCGCTGGCCGAAGGCGATTCGCTGATCCTGTTCCCCGAAGGCACCCGCAACCTCGACGAGGAAGTTCGCCTGCTGCCGTTCAAGAGCGGCATCTACCACCTGTCCAGGGCGCACCCGCAGGTGGAGCTGGTGCCGGTTTGGCTGGACAACCTCAACCGCGTGATGCCCAAGGGCCGCGCGCTGCCATTGCCGCTGCTGTGCACCCTGAGCTTCGGCGCGCCGTTGGCGGTAGAGGAAGGCGAGGCCAAGGAAGCCTTCCTCGAACGCGCCCGCGAGGCCTTGCTGAAACTCGCCGCGCCGGAGGGTCGCTGAAATGAACCAGACCTGGCTGCTCTTCGGTGGCATCGGCGCCATCCTTGTCCTCGCTTCCCTGGTCGGCGCGGTGCTGCGCTGGAAGGCCCCGCCCGGGCCGCACGCGGTGATCGACAACCTCAACGCGCGGATCAACGCCTGGTGGGTCATGGTCGCAGTGATCGGCTGTGCCTTCGCTCTCGGCTATTGGGCGGTGATCCTGCTGTTCTACGGGGTGTCCTTCTACGCCCTGCGCGAATTCCTCACCCTGATGCCGACGCGCCGCAGCGACTATCCGGCGCTGGTGGCGGCGTTCTACTTCGTGCTGCCGATGCAGTACCTGCTGATCGGCATCGGCTGGTACGGGCTGTTCTCCATCTTCATCCCGGTCTACGTGTTCCTCCTGCTGCCGATCCTCGCCTCGCTGGGTGGCGACTCCAAGCACTTCCTCGAGCGCGCCTCGAAGGTGCAGTGGGCCCTGATGCTGGCGGTATTCTGCATCTCCTACGTGCCGGCGCTGCTGACCCTGGAGATCGCCGGCTACGAGGGACGCAACCTGCTGCTGATCGCCTTCCTGGTCATAGTCGTGCAGCTGTCCGACGTGCTGCAGTACGTCTGCGGCAAGCTGGTGGGCAAGCGCAAGATCGCGCCGAACCTGTCGCCATCCAAGACACTGGAAGGCTTCGTCGGCGGCGTGACGCTGGCCACCCTGATCGGCGGCGCGTTGTGGTGGATCACACCCTTCAGCTTCTGGCAGGCCCTGCTGATCGCGCTGATGATCAACATCCTCGGCTTCTTCGGCGGCTTGGTGATGTCGGCGATCAAGCGTGACCGCGGGGTGAAGGATTGGGGCCACATGATCGAAGGCCACGGCGGCATGCTCGACCGGCTGGACTCGGTGTGCTTCGCCGCGCCGGTGTTCTTCCACTTCGTCCGCTACTGGTGGACCTGACTCCCGTCGGAAATCCCCCAGGCGCTCCGGGGTAACCGCTCCGGAGCGCCGGTTCGCGGCTACGCTTGCTCTATTCCCTTGGAAGTGTCGTATGGCAATGGAGTGTTTGGGCGTCGGCAATCGAATCTTTTGGGGCCATGAAGCGATGAACACTCTTTTGGCACGACTCACGGTCGGGGCTGCATCTTGAGCGCCCCGGCGAGCGGTTTTCCCTTTACCTGCCTGGTCACCGCCATCGGCTCGTATTCCGCCGAATCGGTGATCGCTTCGCTGCGCGAGCATTGGGGTGCGCGGGTCGTCGGGACCAATACCCAGCCGTGGGACTGGTGTACCACTTCCGCGCTGCTGGATGCCTTCCACCAGGTGCCGCCGGCGCGCGGCGTCGAGGCTTACATCGGGCGGCTGCTGGAGGTCTGCGAGGCCGAGCGGGTGACCCATGTGTTGCCGCTGATCGACCCGGAGGTCGATGCCTTTGCGCGGCATCATGAAACCTTCGCCGAGCGTGGCATCACGCTGTGCATGCAGCCGCTGGAGACCATCCGCGTCGCCCGCGACAAATGGCTGGTGCACCAGGCTTTCCAGGATGATCCACTGATCCGCACCATCCCCACCTGGCGCCTGGAAGACCTGCCCGTGCCGGGGCTGGGCCTGCCGCTGATTGCCAAGCCGCGCGACGGCCGCAATTGCGAAGGGCTGATGCAGGTGCGCGACGAGGATTTCCTGCACTACGTGCGCAAGCGCTTCTCTGGTCGCGACTACATCGTGCAGCCGCTGCTGCCGGGCGATGTCTGTGTGGTCGACGTGGTGCGCCAGCAGAGCACTGGCGACTGGGCAGCGATGGCTCGCCAGGAGTTGGTGCGAACCCCCACCGGAGCGGGGCTGACCGTGCGCATGCTGGCCGACCCGCATTTGGTCGCGATGGCCGGTCGGGTAGCCGAGGTGCTCGGTGTCAACGGTTGCATCAACATGGAATTCCTGGTGCAGGACGGCGAGGCGCTGCTCATGGACGTCAATCCGCGCTTCTCCGGCGGGATCGCCTTCAGCCACCTGTCGGGCTACGACATGGTCGCCAACCACCTGCGCTGCTTCCGCGAGGCGTCGCTGGATGCTCCGCTGCTGCCGGCACCGAGCATCCATGCGCGGCGGCTGGTGGAGGTGACGACTCACAGCGGACTGCCGGCGAGCGTAGGAGCGGACTCTGTCCGCGATGCCCCGACGCCGCTGCAGCGCTGAGCCGGAATTACCTTGCGGGAGTGGCGGTCGCCCTCTGTTGGCTCGAAGCCCGCCGCGCGGGCGATCGCGGACGGAGTCCGCTCCTGCGTGGATGGACAGGCTGGCGCCGGCCTGTAGGAGCGCGCCATGCGCACAAGCGCGGGCATGGCCCGTTCCTGCGCGACGCAGTGGGCATCAGAAGATGCTGCTCACCTCGCCTGACGCCGTCACCTTCGCCTCGATGATCTTCTGGCTGCGCAGATTCTTCACGCGGATCACCTCGTCCTGCTTGCCGTTGGCCATTGCCTCGCCGACGGCGCTGGCCTGGATGCCGTCCTGGCTGGCGACGATCTTCACCTGCTGCCCGCGGCGCACCAGCATTGCGCCATCAAGCAGCGCCGGGGTCAGCGGCTGGTCGGCGCGGATGCGGCGGCGGGCGGTCTTGCCCGTCACTTCGGCGATATCGGTGAAGTAACCCCGCGAGCTCTTGCCGAGCTCCACCGGCGCGAGCTTGAGCTGCGCCGCGTCCAGCGTCTGGCCGCGCTCGATCTCGCCGCTGGCGACCACGGTCGGCAGGGACACCGTGGGTTGGCTGGTGAAGCTCACCGGCCAGCCGGGTTGCCCCGCGCAGGAAGCTTCGAAACGGCGCCGTGCGGTAACCGCGGCGGGAGTTTCCAGCGAGCGCAACTGCGGGCCGCCTGGGCAGGCGGCGAGCTTGCCCAGGCTGTTGGGCAGGTTGTTGTCAACGGTGAACGTCATGCCTTTCCACCCGGCCTTGCGCGCGGCTTCTTTCAGCTCGGAGGCGACCTGCTGCTGCGCGGCGGCGTCGAGTTGCGCACGTGCATCCTTGGCTTGCGCCAGGGTGGGAAGCAGCAGGAGGAAGCAGGCGGAAAGGGTTTTTCCGCATCCTGCGGCGTAGCGTGTCGAAAGCGGAAAAGCCGCGTTGCACACGCTAGTCGTTCCTGCGCGTAAAGCCTTGTAGATCAAAGACATGAAGCGGCCTTCAGGGGTCGGCATGCTTTGTGCTCTGTCGCCTCGCACGCCGAAAAGTGAGAGTGGGTTGCGGAAATGAGTATACGGTTTGACGAGACCCTGGGTATCCACGAGAGAGCCCTCTCGCTGCACATGCAGCGCAGCGAAATCCTCGCCTCCAACCTGGCCAACGAAGACACCCCCGGCTTCAAGGCGCGGGACATCGACTTTGCCGCCGAGATGCAGCGCCAGGACACCTCCAGCGTCCTGTTGGCCAGCACCAGCGCCGCGCGCCCGGACCTGAAGTACCGCATCCCCAACCAGCCTTCCCAGGACGGCAACAGCGTGGAGCTGGCCACCGAGCAGGCGGAGTTCTCGCGCAACGCGATGGATTTCCAGACCAGCCTCACCTTCCTGACCCTGAAGTTCCGCGGCCTCAAGCAGGCCATCGAAGGACGCTGACGCCATGGCATTCGATTCCATCTACCGCATCGCCGGCTCGTCGATGAACGCGCAGACCGTGCGCCTGAATACCGTGGCCAGCAACCTGGCCAACGCCGATTCCGCCGCCAACAGCCCGGACGCCGTGTACCAGGCGCGCAAGCCGATGTTCGCCGCCGTCTACGAGAACGACCAGCTCACCCGCGGCGCCGGCATGGGCGGCGCCCACGTGCAGGTGCTCGACGTGGTGACCTCCGGCCGTTCGCCGCAGCGCCGCTACGAGCCGGGCAGCCCGCTGGCCGATGCCACCGGCTACGTCTACTACCCCGACGTCAACGAGATCGAGGAGATGACCGACATGATGTCCGCCACCCGCAGCTTCGAGACCGGCGTGGAAGTGCTCAATCGTGTGAAAAGCATGCAGTCCAGCCTGCTGAAACTGGGAGACGCCTGATGAGCACGGTGAACAACGACACCAACGGCACGAGCACCAACGGCACCGCTTCGGATGCGCCCCGGCAGGCGGTCAACCTGGGCGAGCTGACCGACATGGAGAACAGCTTCATCACCCTGCTGGTCGCCCAGGTGCAATACCAGGACCCGACCAAGCCGGTGGACAGCACCGAGTTCATCAACCAGTACTCGGCCATGGCGCAGGTCAAGAGCATGCAGAACATGACCACCCTGCAGCAGAACAACCTGGTGCTGATGGACAACCTGCAGACCCTCACGGCCGCAGGCCTGGTCGGCCAGGAAGTGAAGGTCAGCGCCGACAGCCTGCAACTGGACGGCGACAAGGTCGGCGGGCAGATCACCCTGGAGCACGCTTCGGCCACCACCGTGCTGCAGCTCACCGACGCCAACGGCGTGCGCACCGACATCGCCCTCGGCCCGCAGGAGGCCGGCGCCGTGCCCTTCACCGTGGACCCGCAGGCGCTGGGCCTCAAGCCCGGCAAGTACAGCCTGGCGGTGAAGACCGAGAGCGGCGAGACGCCGGGCGTCGAGGTTTCCGGCCGGGTGCTCAACGTCCGCGTCAGCGCCGACGGCCCGGTGCTGGAAGTCGAAGGCGCAGGTTCGGTGCCCTTCTACAAGATCGTCGAATTCAGTCAGGGCCAGGCCGCCTGAGCGCCTGTTCCCCCCTCCTAGGATGAGCTAACGCCATGAGCTTCAACATCGCCCTGACCGGCCTGAACGCCGTCACCCAGCAGCTGGACACCATCAGCAACAACATCGCCAACTCCGGCACAGTGGGCTTCAAGTCCTCGCGCACCGAGTTCGGCAGCGTCTACGCCGACAGCAAGGGCATGGGCGTGGAAGTCGCCGGCACCACCCAGAGCATCAGCCAGGGCGGTTCGCTGGTGTCGACCAACCGCGCCCTGGACCTGGCCATTTCCGGCGGCGGCTTCTTCGTGGTCAAGAGCGGCAACGGCGACACCCAGTACACCCGCGCCGGCGTGTTCGGCCAGGACAAGAGCAACTACCTGATCAACGCCACCGGGCAGCGCCTGCAGGGCTACCCGACCGACGCCGCCGGCAACCTGCTGGTGGGCACCGTTTCCGACCTGCAGGTGAAGACCGCCAACCTGCCGGCCAAGGCCACCGACAAGCTGGAGTTCGTCGCCAACCTCGATTCCAACGAAAAGGTGCCGACCGTCTCGCCGTTCGACCCGCAGAAGGTGGAGACCTACAACTCCACCTACACCAGCAAGATCTACGACTCCCAGGGCAAGGAACACACCCTGACCCAGTACTTCGTGCTGACCGGCACCAACACCTGGGATGCGCACTACGCGGTGGACGGCAACGCCGTCGGCGCCACCCAGTCGCTGACCTTCGCCCCGGACGGCTCGCTGTCCGCGCCGATCGCCTCGGTGCCGGTGAACTTCACGCTGCCGGGCGTCGACCCGATGAACATCGCCCTGGACTACACCGGCACCAGCCAGTACGGCTCGGACTTCGTCGTCACCACCAACCGCACCACCGGCTACGCCGCCGGCGAGCAGACCGGCATCGCGGTGGAGAACGACGGCAAGGTCTACGTCAACTACAGCAACGGCCAGCGCATGCTGCAGGGCCAGGTCGCCCTGGCGAACTTCATCAACAGCGGTGGCCTGCAGAACCAGAGCGGCACCGCCTGGACCGAGACCTCCGCGTCCGGCGCCCCGCTGATCGGCGTGCCCGGCATCGGCCAGTTCGGCTCGCTCTCGGCCGGCAACCTGGAGGGCTCCAACGTCGACATCACCCAGCAGCTGGTGGGCCTCATGGAAGGCCAGCGCAACTACCAGGCGAACACCAAGGTGATGACCACCGACAAGGAACTCACCCAGGTCCTGTTCTCGGCCATCTAAGGACTCGTCATGGATCGCCTCGGCTACACCGCAATGACCGCCGCCAGCCGCAGCATGGCGGCGCTGGACGTGCGCGCGAACAACCTCGCCAACGTCAACACCCCCGGCTTTCGCGCCGACCTGGAGCACGCCACCGCCGTGGACGTGAGCGGCGCCGGCTATGACAGCCGCCACCTTGCGCGCATCGAAGGCAGCGGCGTGGACATGAGCGCGGGCACCCTGATGGCCACCGGGCGCGACCTCGACGTCGCCATCCAGGGCCAGGGCCTGCTCGCCGTGCAGAGCGGCAACGGCGAGGCGTACACGCGCCAGGGCAACCTGGAGATCGACGCCGACCGCCAGCTGATGATCAACGGCCGCGCCGTGCTCGGCGAAGGCGGCCCGATCACCCTGCCCGAGTACGACGCCATCGCCATCGGCAGTGACGGCACCCTCTCGGTCATGCCGCGCGGCGATTTCATGATGACCGACGTCGACCGCCTCAAGTTGGTCGACGCCCCGGCGGCGTCGCTGGTGAAGAACGCCCAGGGCCTGCTGGTGAGCAAGGACGGCCAGAACGTCGCCGCCAGCGAGGACGTGCGCCTGGTCTCCGGACACCTGGAGCAGAGCAACGTCTCGGCCATCGACCAGCTGGTGGGCACCATGAGCCTGAACCGGCGGTTCGAGGCCCAGGTGAAGATGATGAAGGCCGCCTCGGATCTCGCCGAGGCCGGCGACCGCATGATCCGTGGCGGCTAACGCGCGGCGCGCAGACAGGAGCACAACATGAGTTCGGCACTTTGGGTCAGCAAGACCGGCCTGGCAGCCCAGGACACGGCGATGTCCACCGTGGCCAACAACCTGGCCAACGTCAATACCGTCGGCTTCAAGAGCGACCGCGCGGTGTTCGAGGACCTCTTCTACCAGGTCGAGCTGCAACCCGGCGCCCAGGCTGACCAGGTCAACACCGTGCCCTCGGGCATCCAGCTGGGCAGCGGCGTGCGCGTCGTCGGCACGCAGAAGGTGTTCACCGAAGGCAGCATGCAGACCACCGGCCAGCCCATGGACCTGGCCATCGTCGGCAGCGGCTTCTTCCAGGTCGAGGCGCCCAACGGCGACACCTACTACACCGAGAACGGCCAACTGCAGCTCAACAACGAGGGCATCGTGGTCAACGCCCAGGGCCTGCCGCTGACGCCGAACATCGAGGTGCCGGCCGGCGCCAGCCGCTTCACCGTCGGCAGCGACGGCATCGTCACCGCCGTGCTGCCGGGCGAGACGCTGCCCACGGAGCTCGGCCAGATCACCCTGGTCAGCTTCACCAATCCGGCGGGCCTGGAAGCCCTGGGCGGCAACCTCTACAAGGAAACCGCCGCCAGCGGAGAGCCGCAGGAAGGCACGCCGGGCGAGGAAGGCCTGGGCACACTCAAGCAGGGCGTACTGGAAGGCTCCAACGTGCAGGTGGTCGAAGCCATGGTGAACATGATCGCCATCCAGCGCGCCTACGAAGCCAACGCCAAGGTGCTCGACGCCGCGTCGGGCATGCAGCAGTTCCTCAACCAGACGGTCTGACGATGACGCGCCTTGCCCTGCTGCTCGCCCTGGCGCTGCTCGCCGGTTGCCAGAGCTTCGAGGAGATGCTGCCGGACGAGGACTCCTCGACCTTCCAGCCGCCGGAGCTGGACTACAGCCAGCCGCCGACCACCAGCGGCGGCCTGTTCCGTTCCGGCTACGGCGGTTCGCTGCTGCGCGACAAGCGCGCCATCGGCGTCGGCGACATCGTCACCGTGGTGCTCAGCGAGTCGACCCAGTCGAGCAAGAGCGCGGGCACCAGCTTCGGCAAGCAGTCCAGCCTGGACGTGCCGGTGCCGACCATCCTGACCAAGGAATACGGCGGCCTGGAAAGCTCCGCCACGGCCAACCGCGACTTCGACGGCTCGGCGAAGAGCTCGCAGCAGAACACTCTCACCGGCTCCATCGCCGTGACCGTGCACAAGGTGCTGCCCGGCGGCGTGCTGCTGGTCAAGGGCGAGAAATCCCTGCGCCTGAACCAGGGCGACGAGTTCATCCGTCTTACCGGGCTGGTGCGCATCGACGACATCAACCGCTCCAACCAGGTGTCCTCGCAGAACGTCGCCAACGCGAAGATTTCCTACGCCGGGCGTGGCGTGCTCAACGACAGCAATTCGGCCGGCTGGCTGACGCGCTTCTTCACCCACCCGTTGTTCCCGATGTAAGCAGGCGAGCACTCCATGCGTAGAACACTCATGTGTAGAACCCTTGGGCGCCTGCTGGCGGCCTTCTGCCTGTTCTGGCAGGCCGAGGCGCTGGCCATCCCCTTGCTGGACCTCGTGGACATCGAAGGCGTGCGCGAGAACCAGCTGATCGGCTACGGCCTGGTGGTCGGCCTGGATGGCACCGGCGACAAGAACCAGGTGAAGTTCACCAACCAGTCGGTGGCCAACATGCTCAAGCAGTTCGGCGTGAACCTGCCGCCCAACGTCGACCCGAAACTGAAGAACGTCGCCGCCGTGAGCGTCACCGCCAGCGTGCCGCCGTCCTACAGCGCCGGGCAGACCATCGACGTCACCGTGTCCTCGCTGGGCGACGCCAAGAGCCTGCGCGGCGGCCTGCTGCTGATGACGCCGTTGCAGGGCGTGGATGGCGAGGTGTATGCGCTGGCCCAGGGCAATCTCGTGGTCGGTGGCCTGCACGCCCAGGGCCAGAGCGGCTCCAGCGTGTCGATCAACAGCGCCAACAGCGGCCTGATCCCCAACGGCGCGACCATCGAACGGATGATTCCCAGCGATTTCACCCAGCGCCCGGACGTGATGCTCAACGTGCGCAAGCCGAGCTTCCAGACCGCCACCCAGGTGATGAACGCGGTGAACGAACGCTTCGGTTCCGGCACCGCCACCGCGCTGGACGGCACCAGGGTGTCGGTGCGCGCGCCGGTCAGCACGGCCCAGCGCACCAGCTTCATGGCCCTGCTCGAAGGCATGGAGGTGCAGGAAGGCCGCACCCGGCCCAAGGTGGTGTTCAACAGCCGCACCGGCACCGTGGTGGTGGGGCAGGGCGTGCGCGTCAAGGCGGCCGCCGTGGCCCACGGCACGCTCACGGTGACCATCAGCGAGAACCCCCAGGTCAGCCAGCCCGGCGCGTTCTCCAACGGCACCACGGCAGTTACCCCGCAGTCGGACGTCTCGGTCAGCCAGGACAAGAAACCGATGTTCAAGTGGCCCGAGGGCACCAGCCTGGAAAGCATCATCAACACGGTGAACAGCCTGGGCGCTACGCCGGACGATGTGATGAGCATCCTCCAGGCGCTGGAGCAGGCCGGCGCGCTGAATGCGGAGCTGGTGGTGATCTGATGAGCATCACATCCCTTAACCGTCCCATCGTGCCGGCAGGACAGCCGGGCGAGTCTCCCGAGCAGGTTCGTCGCGAGCAATTGCAGGCGGCTTCCGAGCAGTTCGAGGCGATGTTCCTGCAGCAGATCCTCAAGCAGATGCGCAGGGCCGGCGACGTGCTCTCCGCCGGCAGCCCGCTGCGCAGCCGAGACCTCGATACGATGCGCGACTTCTACGACGAAGCGCTGGCCGAGCACCTGGCTTCGCGCAAGCAGACCGGCATCGCCGACCTGCTGGTGCGCCAGCTCTCGGCTGAGCCTGCCGATACGTCGCAACCTGTAGCGCTCGCCGAAGCTGGCGAGGCGCTACGTCGCCCTTCGGTGTCCAGCCGCAACCCGCTGGTGGACACCTGGCAGCGCGGTGTCGATCGCCTCGCCCACGCCTGGCAGCAAGGCAGTGCGGGCTTCCGCACCCTGGTGGACAGCGTGATCGGCCAGGAGTCCGGCGGTGATGCCTCCGCCGTCTCGCCCAAGGGCGCGCGCGGCCTGATGCAGCTGATGCCCGACACCGCCCGCGAAGTCGCCGGCGAGCTCGGCCTGCCCTACGACGAGCAGCGCCTGACCAGCGACCCGGCCTACAACAAGGCGCTGGGCAGCGCCTACCTGGGCAGGATGCTCGACCGCTACGACGGCCAGCACGTGCTCGCCCTGGCTGCGTACAACGCCGGGCCCGGCAAGGTGGACGAGTGGCTGAAGAACAACGGCGACCCACGCAGCGGACAGATCGGCATGGCCGACTGGGTGCGCAGCATCCCCTACGACGAAACCCGCGACTACACCCTCGGCGTGCTGCGCCGCGTGCGCGAGGCCCAGGCGCCGTCGCGCCTTCCCGGCAGCGGGCTGTCGCCGGAGAGCGGCCTCAAATACGCACCGCAGGAAGGATTTAAGCGCCACGGTGATTGCGTCGCCTATCAGGGACAACAGCCCGAATTTGTTTCCCGACCGGCCTCGGCGGCCTTTGCCCAGCCGATCCGCCTCGAGTCGAAGGAGAATGCCTCTTGAGTATGTTGAGCCAGATCGGCTACAGCGGCCTGCGCGCCGCGCAGATCGCCCTGGCCACCTCCGGCCAGAACGTCGCCAACGCCAACACCCCCGGTTTCAGCCGGCTGAGCCCGGTGCTCGCCTCGCTGGCCGGCGAGGGCGGGCTGAACGTCGGGGGCGGCGTGACGGTGACCAGCATCCGCCGGATGGCCAACGACTTCCAGAACCAGCAGCTGTGGCGCGCCACCACCGAGCAGAGCTACTACGACAGCGGCCAGCAGTATCTTTCCGCGCTGGAAGGCCTGATGGGCGGCGAAGGCTCGAGCATCAGCGTCGGCCTGGACAACTTCTTCGCCGCGCTCAGCGAGGCCACGGCCACCCCCGGCTCCGTCGCCCTGCGCCAGCAGATCGTCAACGAGACCCGGAACCTCGCCCAGCGCTTCAACGGCCTGTCCGGCAACATCGACAGCCAGCTGCGCGCCCTGCAGGAGCAGCGCGGCGCCATGGTCGGCGAGATCAACGGCCTGACCGCCAACCTCGCCGCGCTGAACAAGCAGATCGTCGAGGTCGGTTCGTCCGGCGGCGACACCACCGCGCTGCGCGACCACCGCGAAAGCCTGGTGCAGGACCTCTCCAAGTACGCTTCCATTCGCGTCAACGAAGTAGCCGATGGCTCGCTGACCGTTTCCCTCGCCAACGGGCAGCCGCTGGTGGCCGGGAACTCCGCCGGGCAACTGGCGATCAGCCGCACCGCCAGCGGCGAGCAGGAAATCGCCCTGACCTTCGCCGGCACCAGCTTCCCGCTTTCCCAGGACGGCATGGGGGGCTCCCTTGGCGCGCTGTTCGACACCGAGTACGACACCCTGCGGCCGAACCAGACCGCCCTGCACGAGATGGCCGGGCAGTTCGCCCAGCTGGTCAACGACACCCTCGCCAATGGCTTCGATCTCAACGGCAACCCCGGCCAGGCGCTGCTCGGCTACAACGCCGGCAGTACCACGGCCATGCTCAGCGTGAACGGCCTGAAGCCCGAGGAGCTGGCGCTGTCGGATACCGCTGGCGAGAGCGGCAATAACAGGAACCTGCTCGAGCTGCTCGAACTCAAGGGCCAGACCATCACCGTCGGCGGCAGCCAGGTGACGCTCAACGATGCCTTCGCCGGTCTGCTCGGCAAGGTGGCCAGCGCCAGCCGGCAGAACCAGGCCGACCAGAAGACCGCCACCACCGTGGCCACCCAGGCGCAGGCCCAGCGCGACAGCGTCAGCGCGGTGAGCCTGGATGAAGAGGCGGTCAACCTGATCACCTACCAGCAGGCCTACCAGGCCAACATGAAAGTCATCAGCACCGCCAAGGAGCTGTTCGACTCGATGCTCGCGGCCTTCTGAGGGCCCTGGCTAAGGAAAGCACCATGCGCATTACCAACGCACAGATCACCGCGCTGATGAGCGGCTCGATGAACAGCAACTCGGCGGCGCTGGGCAAGCTGATGCAGCAGATGTCCACCGGCAAGCGCATCCTCCAGCCCTCCGATGACCCCATCGCCAGCGTGCGCATGCTGCGCATCCAGCGCGAGGAAGCGAGCCTGGCGCAGTACCGCACCAACATCAGCAACGTCTCGGGCAATCTTTCCACCCAGGAAGCCAACCTGCAGGCCACCTCGGACTCCATGCTCAACGTGCGCGACCTGCTGCTCTGGGCGGCCAACGGCTCGAATACGCCCAAGGACCTCAACGCCATGGCCGGCGAGCTGGAGAGTATCGAGAAGACCATCGTCAGCTTCGTCAACGTGCGTGACGAGGAAGGCCGCTACCTGTTCGCCGGCACCCTGAGCGACACTGCGGCGGTGACCTACGAACCGCTGACCGACACCTACGTCGCCACCGGCAACGACAAATCACGCCAGGCTGCCGTGGCCAACGGCGTGCAGGTGGAAGAGAACGTCACCGCGCTGGGGATGTTCGGCAGCAACCTGGACTTCCTCAACCTGCTCCATGCCACGGTGAAGCTGCTCAAGGACCCGGCGCTGGATACCACCGACCCGGCGGTGCAGGCGCAGATCGCCGCGACCATCGACGGCCTCGACAGCGCCCACGACGGCGTGCTCGGCGCCATCACCGAGCTGGGTGGCCGGCAGAACACCCTGAGCATGCTCAACTCGAGCAATGAGGAGGTGTCGCTGGTGAACCAGAAGATCAACGGCGAGCTGTCGCAGCTGGACTATGCCGGCGCGAGCATCGACCTGAACACTTACCAGCTGGCGCTGCAGGCCACGCAGAAGACCTACCTGAAGCTCAACGACCTGTCGCTGTTCAGCCGGCTGTAAGTTCTTTCGTAGGGGCTCCGCACGGAGGTCTGGACGCCAATCGGCGGAACGCCCCTACTTTTTATCCCGCTTCCGCCCGGCCCCCGCGCCGGGCTGAGGCACATCGGTGCAGAGGTCACCATGAAGGTCATCAAGCAACTGCCGGCCGCTGCCGTCTTCGATCCCAGCGCCCGCCGCGACGTCATCCTGCCCTCCACGGGGGAGCGGCAGAACGCCCTGCGCAAAGGTGAGGAAAAAGGCGAAAACGCCGCACAGATGGCGCGCGGCGCGCAGAAGAGCGGCAGCTTCAACCTGCAGCTCAACCAGCAGTTGTCCTCCATGCAATCGGCCGACAGCTACCTGGGCGACCTGCAGGACCGCCTCGGCGGCCTCAAGCTCAACCTCAGCCGCGAACTCAGCGCGCCGCAGTCCCAGGACCGCGAAGGCGTGCGCCAGGCCACCCGGCAGGTCAACGAGCTGCTGGAGCAGCGCGCCCAGCGTTCGGACGGCAGCCTCGATGCCAACTTCCGCCTGCGCCTCAACGAGCCGGTGCGCAGCCGCTTCAGCCTGGAAGGCCTGGAGTCGGTGCAGGATATCCAGCGTTCGGGCAAGGAAACCCTGCTGTTCAGCGCCGGCCGACAGCTCGCCGAACCGGCTGCGGTGGTGCTGGACGATGGCATGAGCACCGAGCAGGTGCTGCGCCGCTTCAACGCCACGCTGGGCCAGGCCGGCATCCGCGCCGAACTCGATAGCGACGGTACGTTGAAGTTCTCCGCGCCCGAGGCCGACTGGCAGCAGCTCAAAGGCCAACTTGCGGTGCAGGGCGAGGGCAAGCTGTTCGCCAAGGGCAAGAACACCCGGCTGAAAAGCCAGGAAGAAGGGCTGCTGGCGTTCCCCACCGAGATCAGGTCCGATGCTTTTCGCGAGCAGCGCCAGTTGCTCGATTCGGTGGTCTCGGCACTGGATCGCATCGGCGGCCTGCGTGACCAGTTGCGTCACCGCCAGGACGACATCCGCGACTTCCTCGACCGCCATGCCAGCGAAGATGAGCGCGAGTGGGCGCACACCTTCGCTGCCTCGATGCTCGATCGAATGGGGCGCAGTGCCACGCATTACAGCGCAGCGGCGCAGACGGTGGTGGCGCAGGCCAATCTCAGCCGCTTTGCCGTGGTCAGCCTGCTGGCCTGAAGCGTCGGCGACCTTTCGTAGGGCGCATAACGCGCCAGCGTTATCCGCCGTGCGGGTTGTGGCGGATAACCTGTCCCAGGTTATCCGCCCTGCGTTCAGGATGTGCTGGTGCAAGGGCTGTTCGCGAACCGCACGGCACCTGCTTCAAGACAATAAAAAGGCGGAGCCCAGCTCCGCCTTTTTCATTTCATATCCAGCGATCACGCCAGCTTCAGCAGGCCCATGCCCAGCACCAGCATCGCCAGGCCGACCCAGCCGCGCCAGACCAGGCGCTGGCCGAACAGGGCCCAGCCCATCGCGACGGTGGCGAGGATGCCGAAGCCGCCCCAGATGGCGTAGGCCACCGACAGTTCGATGCCGCGCACCGCCTGCGCCAGCGCGGTGAACGCGCCCAGTACGCAGAGGATCGAAGCGGCCCCGATCAGGCGCTTGCGGAAGCCGTCGGAATACTTGAGCAGCAGGTTGGCGATGACTTCTAGGACGATGGCCAGGCCGAGCCAGGCCATCGGAATCAGGTCATGGTTCAGCATGTCGCGGCCTCCCCATTGAGTTCGCGACACTCTTCACGCTGGCCGGTACGGGTGCCGGATTTCACCAGCAGGATGCCGGCGATCATCACGGCCAGGCCCAGGGCCTTGTCCAGGCTCAGGTGCTCGCCGAGGAAGAAGGCGCTGACCAGGGTGATCAGCACGATGCCGATGCCTTCCCACAGGGCGTAGGCCACGCCGACCGGCACGCGCTTGATGGCCAGCGACAGGAAGTAGTACGACAGGCCGATCATCACGTACATCAGCAGCAGCCCGGCGACCGGGAACAGCGTGTGCGTGAATTTCATCGAGGTGGTGCCAACGACTTCGAAGCCGATGGCAGCTAGCAGATAGATCCAGGAACGCATGGTAAAGCCCTCCCACGGGCAGCCGCGCGCAGTCTCGCTAAGAGCATCCTTGCGGCGGTTTCGGTTCGGGTTCGGTGGCGCCGACTCGGGCGGCAATCACTGTTGAGTGTTGGCCGCGCTTGGCGCCACGCTCAGGTAGCAGCCGAAGGGAGGAGCTAGAGGTCGCCGGTCCAGTGACGCTCGCGCGAAACCAGGCGGGAAGTGGGGAGAGGTAGAGCCTTGATGTTCAACATAATGAACACATTGTGCCAATTTTCCGCTTCCCTGGCAAATCGATCGCCTTGATTCAAGTCATGGATGCCCATGAACAGGCACCCGTGAACCCTGCCGGACCCGGCGCGTCATCAAGGTTGTGCAATATTTTGTTCACTTTGTTCTGCCTGCGACAGCACGCCACACTCATGACCTGCGCCAGTTCGTTCCGGTGTCGGTCCTGCTAGCATCCAGCATCGTTATCCCGTCGGAGACTGTGATGATCGCCCTGCGAGAAGCCTGGAAGGCCGGACTCTTCGGCCGTGAGCATTGGACGCGCAACCTGGTGGCAGGCGTCATAGTCGGGGTGGTTGCGCTACCGCTGGCCATGGCCTTCGCGATTGCCAGCGGGGTGAAGCCCGAGCAGGGCATCTACACGGCGATCTTCGCCGGTGCCCTGGTCTCGCTGCTGGGCGGCAGCCGCGTGCAGATCGCCGGGCCCACCGGTGCCTTCATCGTCATCCTTGCCGGCGTCACCGCGAAATACGGTGTGGACGGCCTGCAGATCGCCACGCTGATGGCTGGCGGGATCCTCGTGCTGCTGGGCGTCAGCCGCCTGGGCAGCATCATCCGCTTCATCCCCTCGCCGGTGATCGTCGGCTTCACCGCCGGGATCGGGGTGATCATCTGGGTCGGCCAGTGGAAGGACTTCTTCGGCCTGCCGGCGGTGACCGGCGAGCACTTCCACCAGAAGCTCTGGCATTTGATCCAGGCGCTGCCACACCTGCACCTGGCGACGACGCTGCTGGCATTGCTGAGCCTGGCGCTGGTGCTGTTCACCCCGCGTATCGCCGCGCTGCGCCGGGTTCCCGGCCCGCTGGTGGCGATGGTGGTGGTGACGGCCATCCAGTCGCTGTTCCATTTCGACGGCGTGGCCACCATTGGCAGCGCCTTCGGCGGCATCCCACAGGGGCTGCCCAGCTTCAGCCTGCCGGAAGTGACCCTGCCGCGCGTGCTCGAACTGATCGGCCCGGCCTTCGCCATCGCCATGCTCGGCGCCATCGAGTCGCTGCTTTCGGCGGTGGTCGCCGACGGCATGGCCGGCACCCGCCATGACTCCAACCAGGAACTGATCGGCCAGGGCATCGCCAACCTGGTCACCCCGCTGTTCGGCGGCTTCGCCGCCACCGGCGCCATCGCCCGCACTGCGACCAACATCCGCAACGGTGGCAACAGTCCGCTGGCCGGCGTCACCCATGCCGCGACCCTGGTGTTGATCCTGCTGTTCCTCGCGCCGCTGGCTTCGAACATTCCGCTCTGTGCGCTGGCGGCGATCCTCTTCGTGGTGGCCTGGAACATGAGCGAGGCGCGGCACTTCCTGTTCATGCTCAAGCGCGCGCCGCGCGCCGACGTGGCCATCCTGCTGGTGACCTTCCTGCTCACGGTGTTCAGCGACCTGGTGATCGCGGTGAACATCGGTGTGATCCTCGCCATGCTGCACTTCCTGCGGCGCATGGCGTCGTCGGTGGACGTGCATGCCGACGAAGGCCCGGAGCTGGACGTGGAGCTGCGCGGCCGCGGCCTCGGCGAGCTGCCGCCCGGCGTGCTGGTCTACAGCATCGAAGGGCCGCTGTTCTTCGGCGCGGCGGAAACCTTCGAGCGCGCGCTGGCCAAGACCCACACCGACCCGAAGGTGCTGATCATTCGTCTGCGCCACGTTCCGTTCATGGACATCACCGGCCTGCAGACGCTGCAGGAAGTGATCGAACAACTGCAGCGGCGGGGCATCGAAGTGCGCCTGTGCGAGGCCAATGCGCGGGTGCTGGGCAAGCTGCGCAAGGCCGGCGTGCTGGAGGAGATCGGCGCGGGGTATCACCCGGATTTCCCGGCGGCGTTGGCGGCGGGTGTGGATCAGTAACGGGAGGATTGGGTGCGTTGGTTTGGCACCCTCTCCCCAGCCCTCTCCCTGAAGGGAGAGGGAGCAGATCGGCGTTACCGGCGTGCTCGGAGTTTCGCTTGAAGCCGAACAGTCCCCTCTCCCTTCGGAGCGGGGCGCGCAGCCAGGGTTAGGGAGAGGGCAAGCCATCGCTGCGAGCTGACAGATCGCGTAGGAGCGGACTCCGTCCGCGAATCCGGCGCGATGCGGACCGATCGCGGACGGAGTCCGCTCCTACCCAACGATCAGCCCTGCATCAGCTCCGCCAACAGTTCCTCCTTGAGCTTCGCCAGCAGCGGTGCACCGCGCTCGCGCGGATGCGGCAGGTCCACCCGCACCTCGTGGCGGATCCGCCCCGGCCGCGCGTCCATGACGATCACCCGGTCACCCAGGTACAGCGCCTCTTCCACGTCGTGGGTGACCATGATCATGGTGCTGCGCTGCTGCACCCAGATGCGCTGCAGCTCGTGTTGCAGGCGCACGCGGGTGAGGGCGTCGAGGGCGCCGAAGGGTTCGTCCAGCAGCAGCACCTTGGGCCGGGTGATCAGCGCGCGGGCGATGGCGGCGCGCTGCGCCATGCCGCCGGAGAGCTGGTGCGGATAGGCCTGCTCGAAACCGGTCAGGCCCACCAGTTCCAGGTGCTCGGCGACCCGCTCGCGCTTCTCGGCGCGGCTGAGCTTCTGGTTCTTCAGCGCCAGGGCGACGTTGTCTTCCACGGTCTTCCAGGGGAACAGGCGGTGGTCCTGGAACACGATGCCGCGCTCCAGGCTGGTGCCGGTCACCGGCTGGCCGTCGAGCAGGATGCGCCCGCTATAGTCGTTCTCCAGGCCGACGATCAGCCGCAGCAGCGAGGATTTGCCGCAGCCGCTGGCGCCGACGATGCTGACGAACTCGCCGGGGCGCACCGCCAGGTCGATGTTCTCCAATACCGGCAGGCTGCGCCCGTCGATGGAATAGGCCTTGCTCAGGCCCTGGATGGCGAGCGCGCCGCGCTGCGCCTGCTGGGCCGGAAGGAGAGCGGGGTCGAGGATCGCGTTCATGGTCTGGGCACTCATGGCAAAAGGCCGAATTCGAGAAGAGCTAGCGCAGGTTGCGCCAGCGCAGCAAGTGGCGCGCGGCGCGGGCGAACAGCTGGTTCATGGCGTAGCCGAGCAGGCCGATGCTGAGCACGCCGATCACCACGATCTCCATGCGCGAGCCGGTCTCGGCGTTCATCATCAGGTTGCCCAGGCCCATGCCGGTGGAGAGGAACAGCTCGCAGCCCACCGAGCTGACCCAGGCGAAGGCCAGCGCGTGCAGCACGCCATTGCTCAGGCTGGGCAGGGCGCCGGGCAGCAGCACTTCGCGGAACTGCTGCCAGGGGCCGAAGGCATACAGGCGGCCGACTTCGCGGTAGCGCTTCTCCACGTCGCGGAAGCCCTCGAAGGCGTTCAGCGTCATCGGGTAGAAGGCGGCGAGGCTGACGATCAGCACCTTGGACGGCTCGCCGCTGCCGAACCACAGGGCGATCAGCGGGATCAGGCCAAGGATCGGTACCTGGCGGATGGTGTGGTACAGCGGCGCGAACAGCCGCTCCAGGGGCTTCGACAAGGCCATGCCGGCGCCCAGCGCGAAACCCGCGAGCACGCCCAGCATCAGGCCCAGGCAGGTGCGCTGCAGGCTGGCGGACACGCTCAGCCGCAGTTCGCCGGTTTGGATCAGCTCGACGAAGCCGGCGCCGATGCGCTCCAGCGGCACGAAGGCATAGGCGGCGCTGGCGCCCTGTTGCGACTGCCAGTGCCAGGCGGCAATCAGCAGGGCCGGCAACAGCAGCCCGCGAAGGCTCTTGAGAACTCGGATCATGGCGTCGGTCTCCAGCGCAGCAGGCGCTTCTCCAGCAGGCGGAAGGCGAAGTCGAGGATGAAGCCGATGGCGCCGGTGACCACCACGCCGACCATCACGATGTCGATGCGCAGCATCTGCCGGCTCAGCTCGATCATCTGCCCCAGGCCGCTGTCGGCGGCGAGCAGTTCGGCGGCCACCAGCACCATCCAGGCGCGGCTCAGGCTGATGCGCAGACCGGTGACGATGGGCGGCGCGGCGGCGGGGAAGGCGACGTCGCGCAGCAGGCTCCACAGCGGCAGGCGGTACACGCTGGCGACCTCGAAGTAGCCGCGCGGAATGCCCTTCACGCCCTCGCTGGCGGCCAGCGCTACGGGGAAGAAGGCGGCCTTGGTGACGATCAGCACCTTGAAGGTTTCTTCCACACCGAAGAACAGGATGAACATCGGGATCAGCGCGATCGACGGCACCTGGCGCAGGGTGTGGAACAGCGGCGCGCAGTAGGCTTCCACGGTCTTCGACAGCGCCATGGCGGTGCCGAACAGCAGCCCGCCGACGGCACCGATGGAGAAACCGATGGCCAGGCGCGACAGGCTGTTCACCACGTGCTCGCGCAGCTCGCCGCTGGCCAGCAGGTCGCGGAAGCTGGCCCAGACTTCCGCTGGTGGCACCAGCAGTTGCGGCGGGAACCAGCCGGCGCGCGCGGCAAGGAACCAAGCCAGCAGGAGGAGCAGCGGCGAGGCGAACCAGCTCAGGCGATCAAAGGTACGGTTTAGCATTCAGCCCTCCTGTCCAAGCAATGGCCCGGTGGCTTGGCGGCGCAGCTTGCGTTGCCAGCAGAACAGCGCGGCCAGCAGCACCAGGGGAATCCAGCAGAGGAACAGGTTGCCCAGCCCGACGACGTGGCTGATCGCCCCGCCGAGCAGCGCTCCGGAAAAACTGCCGGACATGGACGCGAGGTTGAACAGTCCGGATATCTTGCTCTTGTCCATGGCGTGCTCGCCCAGTTGGGCCATGTTCACCAGGTGGATCAGCGCCGCCGCCGCGCTGAGCAGCACGCCGCCCAGGGCCAGCAGCCAGTAATCGCGGGCGATGCCGAGCAGCAGCAGGGCGGCCAGCGCTGCGCCGAGACTGCCGACATAGGCCAGCTTGCGGCCGTTGCGCTCGATCAGGTAGCCGAAACCGAACAGGCCGAGCACCGAGGCCAGCCCCTGGATCATCACCAGGCTCACCGCCTGGCCTTGCGAGAGGCCGGCGACTTCCATCGCCAGCAGCAGGATGAAGGTGCCGAACAGCGCGCTGGTAGCGGCGCTGAGCAGCTCGACCAGGCAGCTCTCGGCGATCTCGACGTTGGCCAGCATGACGCCGACCTGCTGCAGCAGGCCGCCGGTGGCGGCGGCCACGGGCACATCGTCGCTGGGCGCTTCGCCTTCCCAGAAGCCGAGGCTGTAGAAGGCCATCAGGCCGAAGCACAGGCCGATGGCGGCAAAGCCCCAGGTGAAGCTCGCCGCGCCGCTCAGCCAGTTGCCCAGCAGCGGCCCGAGCAGGCCCATGCCCAGGGTCAGCGAGCCGCGGTACCAGCCGGCCTTGTCGTTGCCGATGCGCTTGAGCTGGCGCAGGAAGGCGCTGTTCATGGCGACGATGCGGAACGGGATGCACAGGCCGATCAGCAGGCGCGCAGCGGCCAGCCACAACCAGCCGCCGAACAGCGGGATGGCCAGGTTCAGCAGCATCGGCCCGAGGCTGGCGAGGAAGTACACCCGGCGCGCGCCGAAGCGGGCGATGACGAAGCCGGCGGGCAGGGTGAGGATCACCATGCCCAGGGCCTCCATGGCCGAGATGATGCCGATCTGCATGGCGTTGGCACCGATGCTGATGGCGTAGAGCGTGGTGACGATCTTCGCCATGCCGATGGTGGCGCCGCTGAAGGCCGCCAGCAGCATGAAGTTGAGCAGGAAGGCGGCGGGCCGCGCCGGGCTAGATGGCGACATCGATCTTCCCCAGCAGGGCTTCCAGCGGACGCGGGTCGATCCAGTCGTCGACGCTGAAGTTGTCGCCGATGAAGTCCCAGCGCTGGAGGAACGCGGTGAGATCGCGTAGCGCGTTGATCGAGCGCTCGGCGAGGTTGGTCTGCAGGCGCAGGTGCGCGTCTTCGCCGTAGGCGCTGGCGACCCAGAACTCGCTGGTGTTCAGCTCGCGGGCGAGGAAACGACGAGTTTCTTCCGGGTGTGCCCAGGCCCATTGCTCGGCGCGCAGCACGGTATCGAGCACCCGCACGGCGGCGTCGAAGTGCTCGTCCAGCAGTTGCTGGTCGACGGTCAGGGTGCGTGGCGTGCCGATGTTGGAGCGCACCAATGGCTCGGGGTGCGAGCCGACGTCCATCACCACGTGCAGGCCGAATTCGTGGGCCAGCTGCAGGCCGTGGGCGCCCTTGAGGAAGATCGCGTCGATGTCCCCGCGCAGCAGGCCGATCAGTTCGTTGTTGCGCTGCACCACGCGGTTGCCCTTGAGCGCTACCTGGGCACCGAACACGTGGCGCACCGGGTCGTCGCTGAAGGTACCGCCGTAGGGGTAGTCCACCAGTTCGACGTCGCGTACCTCCAGGCCTTCCAGGCGCAGGGCGTTTTCCAGGCCGCGCAGGCTCTGGGCGCGGGTGAAGTCGATCTGCACGTTGGCCCACTTCGGCAGGCCGAAGCGCCGATGGCGCAGGTCGCGGATGCTGCGCACGCCGCTGTCCGGCGCGCTGACGATCAACTGCACCTCGTCGCTCCACGACAGCCCGATCACCCGTGTGCGCGCGCCGCTGGCTCGGGCCCAGAGGGCCGGGATGTTGCCGCCGTGGCGGACGGAGCAGGGCAGGTGATGGTCGAAATGCGCTTCGCGTACCTCGCGCTCGGACGACTCGCGCAGCGACTGGATGCGCGTACCGAACGGGCGGAAGGCCTGGGCCAGGCGCCCGGACTCGACGGCAATGCCGAGGCCCGTGGGAACGGGACTGTGGGTGTACCAGAGGGTTTCCAGCGGTGTGCTCATGGGGACTCGGAGTTCAATGGCTCCCCTCTCCCCCAGCTTGTTGAGAGGGCGGAGAGGGGCTGGGGGAGAGGGCTCGCCCTCGTGACGTTGATCAGCCGGTCTTCTGTGCCAGGCGGCTGCGCAGGGCTTCCAGCGGGCGCGGGTCGATCCATTCGCGCACGTCGAAGCGCGCCGGTATGAAGTTCCAGCGCTGCAGGAAGTCGGTGAAGTCCTGCAGGGCGAGGATCGAGCCTTCGTCCAGGTTGGTGCGCAGGCGCAGGTGGGCATCCTCGCCATAGGCGCTGGCGACCCAGAATTCGCTGCTGTTGGTTTCCCGCGCCAGGTAGCGGCGGGTGTCGTCCGGGTGCTGGTGCGCCCAGTCTTCGGCGCGCAGCACCGAGGCGAGGATCGCGGTGGCGGCGTCGGGGTGCTGCTCCAGCAGGTTGAGGTCGACGCTCAGGGTGCGCGGCGTGCCGTTGTTGGCGCGGATCAGCGGCTCCGGATGGGCGCCGGTGTCGATCACCGTGTGCAGGCCGAACTGCTGCGCCAGCTGCACGGCGTGGGCGCCCTTGAGGAAGATCGCATCCACTTCGCCGCGCAGCAGGCCGACCAGTTCCGGGTTCTGCCCGCCGCGACGGCGGCCGCCGTGGCCGGTGATGCCGACGATGTTGCTCGGCGCCTCATCGCTGAAAGTACCCTTCAGGCCGAAGTCCACCAGCTCGACGTCTCGCACTTCCAGGCCTTCCAGGCGCAGGGCGTTTTCCAGGCCGCGGATGGCCTGGGCGCGGGTGAAGTCGATCTGCGCGCCGCTCCAGTCCGGCAGGCCGAAGCGCCGGCCCTTGAGGTCGCGCACGGTGCGGATGCCGCTCTCGGCGGTGGTCAGGATCAGCTGCGCTTCATCGGCCCAGGACAGGCCGATCACGCGGGTCTCGCGGCCGCTGGCGCGGGCCCAGATGGCCGGGATATTGCCGCCGTGGCGCACCGAGTTCTGCAGGGTGTGGTCGAAGTGCGACTCGCGCACTGCCTGGTCGGAAGACTCGCGCAGCGACTTGATCTGCGTGCCCTGCTCGGCCAGGGCTTCTTCCAGCCAGCCTTTCTGCACGGCGATGCCAAGGCCCGTGGGAACCGGGCAACGGGTGTACCAGAGGGTGTCGAGGGGTCGGGACATGTTCAGCTCCTTGTGGCTCAGGCGCGGGCCTTGAGTTCGTGGACGTCGGCGCGTTTGCCCTGCACCAGCGGCAGGACTTCCTGGCCGATGCGCAGGGCTTCTTCCAGGTGCGGATTGCCGGCGAGGATGAAGGTGGAGAAACCGGCGTCGCGGTATTCGGCGAGGCGTTCGGCGACGTTCTCGTGGCTGCCGACGAGACCTATGGTCGGTCCCGGCTTGGCCTTGCCGAAGCCGGCCCAGAGGTTGGGGCCGAGGATCAGGTCGTCGAAGCGCTCGACGTTCTGGTGGTAGGCGGTCTGCCGCGCGGCACCGACGGAATCCGAACCGGTGGCGAAGTTCTTGATGAAGGCGCTGGTGCGCGCGTCGATGCGCTCGTACTGGCGGCGCAGTTCGCTCCAGGCGGCCTCTTCGGTCTCGCGGGCGAACAGGTCGATGCGGATGCCGAAGCGGATCTCGCGGCCCTGCTTGTCGGCCAGCTCGCGCACGCGTTCCAGGTGCGGCTTGAGCTTGTCGATGGGTTCGGCCCAGTTCAGGTAAACGTCGGCGTGTTTCGCCGCGACGTCCAGCGCGGGGTCGGAGAAGCCGGAGAAGTACACGCCCGGCTTGCGCACGTTGCGCAGCGCGATGGGCAGCGAGCCGTTCTCCAGCTGGTAGATATCGCCCTGGTAGGAGAACTGCTCGTTCTTCCATAGCCCGTCGATGATGTCGAGGAACTCGCCGGTGCGCTGGTAGCGCTTGTCGTGCTCGAGGAAGTCGCCGTTTGCGCGCTGGCTGGCGGGATTGCCGCCGGTGATGATGTTCCACTCCAGGCGGTCGCGGGACAGGTGCTGGAGGATCGCTGCCTGCTGCGCGGCGTAGGCCGGCAGGGTCCAGGCGGCCTGGAAGGCGATCAGGAACTTGATCCGGCGGGTCTCGCGGGCCAGGGCGGCGGCGGCGATCCACGGCTCCGGGCCGGTGGGCAGCAGCGCGCCCTCGAAACCGGCGATCTCGGCGGCCTTGGCCACCTGGGCGATGTAGTCGATGTAGGTGAAGCCGTCCGGCTCGCCATTGGGCAGGCGGCCCGGGGCGATGTTGCCGGGGCGCTCGATGTGGCTGCCGCGGTTGTTCTTGTCCGAGGCGAGATAGGGACCGTCGCTGCCCAGCGGCAGTCGCCAGAAGAATTCGGTGCTCATGGGCTTGCTCCTTTGCTTGGCGGGGGCAGCGTCGTGCTGCTCGTGCAGGGTCTTGAGCAAGGGCTGTGCCCAAAGGCTGCAGGCCGCGCGGGGCGAGGCTTTCAGGCTGGCGTGCTGCTCTGGCAGCAGGGCGTTTGTCTGTACAGCAGCAGTGCGGCAGCAGGGGATGCTGGGCGGGCAGCAATTTCGCCAGAATTCGGGTTGTTTGAGCCTTCCTGGTTGTCCTTGCTGTTCGTAATTTGCTGATTTAGTTGAATATTTTCGAATGGCACAAGTCCTGCTCAGTCACTGGAACACCGCCACGCGGTTCGCCCATCCCCGACTGCCAGGAGGCATTCCATGTCCACCCTCGATCCGCAACTCGCCCGCCAGCTCGAACAGGTCCGCCGCGATTTCGCCAAGGCCTTCCGCGTGCTCAAGGAAAGCCGCACCCTCACCGCCACCAACACCTACCAGGCCTACGTGCGGGTGCCCGACAGCGACCAGGTGATCGCCGTCCATGCGCCTAACCCCTGGGCCGACGACCAGGAAATCCGCGCGGTGATCGCCACCTGGGACGGCGAGGTGATCCTCGACGAAAGCATCCCCGGCGCGACCCCGCTCAGTGGCCGTGGCGCGGGCGGCAACGGCAAGCGCTACGCGGCGATCTTCCAGGCGCGCCCGGAAATCAACGTGGTGATCCACGTCCACACGCCCTACCTCGGCGGCTGGGCCAGCGCCCACCGCGTGCTGCCGATCCGCTACGCCGCCTCCCAGCGCGTGACCCTGGCCCGCGAGCTGCCGATTTACATCGACCGTCGCCAGCCCGAGCCGCTGTTCATCCTCGACAGGATCGCCGAGAACCCGCACACCCCGGCCATCCTCGAAGCCAACGGCGGCGCGACCTTCTGGGGCGAGGACCTGATCAAGGCGTCCAAGCTGATCCTGCTGATCGAGGAAGGCGCCTACTTCCAGGGTCTCGCCGAAGGCCTCGGCGGCTCCCAGGAATTCGGCCCCGGCGTGCTGGAGCAGCAGTGGAGGATGACCGGCCTCTGGGAGCAGGGGCAGAAGCTGCTGGAAGCGGCGGCCTGAGTTTCGTCCCGGCATGAAAAAGCCCTCTTGCGAGGGCTTTTTTGTGGGCGGAGCTGTGTTTTTCGTGGCACCGGGGGAGCGCCGGGTTTTGGTTCGCGAGCATGGCTCGCTCCTACAGTTACATGCGGAGGCTCCCTGTAGGAGCGGGCCATGCCCGCGACCGCGCGCCGCCGGGCCAGCGCCATCGTGCCCGCCGGCGTAGGAGCGGACCTTGTCCGCGAAATCCCCGAAGGTCGTATCTCGGCGGGCAGGTGTACGCCGATGCGGTGCTCACCGTCGCCGGCCCTGCCGGCGGTTCGCGAGCGTGGCTCGCTCCTACAGGTTCATGCGGAGGCTCCCTGTAGGAGCGGGCCATGCCCGCGATCTTGCGCCGACAGGCCGGCGCTGTCGTACCGGTTGGCGTAGGAGCGGACTTCGTCCGCGATGGACAACAGGCCAGCTCCGAGCAGCCGGCAATCTATCGCGGACGGAGTCCGCTCCTACGCACAGGTCATGGTTTGGCAGCGACGGAAGGCCCGGCATTGCGCTGCCAGAAGCTCTCCAGCTGCAGGTTTTTCAAGCCCTGCTTGACGAACTTCGGTTCCAGCAGATCCTCCACCTTCACCGCATTGCGGATCAGTTTCGCCTTCAGGCTGTAGGCGATGCCGTCGGTGTAGTGCTGGCGCAGGGCGTCGTCGTAGAGAGGGGAAAAGTGCGCGGGCCACGGCTCGCCGGAGACCTCGCGCTGCAGCACGCTCACCGGCACGCCCGAGCGCGATTGCGCTTCCTGGTACGCCGCCTGGTTGGTGTCCTGGGAGACCCACCACGCCGCCTTCAGGTAGGCGTCCACCACCAGTTGGGTGAGGTCGGGGTGGTCCTTGACGAAGTCCCGCGCACCCCACACTTCGGCGCGCATCTTCCAGTCCGCCGGCGCCTCCTTGCTCGACCAGATGATGCGGCCGACCTGCTTGTCTTCCAGCAGGAAGGCATCGCTCAGGGTGAAGAAGGCATCCACCCGTCCGGCGCTCAGCGCGGCGGCGCCGGCCTGCGGGTTGAGGTTGAAGATGCGGAAGTCTTCGAAGCGAAGGTGATTGGCTTCCAGCAGCTTGGCGAACGACAGCTCCCACGGCCGGCCACGGTGCAGGGCGATGCGCTTGCCCTTGAGGTCGGCGATGGATTTCGCCGTGGAGCCCGGCGGCACCACCAGGTAGACGTTGTTGCCGATGCCGCCGGGGACGATCAGCTGGGTCTGCACGCCCGAGGCGTTGGCGATGATCGACGGCAGGTCGCCGTAGAAGGCGAAGTCGATGCGCCGGTTGGCGAATTCTTCATTGACGAAGGTGCCCACCGAGCCGGTGGTGGCGGGCACCCACTCGAGCTTGATGTTGCGCTGGGCCAGTTGCTGTTCCAGCCACTTGTCGCGGTCGATCACCGAGGCGGGGCCGTTGAAGGTGATCTGGCCCGCGTTGGCGTAGGCCACCGTGGCGATGCGCAGGGTGGTCGGTTGCTCGGCGGCCAGGGCGTGGCCTGCGAGCAGCGCGGCGGCGACCGGCAGCAGCCGGCGCAGCGCGCGATGCAGAAGGTTCATGGGAATTACCTCGCTCAGAAGTCGGTAGTGACCGAGACGCCAAAGGTGCGCGGGTCGCCGTACATGACGGCCGCCGTCTGGTAGCCAGTGGGCAGGGTGTGGTTGCGGTATTCCTTGTCGGTGAGGTTGTTCACGTAGGCGGTGATGCGCGTGGTTTCGCCCGGCAGCTCGTAGGTCACCCGCGCGTTGCCCAGGGTGTAGCCGCCGGTGCGCATGTTCTGGCTCTGGTCGTTGGTGAAGAAGTACTGGCGGCTGCGGGTATTCCAGTCGGTGCCCAGCACCACCGCGCCGCCGACGTTGAGCGGGATGCGGTAGTCGGCGCCGATCACTGCCGAGACGTTCGGCGCGCGGACGAAGTGGTTGCCGGAGTAGTCGTTCGGGCCGGAGGTGTAATCGGTGAACTCGGTGTGCAGCAGGCCCAGGCCGAAGTTGAGGTGGAGGTTCTGCACCGGGATGGCTTCGAGCTCGAACTCGGCGCCGTAGGCCTCGCCCTGGGCGCCGTTGGCCAGGCGCGAGACGGTCTGGTTGTTCACCGCGGTGACGATGTTGAGCTGGATGTCCTTGTAGTCGTAGTAGAAGACGCTGGCGTTGGCATTCAGGCGACCGTCGAACCACTCCGACTTCAGGCCCAGCTCATAGGAGGTGAGGTATTCCGGGTCGACCTTGGCCACCGTGGCCTGGCTGGTGACGCCGGCGTTGTAGCCGCCGGAACGGAAGCCGCGGGCATAGCGGAAGTAGGCGCGGGCGTTGTCGGAGATGCGGTACTCCGGGGTCAGGTCCCAGCTGTAGTCGCTCCAGGTGTTGCTCTCGTCCTGGGTGGCGTTGACGATCAGCGGCGACTCGATGTTGCCCGGCTGCCACCAGTGGCCGTCGCCGAAGCGCGCCGTGCCACGGTTGACCAGGCGCTCCAGGTCGATGTCCTTGGTCTCGCGGGTCCAGCGCAGGCCGGCGGTCAGGCTGAAGTCGTCGGTGAAGTTGTAGGTGGTGCTGCCGAAGATGGCGTAGCTCTCGGTCTGCTGGTCGTAGCTGACGTTGTTGTAGTAGCTGGGGATGTAGACGTTGGGCAGGGCCGCGTTGGCGTTCTTCGATTGCAGGTCCTCGTTGAAGTAGTGGAAGCCCAGCACCCAGTTCAGCCGGTCGGTGCGCGGCGAAGCCAGGCGCAGTTCCTGCGACCACTGCTGGCTGTCGGCATAGCTGTAGCTGCGCTGCAGTTCCTGCGGGGTATTGTCGCTGTCGGTCCAGCCGTCGCGGGTGAAGTGCTCGAAGGCGGTGATGGAGGTCAGTTCCAGCTCGCCCAACTGCCAGACCAGGTTGAGGTTGCTGCCGGCCTGGTCGATCTCGGCCTGGTACTTGGCGTTGAAGTTGGCCTTGCCCAGCTTCGGGTCGATGGAATAGCCGAACTGGTTGGTGCCGTTCGGGCGGGTGCCGTAGCTCACGGTGTTGTAGCTGGCGGTGTCGTGGTAGTGGCGGGCGTGGACGTTGAGGTTGGCGTCGAGGTTGTCGTTCACCCGCGCGGCCAGTTGCAGGCGCACGGCGTCGTCTTCCAGCGCGCCCTGGTCGTCGCCGTCATTGATGTTCTCGGTGTAGCCGTCGCGGCCCTGGTGGTGGAAGGACAGCCGCCCGGCCAGCTTGTCGTCCACCAGCGCGTCGCTCACCGCGCCCTCGACGATGCGGTTGGCGTAGTTGCCGATGTCGACCTTGAAATAGCCCTCGGGGCTGAAGGTCGGCTTGCGCGAGATGAAGTTGATCGCACCGCCCGTGGTGTTCTTGCCCCACAGCGTGCCCTGCGGGCCGCGCAGCACTTCCACGCGCTCCTGGTCGAACAGCGGGAAGCCGGTGGCGCTGATGTTGGCGATGTACACGTCGTCGACGTAGATGCCGATCGGGCTGACGGTGTTGGCGCCCTGATCGCCCGTGCCCAGGCCGCGAATCCACCAGCGCGGGCGGCCGTGGCCGTCGGTGGTGCCCGCCGAGGCGTTGGGCGTGTAGCGGGTCACTTCGTTGGCCGATTGCAGCGAGGCGTCGCGGATCTTCTCGCCGCTGAGCACGGTGATCGGCGCCGGCACTTCCTGCACCGACTCCTCGCGCTTCTGCGCGGTGACCACCACCTTGCCCAGGGTGGGCGCGGCACTGCTGTCGTTGTTCGGCCGGGTGTCGCTGTCGTCCGCCACGGCGTTCTGGCTGGCCAGTCCCCCCAGACTCAGGACGATGGCGAGGGAAAGGGTGCTGCGTTTGAACATGGTGTCCCCAGGGGGCGGCGAAAGGACGGCCGGCTCTGTGGTGCTCGGTCGTCGCCGCAAGGCATCTAGCTGTTATTGCGCTGCTCTTGTGCTGGCTCACGCGTGATAAGGCCGGTTGGCTTGCAGGGGCTATCGCAACATCCGTACCGCTTTTGGGGTTGATCTCAATGTATTGATCTATAAGGGAATTTCTTGTTTCGTGTGGCTTCTGTGCTGCTGGGGAAGCAGCCCGTGCTGGCGTATCGCTGCCTGGGCAGCAGCGCGGCAGCAAGGGAAAGGCCCTGCGCGGAACGCGCAGGGCGGTGGCTCAGATGACCTCGCTTTCGCGCAGGCTTTGCGGGCTCTCCAGCGTGATCCGGGCGATTTCGTCCTTGCGCAGGAAGGCGACGCCCGGATGGCGCTTCGCGTACTCCAGGAAGGCGTCCCAGGCGCGAACCATCTGTGGCGTACCGCTGATGCGGTCATGGGCGCTGAGGGACATCATCCGTCGCCGCCCGGCGGCTTCCTGGTAGAGCTGATCGAATTCCAGCTTGATCTGTTCGAGGAACTGGCTGGGCGAGTAGTTGCGCCCCTCCACCAGCAGGATGTCGTTGTTGCGCAGGGTGTAGGGCACCACCACGAAGTCCCGGCCGTTCACGGGCTCGATGAATGGCTCGTCGCGGCTGAGGTCGTCGATGTGATAGCGGTAGCCCAGCTCCTGCAGCAGCGACAGGGTATTGGGCCCGCGCCTCAGCCAGTTGCAGTTGTAGCCCTGGGGGCGCTGGCCGGTGACTTCCTCCACCATGTCGCGGGCGGCGACGAGGAAGGCGCGCTCCTCGTCGCGGCTCATGGCGTACTGGGAACTCCAGCGCGGACCATGGGCGGCGGCCTCGTGCCCGCGCCGGACGATTTCCCGCGCCAGGTCGGGGCTGTGTCGGACGGCTTCGCCGATCATGTGCGAGGTCACCTTGATCCCGTGGCGATCCCAGAGGTCGAGCATGCGCGGGATGCCCTCGCGGTAGCCGTAGGCGAACCAGCTGTTGGCGGCGGCGTCGGCGGGGACGCTGTCAGGGAAGTCCACGCGGGGGAAGGGGCTGTCGGTGCCCTTGAGCGGCTGGCCACCTGCTTCGAACTGCATGGAGATGGAGATGACCAGGCGGATGCCGCCGGGCCAGAAGCGTCCGTTGGCGGTGGCTTTGCTGCTTAGGGGTGGCGTCGCCGCGCCGGCCGAGCCTGCGCCCAGTGCCATGCCGGCGGCGATGACGCCGACGCCGGTGCCGACCTGGGTGATGAAGCTTCGGCGGCCGAGGCCATTGTGCTCGGTAGTCATGGTGGCCTCCGTCAGTTCGATACCACGCCGAGTTGGCGTAGCAGGCTGAGGTTGTCTTCGATGTGCCAGTTGTCGGTGATGCGGCCGTCGGCGATGCGATAGATGTCGGTGGCGATGAAGTCCACGGCCTGTCCGGCGCCCTGGTGGCCAAGGAAGGGGCCGGTGAAGCGGCCGCTGAAGCGCAGGTGCAGGACCACGCGATCGCCCGTCACCAGCATCTGCTCGATACGGCAATGCAGGTCGGGGATCGCGGCCTTCATCATGGCCGAGGCCTTCAGCGGTCCCTCGATCCCTTGTGGTCGACCGGCGGGCAGGGTGCGGTCGGTGAAGCTCTCGGCCAACGCCTGGTGAGCGAGTGCAGGGTCGCCGCTGTCCCAGAACGTGGCGTAGCGGCGTGCGGCGAGAATCTGCGCATCGAGCCGGGGCTTGGGCAGCGATGCGTCGGCAATCAGCTGCCCGGGCTCCAGCAGGGGCGGGCTGGCGGCGATGGCCGAGCCGGCGGCGAGCAGGGCAAGGGTGGCAAGCAGGGGACGAAGGTGAGGCATGGCGAACTCCGGTCAGGGCGCTTCGAGGCGCGGTGGCCGTCATTCTCTGTTGCTGGTATCGATGGAAATACGCTAGATACGTCGATGCATTCTTTCTGTTTCGTGAAGAGTTGGTCGAATGATCGATAACCTCGTCAATCTCGTGGCCTTCGACCGGATCGTCAGCGCTGGCAGCTTGTCCGCTGCGGCGCGCGAGCTGGATGTGTCCCTGGCGGTGATCAGCAAGCGCCTGGCCCAACTGGAAGGCAGCCTGGGTGTGCGCCTGTTGCAGCGCACGACTCGCAGACAGGTGTTGACCGAAGAGGGGGTGCTGTTCCATGCCCAGGTGCTGCGTATCCTGGCGGAGGTGGATGCGGCGAACGCACTGATCTCGCGCCGGCGCGAGAGTATCGATGGCCTGTTGCGCCTGACCGCGCCGATCGACTTCGGTCGCCGTTGGATCGCCCCGCTGCTGGCGCGATTCCAGCAGCTTCATCCACAACTGTCGGTGCAGCTGGAACTGAGCGACAGCCTGATCGACCTGCTCGAAGGCGGGCTGGACATGGCCGTGCGGGTCGGTGCGCTGGAGGATTCGTCGCTCATCGCGCGGCCACTGGCGGACAACTACCGTGTACTGTGCGCGGCGCCTGCGTACCTGGAGGCACGGGGCGAACCGGCACATCCGGCCGAGCTGCTGCGTCATCGCTGTATCGTCAATGGCGAACAGCCCCGCAGCGAGTGGCGATTCGTTGCCGCCGATGGTGAGCGCATCGCCGTGCGGGTGCAGGCCAGCCTGTTGAGCAATGATGGCGGTGCCGTGCATGCGTGGCTGCTCGCCGCTGGCGGCATCGCCTTGAAATCGATCTGGGACGTGGGCGAGGACATCGCCGCCGGCCGCTTGCGACGGGTGTTGCCGGATTACCGCGTGCCCAGTGCGCCGCTGCATGCACTCTACCCCTATGCCCGGCATGTACCGCCCAGGGTCCGTGCCTTCATCGAATTTCTCCGCGAGCAGTTGGGCGAGAGGCCGGAACTTTCGTCGTAACGGCTCTGGGACCGGCTCGCTGCTGGTAAAGTGAGGTCACGTACGACCTGGAGTTGGCAATGAATACCCTCCTGCCGGAACGCCCCCTGCAACGCTTCGCGCGCAACCTGCGCGGCCGCGATTTCGTGGTGGGGGATGTGCACGGCCATTTCGAACTGCTCGAACGCCTGCTGGAACGGGTGACATTCGATACCGCCGCCGACCGCCTGTTCGCCGCCGGCGACCTGGTGGACCGTGGGCCCTATTCTCCGCAGGTGCTCGACTGGCTGGCCAAGCCCTGGTTCGCCTCGGTGCGCGGCAACCACGAGCAACTGGTGATCGACGTGGTTCTGGCCGGCGATGACCGCGACCTGCACTTCCGCAATGGCGGCGCCTGGTTGTACAAGCTCACGCCGGTAACCCGCGAGCGCATCGCCCGGCGGTTGCAGCAGTTGCCGCTGGTGATCGAAGTCGAACTGGGGGAGGGGCGGCGCGCCGGCATCGTGCATGCCGAGGCGCCGGTCTCACCGGCCTTTCCAGACTGGGACAGCGGCGTTGCCGCACTGGCCGGCGAGTTGGGCGATAGCGCCCGGCGCAATGCCGTTGGCCTGGCCATGTGGGCACGCACGCGGATCGAGAAGGAAGACGCCACCGTCATTGCCGGGCTGGAACGCCTGTACGTCGGCCATACCGCGCAGAGCACCGTGCGCCCGCTGGGCAACACCCACTACATCGACACGGGCAGCGGCTACGCCGACGGCTGCCTGAGCCTCGTCGACATGCATAGCGGCAAGGTGGAAACGGCGGCCGTACGCTGAACGGCCGCCGGCGCGGTCACTCGCCGCGGATGTACTGCTCCAGTTGCTGGATCAGTTCGGCCTGTTCGGCGATGGCAGCCTTCACCAGGTCGCCGATGGAAAGCAGCCCGAGCAGCTCGCCGTTCTCCACCACCGGCAGGTGGCGCAGGTGGCGCTCGGTCATGATGCCCATGCACTTGTCGACGTTCAGGTGGGTATCCACGGTGATCACCGGCGCGGTCATCACTGCGCTGATCGGCGTGTCTTCCGAGTTGCGCCCCTTGAGCGCCAGGCGCCGGGCATAATCGCGCTCGCTGAAGAAGCCGACCAGCTGGTTGGCCTCGACCACCGGCAGGCCGCCGAGGTTCTTCTCCGCCATCAGGCGCAGTGCATCGATCACCAGCGCATCCGGGGCGATGGTGTAAACCTGCTGGTCCGCCTTGGCGTTCAACAGCTGAGCCACAGTCTTCATTCGTACCCCCTGTTCGTTGTTCACGGCGCGATGCCCGTGGTTCATAGAGAATCGTGGACGAAATGCGATCCGGCAAGGTCGGAAAGCGCCGTCCGCCATCACGGAAGCGTCATCCCTCTGCCGCGCGACTTATACTGTGATTCCCTTCCCTGTTTCCCCCCACGAAAGACCGGCCATGACTGACGAAGACCTCGACCTCCACGAGCCCGAACACGACCACCTGCTGGACCTCGACGACGACCTCGACGGCCTGCTGGAGGAGGATGCGGCGTTCTTCGAGGACCCGTCCGGCGATCGCGAGGAGGAGGACGAGGACCTGGAGGAGTACCAGCCCGGACTGGACGACGATCTGGACTGACCTTCGGACGATATCCGGGTGTCATGATGGGCTGGCAGAATGCTGGCCAGACAATAAAGAGAAAGCACCATGCGCAATGTCACGCTCGCCCTGGCCGTTTCCCTGCTCTGTGGATGCTCTTCGGACATCCGCCGGGATGACCGCACCGCGCCCATCTCGTTGTACCGCGACACGCGCCACGTGATGGTGGTGAACTTCCAGCCCGACGCCACGGTGGCGGCCAATCCGCGCTGGGGCGCGCTGAAGGCCAGCTGGCGCGAGGCGCTGCGCGACGAAGCGGGCTCGGCGGACTACCAGCTCACCGAGCAGGACGGCGAACCGCGCGCCACCGACACCCTCTCCACTCTGGTGGTGATCGAGGTCGGCGCCGGCCATGGCGCCAATAATCGCTCCGGCAACGATGGCCAGGAATGGATCAGTTCCACCGTGCGCTACCACGACGGCCTGACCGGCCAGCTGCTGGCCTCGCGTCGCTACGAAAGCGAGGCCGACGGCGATCTGTTTGCTTCGATGGGCTCGTCGGAAGTCAGCGCGGTGTCCGAGCAGATAGTCGAAGAGATCACCAGCGCCCTGCTGGTGGCGCGCCCGTCCCGCAGCCTGTCGGCGCCGCGCCCCGCCACCACGCCGGTGCAGCCGCCCGAGGCCGTGCCGCAGCCGGTCTCGCCCACAGCGGCGGAAACCGTTGCCCATGTCTCCCGGCCGCTGAGCCAGGAGCAGCAACTGATGGAGCTGCAGCAGCGCAACCTGCCGTACGAGGAATACCGCGACGAGTATCGGCGGATCATGGGGCGCTGAACGCCCGCGCGCTCTAAAGCGATAATCGCTGGCTGCTAGAACCAGCCGCCGCTCGACAGCTCCTGCTCGCAGCTCTTGTACTGGGCGCCGTACTGCGAGGCGCGCGCCTGGACCTTCTGTGACGTCGTCTTCAGCCACGGCTTGGCGTCATAGCTGCGCTGGCGGTAGCCGCCCCAGCCCTCGTGATAATTCAGGTACTGGCCGTAGGCGTCCCACTTGGAGACACGGTTCACACTGTAGGTCTTGTTCATGTACCAGCCCATGAAGTCCAGCGCGTCGGCGAAGTCGTCACGGTCGGCGCCCCAGCCTCCCGCCTCCTTCTTGTAGTCCGCCCAGGTCTCGTCCTTGGCCTGGGCGTAGCCGTAGGCGGAGCTGACCCGGCCCCAGGGAATGAAGCCAAGGAAGTAATAGCGCGGCGGCAGGGCGTCGTGCTTGAAGGAAGACTCCTGGTACATCATCGCCATCGGGACCTGAATCGTCCCGCCCCAGCGCTTTTGCACCTGCAGCGCCGCCTCGTGCCATTTCGGCTTCTCGCGGAATATCTCGCAGAGGTTCTCGGGGTGCGCCGGTGGCTTGGTGGCGCACCCGGCAAGAGCCAGGAGCAGGGCGGGCAGCAGAAGCCGGAGCATGGGCGGTTTGTCCTTTTCTCGCGCGATGGCGCAAGGCTTATACAACCTTGGGTGGCGAAGAGGAATCGTCGAGTGTCGAGGGTTTTCCCGGCCCTGGCGGCAGTCGCCAGGGCTGGCCGGCGCGGTGCTGGCCGGCAGAAATAGAAAAGCCCGCTCGGGGCGGGCTTTTCAGGCGGTTCCGCAGATGCCTGAGGCAGTCTCGAAACCGGTAGGTGGCGCACCAGGCGGGATTCGAACCCACGACCCCTGCCTTCGGAGGGCAGTACTCTATCCAGCTGAGCTACTGGTGCGTAACGCCGCGGCTGGCGCGGCAGGCGGCAATCATACGCATCTCCCGTGCGGGCGTCCAATGCAGGTACGCTCGTTCATGATATCGAACGAAAACAGCCGCCTGTCGGTAGAAGTCCGCCGAAAACCCGTTGCAAGCGGATGCCCTGGTGGGTTTTGTCGATCGAGCTATTGCCCTTTGCAGTCGAGGGCCCTAGGATTCGTTTGAGATTTCAAACGCCTCCCCATCACAACAACAGGAGACCGGAGCATTGGCATCACACCAGCCGGCCATCAGCCTGCGGGATGACAGTCTTCCGTTGCACCCACCGCATGCCCCTTGTGGCAGGTCTCCGTGCGGCTTCCGTCGATCAGCGTACCGGAAGGTTGTAGGGCAGTCGTACTCCTGGGCAGAGCCTGGGAACCTGTGCGTGAACGAGTTCAACCAGACCGGGCAATGACCCCGGTCTGCGTTTTTTCGTGTCCGCATGCCGAGCGAACTAAGAGCCGTTCGCCGGGCGTCGCCTCCATAGCAGGGCGACATTCGTCTGCAGCGTCGATACTGCTCGGCCGGGACGAATGAACGGCAGAGACCGCGGTCTCTCCCATCCAGACAACAAGGCAGGCGGGGACTCGAGGTCGACCCGCCGTCCACAGGCTTTCCTCGAAAGGAGACAGGTCATGCAACTCAATGATGCCAAGCTGTTCCGCCAACAGGCTTACATTGACGGTTCCTGGGTCGATGCCGACAACGGCAAGACCATCAACGTGAACAACCCGGCCACCAACGAGATCATCGGCACCGTGCCGAAGATGGGCGCCGACGAAACCCGTCGTGCCATCGAAGCTGCCGACAAGGCCCTGCCGGCCTGGCGTGCGCTGACCGCCAAGGAACGCGCCAACAAGCTGCGCAAGTGGTTCGACCTGATGATCGCCAACCAGGACGACCTGGCGCGCCTGATGACCATCGAGCAGGGCAAGCCGCTGGCCGAAGCCAAGGGCGAGATCGCCTACGCCGCCTCCTTCCTCGAGTGGTTCGGCGAAGAAGCCAAGCGCATCTACGGCGACACCATTCCGGGCCACCAGCCCGACAAGCGCATCATCGTGATCAAGCAGCCGATCGGCGTGACCGCGGCCATCACCCCGTGGAACTTCCCGTCCGCGATGATCACCCGTAAAGCCGGCCCGGCCCTGGCCGCTGGCTGCACCATGGTGCTCAAGCCCGCATCGCAGACCCCGTACTCCGCCCTGGCCCTGGCCGAGCTGGCCGAGCGCGCCGGCATTCCGAAAGGCGTGTTCAGCGTCGTCACCGGCAGCGCCGGCGAAGTCGGCGGTGAGCTGACCAGCAACCCGATCGTGCGCAAGCTGACCTTCACCGGCTCCACCGAGATCGGTCGCCAGCTGATGGCCGAATGCGCCAAGGACATCAAGAAAGTGTCCCTGGAACTGGGCGGCAACGCTCCGTTCATCGTGTTCGACGATGCCGACCTGGACGCCGCCGTCGAAGGCGCGCTGATTTCCAAGTACCGCAACAATGGCCAGACCTGTGTCTGCGCCAACCGCCTGTACGTTCAGGACGGCGTGTACGACGCCTTCGTCGAGAAGCTGAAGGCTGCCGTGGCCAAGCTGAACATCGGCAACGGCCTGGAGCAGGGCGTCACCACCGGCCCGCTGATCGATTCCAAGGCTGTCGCCAAGGTCGAAGAGCATATCGCCGACGCCGTTTCCAAGGGCGCCAAGGTCCTCACCGGCGGCAAGCCGCACGCCCTGGGTGGCACCTTCTTCGAGCCGACCATCCTGGTCGACGTACCGAAGAGCGCCCTGGTGTCCAAGGACGAGACCTTCGGCCCGCTGGCGCCGGTGTTCCGCTTCAAGGACGAGGCCGAAGTCATCGCCATGTCCAACGACACCGAATTCGGCCTGGCTTCCTACTTCTACGCCCGCGACCTGGCCCGCGTGTTCCGCGTTGCCGAGCAGCTGGAATACGGCATGGTGGGTATCAACACCGGCCTGATCTCCAACGAAGTGGCGCCGTTCGGCGGCATCAAGGCCTCGGGCCTTGGCCGTGAAGGTTCGAAGTACGGCATCGAGGATTACCTCGAAGTCAAATACCTCTGCCTCGGCGGTATCTGATCCGTTTTTTCCGTGGGCGCAAGGTGGCAGGCAAGAGCTGACAGCCACCTTCGCGTCGGCGTTTTCCGGTGGTAGCACCGGACAACCCGTCCGGCGGGCCGCAAGTGCCGCGACAGTCGATCATCGTATGCTGTCGTGTGTGGCTTCTCCCCGCTTTCATCCTTTGATCCGGTCGCCCGATGAGCGGCCACTGAGGAAGCTATGAGCAAAACCAACGAATCCCTGCTGCAACGTCGTCAGGCCGCCGTACCGCGCGGTGTAGGCCAGATCCACCCGGTCGTCGCCGAGCGCGCCGAGAACTCCACCGTGTGGGACGTCGAAGGTCGCGAGTACATCGACTTCGCCGGCGGCATTGCCGTACTGAACACCGGTCACCTGCACCCGAAAGTGATCGCCGCCGTTCAGGAGCAACTGACCAAGCTGTCCCACACCTGCTTCCAGGTGCTGGCCTACGAGCCCTACATCGAGCTGGCCGAAGAGATCGCCAAGCGCGTTCCGGGCAACTTCCCGAAGAAGACCCTGCTGGTCACCTCCGGCTCCGAAGCCGTTGAAAACGCCGTCAAGATCGCCCGTGCCGCCACCGGCCGTGCTGGCGTGATTGCCTTCACCGGCGCCTATCACGGCCGTACCATGATGACCCTGGGCCTGACCGGCAAGGTCGTTCCGTACTCCGCTGGCATGGGCCTGATGCCGGGCGGCATCTTCCGCGCCCTGGCTCCGTGCGAACTGCACGGCGTGAGCGAGGACGAGTCGATCGCCAGCATCGAGCGCATCTTCAAGAACGATGCCCAGCCGCGCGACATCGCAGCCATTATCATCGAGCCGGTTCAGGGCGAGGGTGGCTTCTACGTCAACTCCAAGGCCTTCATGCAGCGCCTGCGCGCCCTGTGCGACGAGCACGGCATCCTGCTGATCGCCGATGAAGTACAGACCGGCGCTGGCCGTACCGGCACCTTCTTCGCCACCGAGCAACTGGGCATCGTTCCGGACCTGACCACCTTCGCCAAGTCCGTTGGCGGTGGTTTCCCGATCTCCGGTGTTTCCGGTAAAGCCGAAATCATGGACGCCATCGCTCCCGGCGGCCTGGGCGGCACCTACGCCGGCAGCCCGATCGCCTGCGCCGCGGCCCTGGCCGTGCTGAAAGTGTTCGAGGAAGAGAAGCTGCTGGAGCGTTCGCAGGCTGTTGGCGAGCGTCTGAAGGCTGGTCTGCGCGACATCCAGGCCAAGCACAAGGTGATCGGCGACGTTCGTGGCCTGGGTTCGATGGTTGCCATCGAGCTGTTCGAAGGCGGCGACCACAACAAGCCGGCAGCCGAACTGGTCAGCAAGATCGTGGTTCGTGCCCGTGAGAAAGGTCTGATCCTGCTCTCCTGCGGTACCTACTACAACGTGATCCGCTTCCTGATGCCCGTCACCATCCCTGACGCGCAACTGGAAAAAGGCCTGGCCATCCTGGCCGAGTGCTTCGACGAGCTGGCCTGAGCCTCACCGCGCTGACGGTTCAAGAGAAAGGCCCGCGCAAGCGGGCCTTTTTTTGTGGGCATTTTTTGTGCGCTCTCGTTTTGTGCGAAATGTCCGCCGAAGTTGACGGCGCGCATGGGAAAGCTTGTGGGCTTTGGACTACGCTGCGCAGTATCCGAAGGCCGTTGGCCGGCGGCATCCGAAGGACCGGGCACTCGGCAAGGAAGGCTCTGGATCGGTTGCTTCCGCCCGCGACGGCATACGTCCCGAGCGAGGTGTGATTCATGAGCGTTTCTCCCGGCGTGCTGGTCGCGGCCAGCGACCCCTGGAGCCGCGAGCTGCTCGGCCAACTGGTGCTGAGCGTGCGCTGCGACGCAAACGTCGAATACTGCGAAGACGGTGACACGGCCATTGCGGCCTGCCGTCGGTTTCCTTTCGCCCTGATCCTGGCCGAGCGCGAGCTGCCTGGCAGCGACGGCCTGGAATTGCTGCGCCACGTGCGCATGCGCCGCCGCGGGCCGGTGGCACAGCCCTTCATTCTGATCAGTTCCAAGGCCGATGCGGCCAGCGTGCGCGCCGTCGTGCCGCTGGCACCCACGGCGTACCTGGTCAAACCCTTCAACGCTGAGAATTTGCGCGAGCGCCTGCGCTCCCTGCTACTGGCGCCGGGCGAGAATGTCATCTGCGAGCTGCCAACCCTGGAGGAAAGCCTGTCGCTGGAGCGTTTCCTCCAGACCGAGCGCGACGCCACCGAGGGCGCGCCGCTGATGGGCGAGGTCGGTGCGGCGGTGAACCGTTGCATGGAGGCCAGCGAGATCAACCTGGAGATGCTCGAGCGGGATTTCGGCCACGACCCGCAGATCACCGCTTGTCTGATCTCCGCTGCCAACAGCGCCGCGCGGCATGTCGGCATGCCCTGCCAGACGCTGATGCAGGCGCTCTCGCGCCTGGGCGTGGCGCAGGCGCTGAACCTGATGCTGGCGGTGGCGCTGCAGCGCGCCGCGACCCTGGAAGACCCGCTGCTCAAGTTGCGCGCCGAACATTTCTGGGAGATGTCTCGCCACACTGCCGACGCTGCCTTCGCCCTTGCCGAATCCCTGGGGGACGACGCTGATCGCTGCTTCACTGCCGGCCTGCTGCATTGCCTGGGCGACCTCGCGCTGCTGCGCAGCCTGCAGGACTGGCACAGCGCCGGTGGCGCGCTGAGCGAGGCGGAAGTGGACAAGACGCTGAAGGACTACGGCGCCGCTTTCGGCTCTGCGCTGCGCACCCGCTGGCGGCTGCCGCTGGAGCTGCGCAATCTGATCGCCGCCGCCTACGCCATTGAAAACGGCGTGTTCAGCCGCGAGGCGCTGATCGTCAATCTCGCCGCAACTGCGGCGCGTCTGCCCGAAGAGGAGCTGCCCAGGCTCAAGGACCACAAGGCCGCGCGCATGCTGCAACTGACGCCGGCGCAGCTGGGCTACCTCGGGCGCACCTGAGTTTTCAGGACGTGTAGTAGTACTTCTTCGCCCAGGCGTAGGGGCGTTGCCTTTCGGCGCACCAGTCCACGAAGCTGCCTTCGGGGTGTGCCGAATAGGCCTGCCAGTCATCCAGCAGAGCCGTGAGCTGCGCGACTTCGTCGGACTGGCGAGTGAACGGACCGGCGTCCGGTGCCTCGGTGATGAGTCCGGTCGCGAGCGCCAACGCTTCGCGCGTGTCGGCCGGTTCGCCGATGAAAACTCCCTCGTCCAGATGGTGCGTCGCGTAGTCCGCGGCGCCCAGGGCGAAATCGATCAATCGGTAGCGAACAGCGACATCGTCCGGGCCGGTTACCAGCGCCCGGCGCAGGAGGTCGCCATCATTCTGCAGCAGCCCCAGCCAGCGCAGCGGCGCGTGCGCCGCCGGTTCGTCGTCGATCCAGGCTTGCAGAGTCGGGAACAGGAAGCGCACGAGCAGCGGCTGGGCGAGGAACTGGTGGGCTTCGCGGGTCTGGCTGTGCAGCGTGAGTATCTGCAGGCTCAGTTCGCGGGCTGGCCGGGATGCGGGGGCAGGGGCGTTGCGCAGGAATCCTTCGAGGGCGGCAAACGCCTCGCGACGCACACCTCGGCTGCGGGCGCGGGCGTAGTCCGCCAGCGCTTGCAGGCCGGGCAGGCTCGCCAGTTCATCGGCGAGCCGTTCCAGTCCTTCGAAGTTGTCCTGGTTCCAGTAGTCCATGAATCGATGCGCTTAGCGCGTGGCCAGCAGTTCCTTGCCACGCAAGACGGCGGCGCGGACCTGATTCGGTGCGGTGCCGCCGATGTGGTCGCGGGCGTTCACCGAGCCTTCCAGGGTCAGCACGGCGAACACGTCGTCATCGATCTGGTCGCTGAACTGGCGGAGTTCGTCCAGGCTCATCTCGGCCAGGTCCTTGCCGCTGTCGACACCATACTTCACGGCGTGGCCGACGATTTCGTGGCAGTCGCGGAACGGCAGGCCACGGCGTACCAGGTAGTCGGCGAGGTCGGTGGCGGTGGAGAAGCCCCGACGGGCCGCTTCGCGCATGATCTCGCGCTTGGGCTTGATTGCCGGCACCATGTCGGCGAAGGCACGCAGGCTGTCGCGCAGGGTGTCGGCAGCGTCGAACAGCGGCTCCTTGTCTTCCTGGTTGTCCTTGTTGTACGCCAGCGGCTGGCCCTTCATCAGGGTCAGCAGGCCGGCGAGGTGGCCAAAGACGCGGCCGGACTTGCCGCGCACCAGCTCCGGGACGTCCGGGTTCTTCTTCTGCGGCATGATCGAGGAGCCGGTGCAGAAACGGTCGGGCAGGTCGATGAACTGGAACTGGGCACTGGTCCAGAGCACCAGCTCTTCGGAGAAGCGCGACAGGTGCATCATCGCCACCGCGGCGGCTGCGCAGAATTCGATGGCGAAGTCACGGTCGGAGACGCCATCCAGCGAGTTGCCGGAGATCGCTTCGAATCCCAGCAGTTCGCAGGTGATGGTCCGGTCGATCGGGTAGGTGGTGCCGGCCAGCGCGGCGCTGCCCAGGGGCATGCGGTTGGCGCGCTTGCGGCAGTCCACCAGGCGCTCGTAGTCGCGGCTGAGCATTTCGAACCAGGCCAGCAGGTGGTGGCCGAAGGTCACCGGTTGAGCCGTCTGCAGGTGCGTGAAACCGGGCATGATGGTGTCGGCTTCGGCCTCCGCCAGGCCCAGCAGGCCCTGCTGAAGGCGGGTGATTTCGGCCAGGATTAGGTCGATCTCGTCGCGCAGCCACAGGCGGATGTCGGTGGCCACCTGGTCGTTGCGCGAGCGGCCGGTGTGCAGCTTCTTGCCGGTGACGCCGATGCGGTCGGTCAGGCGCGCCTCGATGTTCATGTGCACGTCTTCCAGGTCGACGCGCCAGTCGAAGGTGCCGGCCTCGATCTCGCTCTGGATCTGCTTGAGGCCGTCGATGATGGTGTCGCGCTCGCTGTCCGTCAGCACGCCGACCCTGGCCAGCATGGTGGCGTGGGCCATGGAGCCCATGATGTCGTGGCGGTAGAGGCGCTTGTCGAAGTCGACGGAAGCGGTGAAACGGGCGACAAAGGCATCGACGGGCTCGCTGAAGCGGCCGCCCCAGGACTGGTTGGTCTTCTCTACGCTCATGACTCTCTCTCGCTGAAACGGGCAGGCGCGGCGCGCGGCCTGCAGGAAGGGCAAAGTGCGACGATAATAGCAGGCTGCAGGGCAAAACCGGCGGCGCGTTGGCGGGTTGGGACCGGGGAGCGGCGGGTCGATTGTCGCGGCTGCCCGGCCGATCCTTGCGCTGGCCGACAATTCCAGCCTTTTGCCATCACGCGGCGCTTGCCGCCAGGCAGGCGCTTACGGAAACTGCGTCGATGTCCAGACTGACGAAGACCGGCGACCAGCCGGCGACCAACGAAGACTTCTTCATTCCCGAACTCTGCCAGCCCGAGGCGCTGTTCAGCCTGGTGCTGCTGGCCGAGCTGCTGGTGCTCGTGCTGGTGCTTGCCGAGCCGATGACGCCCAGCTTCAACTGGGTACGCCTGGCGCTCTCGTCGCTGTTCGTGCAGTGGATCGTGCTGCTCTCGGCCGGTTTGCTCTGTCAGCTGCGCCCGCTGATGGCGCGCTGGCCTGCGTGGTTTTCGGGCGTGCTCAGTTGTGCGCTGGTGATCCTGCTGACCCTGGCCTGCACCTGGGTGGCGGATTATTTCTCCCTGGGCGGGCCGATGTCGCGAACCGGCGAGGTCAACCTGTACCTGCGGCATGCGTTGATTGCGCTCATCATGTCCACGCTGTTGCTACGCTACTTTTATCTCCAGAGCCAATGGCGACGGCAGGAACAGGCTGAGCTGCGGGCACGGATCGAATCGCTGCAGGCGCGTATCCGTCCGCACTTCCTGTTCAACAGCCTGAACAGCATCGCCAGCCTGATCGAGATCGATCCGGGCAAGGCCGAGCTGGCGGTGTTGAATCTTTCGGACCTTTTCCGCGCCAGCCTGGCCAAACCTGGAACATTAATTTCCTGGGGGGAGGAACTTGAGCTGGCCAGACGCTATCTTTCCATTGAGCAGTTCCGTCTTGGCGACCGGTTGCAGATGGACTGGCAAGTGAACGGCGTACCCGATGGCGTGCCGATTCCACAGCTGACGCTGCAGCCGCTGCTCGAAAACTCACTGATTTATGGCATCCAGCCGCGCATCGAAGGCGGTCTGGTGAAAGTTGAGGCGGACTACCGTGACGGTGTGTTCCAGCTCTGCGTGAGCAACCCTTACGACGAATCGACCGAGGCGCTGCCCAAGAAGGGGACCCGGCAGGCCCTGCAAAATATTGCAGCGCGACTTGCGGCACTTTTCGGGCCAAAAGCTAGTCTCACCGTCGAACGCCGTGACGGACGGCACTTCACCTGTCTACGCTATCCATGTGCGCGTCTCATGCAGGAAGCCTGAGCTTATGAATGTCCTGATCGTCGATGACGAACCCCTGGCGCGAGAGCGCCTGGCCCGGCTGGTGGGGCAACTGGACGGCTATCGCGTCCTCGAGCCATCCGCCAGCAACGGCGAAGAAGCGCTGACGCTGATCGACAGCCTGAAGCCGGATATCGTCCTGCTGGATATCCGCATGCCCGGCCTGGACGGGCTTCAGGTGGCCGCCAAGCTGTGCGAGCGCGAAGCCCCGCCCGCGGTGATCTTCTGCACCGCCCATGATGAATTCGCCCTGGAGGCGTTCCAGGTCAGTGCGGTCGGCTACCTGGTCAAACCGGTCCGCAGCGAGGACCTGGCCGACGCCCTGAAGAAAGCCTCGCGGCCCAACCGCGTGCAGCTCGCGGCGCTGACCAAGCCTCCAGCCGCTGGCGGCCCCGGCCCTCGCAGCCATATCAGCGCGCGGACCCGCAAGGGGATCGAGCTGATTCCCCTGGAAGACGTGATCTTCTTCATAGCCGACCACAAGTACGTGACCCTGCGCCACGCGGGCGGTGAAGTGCTGCTGGACGAGCCGCTGAAGGCGCTGGAAGACGAGTTCGGTGATCGCTTCGTGCGTATCCACCGCAACGCGCTGGTCTCCCGCGAGCGCATCGAGCGCCTGCAGCGCACGCCGCTGGGGCACTTCCAGCTCTACCTGAAAGGCCTCAATGGCGATGCGCTGACCGTCAGCCGCCGCCATGTCGCGGGCGTGCGGCGACTCATGCATAACCTGTAGCGACACAGTGCCGCAGCGCATGAAGCCCGGGGGGCGGCCCCTGGGCTTTTCGTTTGCGTGAGCTGTTATCATGCGGGCACTTTCTTGCACGCTTCCTTTGCCTGGAAATGCCCATGTCTCGCGAAATCCGTATCGCCACGCGCCAGAGCGCCCTGGCACTCTGGCAGGCCGAATACGTCAAGGCCCGCCTGGAAGAGGCCCACCCCGGCCTGACCGTGACCCTCCTGCCGATGACCAGCCGCGGCGACAAGCTGCTGGACGCGCCGCTGGCGAAAATCGGCGGCAAGGGCCTGTTCGTCAAGGAGCTGGAAACCGCCCTGCTGGAGAACGAAGCGGACATCGCCGTGCACTCCATGAAGGACGTGCCGATGGACTTCCCCGAAGGACTGGGCCTGTACTGCATCTGCGAACGTGAAGACCCGCGCGACGCCTTCGTCTCCAACACCTACGCGAGCCTCGACGACCTGCCCGCCGGCAGCGTGGTCGGTACCTCGAGCCTGCGCCGCCAGGCCCAGCTGCTGGCCAGCCGCCCGGACCTGCAGATCCGCTTCCTGCGCGGCAACGTCAACACCCGTCTGGCCAAGCTCGATGCCGGCGAGTACGACGCGATCATCCTCGCCGCCGCCGGCCTGATCCGCCTTGGCTTCGAAGACCGCATCCGCTCCTCCATCAGCGTCGAAGCCAGCCTGCCGGCAGGCGGCCAGGGCGCGGTGGGCATCGAGTGTCGTACCGCCGATGCGGAAATCCACGCCCTGCTGCAGCCGCTGCATCACCGTGAGACCGCCCTGCGGGTGACCGCCGAACGCGCGCTGAACAAGCGCCTGAATGGCGGCTGTCAGGTGCCCATCGCCTGCTACGCCATCCTCGAAGGCGATGAGCTGTGGTTGCGCGGCCTGGTCGGCCAGCCCGACGGCACCGAACTGCTGCGCGCCGAAGCCCGTGCGCCGTTCGCCGAAGCCGAGACCCTCGGCGTGAAGGTCGCGGAAGACCTGCTAGGCCAGGGCGCCCAGGAAATTCTCAATGCGGTCTACGGTGAGGCCGGTCACCCGTGAGCCGTTGGCGGCTGCTGCTGACCCGTCCCGAAGAGGATTGCGCGGCGCTCGCCGTCACCCTCGCCGAACACGGTATCCACGGCGACTGCCTGCCTTTGCTGGCGATCACGCCGCGCGAAGAGACACCCGTCGAGCGCAGCCTGATTCTTGACCTGGACCGCTACTGCGCGGTTATCGTGGTCAGCAAGCCCGCGGCGCGCCTGGGTCTGGAGCGGGTCGACCGCTACTGGCCGCAAGCACCGCTGACCCAGCGCTGGTTCACTGTCGGCGCCGCCACGGCGGCTATCCTCGAAGACTACGGTCTGGATGTGGTCTGCCCGCAGGACGGCGACGACAGCGAGGCCCTGCTGGCCCTGCCCGAGTTCGCGCAGGCCCTGCAGGTGCATGATCCGAAGGTGCTGATCATGCGCGGCGAGAGTGGCCGAGAATTCCTCGCCGAGCGCCTGCGCGGCCAAGGCGTGGCGGTCGACTATCTGGAACTCTACCGGCGCGAAATGCCGGCTTATCCCCGGGGCGAATTGCTGCGGCGAATCCAGGGGGAGCGTTTGAACGCCATCGCGGTCAGTAGTGGGCAGGGGCTGGAGCACCTGCGTCAGCTGGCCGCGGAGGATTGGCCGCAAGTGAGCGCCATGCCGTTGTTCGTGCCCAGCCCGCGAGTGGCAGAGCAGGCGCGGGGGATGGGCGCGCTGCAAGTAATCGATTGCCGGGGCGCCAGCCCAGCGGCATTAATGGAAGCGTTGAGAAGCGCCGACTAGAACAATTTTCGAGCGAAGGATGGATCTGTGAGCGAAGCCGTCACTCCCCAAGAGACTTCACCAACATCGTCCAGTCCGGCCGCAGCGCCGGCCCCGCGCAAGGGCGGCACGGGCATCGCCCTGCTGGCCCTGCTGGTCGGCGCCGCCGGCCTCGCCGCAGGTGGCTGGGGTGTCTGGCAGGTCCAGCAACTCAAGGGCGCCGAGCAGCAACGCGCCGCGCAGCTGGAAGACGCCCGCGCGCAGGCGCAGGCCGTCCAGAGCGCCAATGCGGCGCTGGACAAGCGTCTGGATAGCCTGCCCAACCCCGATGAGCTCGAAGCCCGTCGTCGCCTGGTGGTTGAACTGCAGGGTGACCAGCAGCAGCTGGCCAAACAGGTCAAGCAGGTGCTGGGGCAGGGCCGCCAGCAGTGGCGGCTGGCCGAGTCCGAGCACCTGCTGCGCCTGGCAGCGCTGCGTCTCTCCGCATTGCAGGATATCGACAGCGCCACCGAGTTGGTCCAAGGCGCGGACGACATCCTGCGCGTGACCAATGATCCGGGCGCCTTTGCCGCGCGCGCGCAACTGGCCAAGAGCCTCGAAGCGCTGCGTGCGCTGCCGCGTCCGGACCGCACCGGATTGTTCCTGCAACTGGGCGCGCTGCGTGACCAGGCGGCCCAGCTGCAACCGCTGAATCCCGCCTTCAAGCCCTCTGACACGACCACTGGGCCGAACACCGCCTGGAGCGACGGCAACGATCGCTGGAGCGAGTGGTGGGATCGTGTCTCGCAATACGTGCGCATCGACTTCAACGCAGGCCAGGATATTCGTCCGCTGCTTTCCGGCCAGCAGCTGGATCGCGTCCGTCTCGCCCTGAGCCTCGCCCTGGAACAGGCGCAATGGGCCGCGCTGAATGGCAAGCAGGATGTCTACCAGCAGGCCTTGAAGCAGGCCAAGCAGATTGTCGGCGATTTCTTCAACGCCGACCTCGCCGACAGCCGCGCTCTGGTTGCGCGCCTGGATGAACTCAGTGGCCAGGCGGTCAGCGTGCAGACGCCGGACCTCGGCCCGGCCCTGAGCTCGCTGCAGGCCTACCTGTCGCGCCGCGAGAACGCGGTGCAGCAGCAGGAGGCGGTGGCGCCGGACGCGGGGACCCAGCCATGAGCCGCGTCTATGTCCTGATCCTCGCCGTGATCCTGGCGGCCACGCTGGTCGGCCTGGCTGTGGCCGAGCAATCCGGCTACGTGCTGATCGCCTACAAGAGCTTCCGCTACGAATCCAGCCTGTGGACCTTCCTCGCGCTGCTGGCGCTGCTCTGGGTGATCTACCTCGCCGTGCGCCTGGTCCTGCGCCTGCTGGGTGTCTCCGGCCGTGTCGTCAACCCCTGGTCGCGCTTCAACCGTCGTCGCCGCTCGCAACTGGCTGAGGAACACGGCCAGCGCGACCTCGCCGAGGGCCATTGGGCACAGGCGCTGCGTCACCTGCGCCGCGCTGCCGAGTTGAGCGACCGTCCGCTGCCGCATTACCTGGGCGCCGCCCGCGCGGCCAACGAACTGGGCAAGACCGAGGAGTGTGACGAGCTGCTGGACCGCGCCCAGGAGCGCGAGCCCGGCGCCGAACTCGCGGTGGGCCTGACCCGCGCCCAGTTGTTGATCAACCGTGGCGACTTCAGCCACGCCCGCGTGGTGCTGGACAAGTTGCACCAGGACCACCCGCGGCATCCGACCGTGCTGCGCCTGCTCCAGCAGCTCTATGTCAGCCTCCACGAATGGCAGGCGCTATGCGTGCTGCTGCCCGAGCTGCGCAAGGAGCGCGTGCTGCAGAACGCCGAACTGGCGGACCTGGAGCGCCGCACCTGGATGGCCGCGCTGGGCGAGGCGGGCGAGCAGGGTATCGGCCAGGGCGAAAGCAGCCTGCAACCGCTGACCCAGCGTTGGCAGAACGTGCCTTCCAATCTTCGCGCACAGCCGCCGCTGGTGGCCGCCTATGCCGAGCAGCTGCTGCGCCTGGGTGCGCCGGAAGAAGCCGAGGAGGTGCTGCGCAAGGCACTCAAGGAAGGCTACGACAGCCGCCTGGTGCATCTCTATGGCCGTGCCCGAGGCCGCGATGCCGCGCACCAGCTGAAGACTGCCGAAGGTTGGCTGAAGCAGCACGGCGAAGATCCCGAACTGCTGCTCACCCTCGGTCGCCTGAGCCTGCAGAACAAGCTGTGGGGCAAGGCGCGCGAGTATCTGGAGGCCAGCCTGGCCCGCCAGCGCAGTGCTGAAACCTGTGCCGAACTGGCACGCCTGCTGGCGCAGCTGGGCGAAGTGGAACGCAGCAACCAGTTGTTCCAGGAAGGCCTTGGACTGCTTGCGCCGCCGGTATCGCTGCCGGTCGCCGTGCGGGCCTGACCCGGTCGACGGAAGTGAAACGGCGCCCGAGGGCGCCGTTCTCGTTTTCAGGGGTTGCCGTAGCGAATGCGGTAGATCGCGCCGTTCTGGTCATCACTGACCAATAGCGAGCCGTCTGGCGCCACCAGTACATCCGCCGGCCGCCCCAGCACCTCGCCGCTCTTGTCGAGCCAGCCTTCGGCGAACACGCTCTGGCGTTTCAGCGTCCCATCGTCGTTGAGCTCGACGCGCTTCACCCGATAGCCGATCTTCTGCGTCCTGTTCCACGATCCATGTTCGGCGATGAACAGGCTGTTGCGGTATTCGGCGGGGAACTGCTCGCCGGTGTAGAAGCGCAGCCCCAGCGCGGCTACGTGCGGGCCCAGCTTGGCGACTGGCGGAGTGAAGGCGGAGCAAGGTTTCTTGCCTTCCTCAGGGTCGGCGATGTCGCCCTGGTGGCAGTCCGGATAGCCGAAGTCCTCGCCCATCCTGCTGACCTTGTTCAGCTCGTCATCGGGCTTGTCGTCGCCGAGCATGTCGCGTCCGTTGTCGGTGAACCACAGCTGCTTGGTCTGCGGGTGCCAGGTGAAGCCGACGGTATTGCGGATGCCGTAGGCGACCACTTCCCGCGCGCTGCCATCGGCGTTCATGCGCTGCAGGTTGGCGTATTGCTCGCGGTCCGGGCGACAGATGTTGCACGGTGCGCCGACCGGTACGTAGAGCTTGTCGTCCGGGCCGAAGGCGATGAATTTCCAACCGTGCGCGGTTTCCTTCGGAAACTGCGCCGGCAGTTCCTCGGCCTTGGGAGGCGCGTCAAGGTGCGCCTCGATGTCGCGCAACACGACGATGCGGTTGATCGACGACACGTACAGGTCGCCCTTGTGAAAGGTCACGCCAACGGGCATCTGCAGGCCATCGGCGAGCGCCTTTACCTGGCCATCGGGCTTCACCGCGTAGACCTTGTCGGAGGAGCGACTGCCGACGAAAAGCGTGCCGTTTTCGCCCCAGGCCATGGCGCGGGCGCCGGGCACCTGGTCGGTGAGCAGGCTGATGCCGAAGCCTTCTGGCAGTCGGATCTGGCTGAGATCTACGGCAGCAATAGCTGGTACTGCTGTCAGGGAAAGCAGCGAGCAAAGCAGGAAATGACGACGCATGGCATGGATTCCCGGATGAGTGCCATGGCCAGTCTAGACAGTCGCCTTGAACTGATCGGCCTGTTTCCTCTACCGTAGCGGCCTTTCCTGCAACAGCGCTTTTCAGCGGAGCCGCCATGAACCTGGCCAGCCCTCGTTCCCTGTTCTTCCTTGCCTTCCTCGCTTGCGTCGCCATGCTCGGCACGGGCTTCTACCTGCAGTACATGGTCGGCCTGGAACCGTGCCCGCTGTGCATCCTGCAGCGCATCTTCTTCGCCGGCTGCGGTCTGTTCTCCCTGATCGCTGCGCTGCACGGTCGTGCGCCGCGCGTGTACTCGGTGCTGATCCTGCTCAGCGCCCTGGCTGGCGCCGGCACCGCGGGCCGCCAGGTATGGCTGCAGACCCTGCCGCCGGACCAGTTGCCGTCCTGCCTGCCGCCGCTGGAATACATGATGGAAAGCATGCCCTATGCCGACATCATCTGGACCATGTTCCACGGTTCGGCCGATTGCGCCGAGGTGTCCTGGACCCTGCTCGGCCTGAGCATTCCGGAGTGGAGTCTGCTGGCCTTCATCGGCTTCGCCCTGTTCGCCATCGTGCAGTTCTTCCGCCGCCGCGGCTGAGCGTCGCATCTCAATTCGCCATGGCCTGCGCCTCATCGGCGCAGGCCAGAGGCGTCGCGGCCTATCGATTAAACGCTCGTATGAATTTTCCCGATGCCTGTGTCTTGAAGGCGTTAACGGGCGGGCATACTCTGGTTTTCCACTCCGTCGGAAAGCCGCCGCCGAACAAGGTTCATACATCGCGGACGTCGAGATTCGACAGAATATTGTCCCGGGGCGGACTTTGCCGGGACGGCGAAAAGGGAAGTGAGGACAACATGCTCGAGAGCTGCCGTAATGCCCAGGAACGTTGGGGAGGCGTACACCAGCTGATCGACCGCTGGTTGCGGGATCGACATGAATTGGTCCGGGCATTCGATTCCCTGGACGGTGTCCAGGCGCCGAAGACCAACGCCGAAAATCTCCAGAACTTCTGCCAGCTCCTGCTCGACTACGTGTCGGCGGGCCACTTCGAAGTCTACGAACAGCTGATGAACGAGGCTCAGGCCTTCGGCGATACGCGCGGCCTGGAACTGGCCAAGCAGATCTACCCGCGGCTGGAGACCATCACTGCCAACGCGCTTAACTTCAATGATCGCTGCGACAACGGTGACTGCCGCGAAGGCACTTGCCTGACCAGTGAGCTGAAGACCCTGCGTCAGCAACTGCACGAACGTTTCGAGCTGGAAGATTGCCTGATCGAAGTGCTGCACAACTCGCACGAGCAGAAAGCCGTCACGGCCTGATCGTCGAGTTGCCCGATGGCGGCGCGAGCGCTTGAAGCACTCGCGCCGTTTTCGTTTTCGTATTGAGTCCGTGCCGTTGATGCCTATCGCGGACGGAGTCCGCTCCTACCCAAGGTTCGACTCCGCATGGGAGCGGATTCTGTGTGCGCTGTTCGAGCCGCGTATTCCATGCGCGCAAAGCTAAAAAATTCGCGCCGTTCGGCAGCTTGCTCCTGTGTTCTCGCCGTCTTTTCCGGTGATGAATCACGGCAGAAAGCCGGCCGTAACGGCGACGGCGAACGCGTGCCCGCCAGAGCATTTTCACCGTGTCGTGATCGCGATTTTTGCGACGTGCTGACGCGCCTCGAAAGCCTGCCAGTCCTCCTTCGTCGCTGCCGCTGTGTGTTGCACGAAACGCTCTGCGACGGGCATTTCCGGCTTGTCCTGAAAATTTATTTTTCGCCGGCAAACGCACGCGCCACGGGCGTTTGCGCGGTCAGGCCGATGGTGCCAACGGAACCAAGTGCGTGAGGCAGCGTCACTGAGTGAGTGAAAGAACGCGCCTTCGCGCACTGCTGAAAACCTCTGAAGCCAGTGCCTGCTGCGGCCTGCAGCACAATTGGGACATTGGCGAGAGGCCATCAGCGGGGCTAGTATGGGCGCAACCACGTCCGCCAGGAGGCACGTCATGTCGGCCAACAAGAAACCTGTCACTACCCCTCTGCACCTGCTGCACCAGTTGTCCAACAGTCTGATCGAACACCTCGAAGGTGCCTGCAAGCAGGCGCTCGTCGATTCCGAAAAGCTGCTCGCCAAGCTCGAGAAACAACGTGGCAAGGCTCAGGAGAAGCTGCACACCGCACGCACCAAGCTGCAGGACGCGACCAAGGCCGGCAAGGCAAAGGCGCAGGCCAAGGCCAAGTCGAGCATCGCTGAGCTCGACAGCGTGCTGGATGTTTTGAAGACCCGCCAGACTGAAACCCGTGCCTACATTGCCAACCTCAAGCGCGATGTGCAGGAGAGCCTGAAGCTCGCCCAGGGCGTGACCAAGGTGAAGGAAGCCGCTGGCAAATCGCTCGCTACCCGCAAGCCGGCTGCTGCCGCTGCCAAACCGGTTGCCAAGGTTGCCACCAAGCCCGCCGCTAAAGCCGCTGCCAAGCCTGCTGCGAAGCCGGCCGCCAAGGTTGCCGCTGCCAAGCCCGCTGCCGCTAAACCGGCCGCCAAGCCTGCTGCCAAGGCCGCTGCCAAACCGGCTGCCAAGACTGCCGCTGCCAAGCCCGCCGCCAAACCGGCTGCCAAGCCTGCTGTGAAAGCCGCTGCCAAACCGGCTGCCAAGCCTGCTGTGAAAGCCGCTGCCAAACCGGCTGCCAAGCCTGCTGTGAAAGCCGCTGCCAAACCGGCTGCCAAGCCTGCTGCGAAAGCCGCTGCCAAACCGGCCGCCAAGCCTGCTGCCAAACCGGCCGCGAAGACCGCTGCCGCCAAACCCGCGACGGCCAAGCCGGCCGCTAAAGCGGCGGCTAAGCCCGCTGCGAAAGCCGCTGCTAAACCGGCCGCAAAACCCGCAGCGAAGCCTGCCACCGCTGCCGCCAAACCGGCTGCCAAGTCTGCTGCGAAGCCCGCTGCTGCTGCCAAACCGGCTGCCAAGCCTGCCGCGAAACCGGCTGCCAAACCGGCGGTGAAAGCCGCCGCCAAGCCGGCCGCGAAACCTGCCGCCAAGCCTGCTACTGCCAAGCCTGCCGCCGCTGCCAAACCGGCTGCTCCGGCTGCCCCGAGCGCACCGGCTGCCCAGCCGAGCACTCCAGCTGCTACCCCGGTTGCCAGTGCCACTCCGGCACCGGCTGCTCCGGCCAGCAGCACCTCCTCCAGCGCTTCCTAAGGCTCAGGAGAGGCTCGCCGCGGTGCGCAGGGTTTCCCGCGCATCGCGGCGCAAGCCGCATGCCTCGCCAGGCACGGCCTCCAGCCAGCGCGCCAGATCCTTCGCTTCATCCCGTGGCCAGTCCTTCGCCACTGTCTCCAGCCTCCCCAGCAACACCTTTTCCGCTTCCAGTTCGAGCTGCTTGATCCGTTCGCGCAGTGACGCCAGCTCCGCATCCTGCTTCGCCGATTCTCGCCAGCGTTGACGCAGAGAACGCAACGGCACGACCACCTCTTCGCGCCATCCCCGCGCCGTGCTTTCCAGCTCGCTCATTCGCGACGCCGCGAAGGCCACGCCGGTGTTGCCCAGCCACGCCGACGCGAGCAGCAGGCAGACATCCGCACCGCCTTCCTGCAGGGCCAGGCAGGCCGCCTCAACCCCAGGCCGGGCGTAGAGTTTCAGCGCATACGACCAGACATCATCAGACATAGACCACCCACAGCGATTGCCAGGCGAAGCTGATAAACTCCGCCGCCATGATTCGACTACAAGATCTTACGCTACAGCGTGGCCCCCAGCGTTTGCTGGAAGGTGCCGAACTCACCCTGCACGCCGGACAGAAAGTCGGCCTGATCGGCGCCAACGGCGCCGGCAAGTCGAGCCTGTTCGCCCTGCTGCGCGGCCAGCTCGGCCAGGACGCCGGCGACTGCTACCTGCCCGCGGACTGGCGCATCGCGCACATGCGCCAGGAAGTCGATACCCTCGACCGCCTCGCCGTCGACTACGTGCTCGATGGTGACGTGCACCTGCGCAGGATCCAGGCGGACCTCGCCGCGGCCGAAGACGCCCACGACGGCACCGCCCTGGCGCGCCTGCACAGCGAGCTGGACAGTGCCGACGGATACACCGCCGACGCCCGCGCGCGCAAGCTGCTGGCGGGCCTCGGCTTCACGTCCGAGCAGATGGATCGCCGCGTCGGCGACTTCTCCGGCGGCTGGCGGATGCGCCTGAACCTGGCGCAGGCGCTGATGTGCCCGTCCGAACTGCTGCTGCTCGACGAACCCACCAACCACCTCGACCTCGACGCCATCCTCTGGCTGGAAGAGTGGCTCAAGGGCTACCCGGGCACGTTGCTGCTGATCTCCCACGACCGCGATTTCCTCGACGCGGTGGTGGACAACATCGCGCACCTCGAACAGCGCAAGCTGACGCTGTACCGCGGCGGCTACTCGGCCTTCGAGCGTACCCGCGCCGAACGCCTGGCCCAGCAGCAACAGGCGTACGAGAAGCAGCAGGCGCAACGCGCCCACATGGAAAAGTACATCGCCCGCTTCCGCGCCCAGGCTACCAAGGCCCGCCAGGCACAGAGCCGGATCAAGGCGCTGGAGCGCCTGGAAGAGCTGGCGCCGGCCCACGTCGACTCGCCGTTCGACTTCGCCTTCCGCGAGTCCGACAAGATCTCCAGCCCGCTCTTGAACCTCTCCGAAGCCCGCCTGGGCTACGGCGACAAGACCGTGCTGGAAAAGGTCAAGCTGCAGCTGGTGCCCGGTGCGCGCATCGGCCTGCTCGGCCCCAACGGTGCGGGCAAGTCCACCCTGATCAAGACCCTGTCCGGCGACCTGTCGCTGTTGTCCGGCGAGCTTGCCCGTGGCGAGAACCTCGCCATCGGCTACTTCGCCCAGCATCAGCTCGACTCGCTGGACCCCAAGGCCAGCCCGTTGCTGCACCTGGCGCGCATCGCACCGGCCGAGCGCGAGCAGACCCTGCGCGACTTCCTCGGCGGCTTCGATTTCCGCGGCGAGCGCTGCGACGAACCGGTGCTGAATTTCTCCGGTGGCGAGAAGGCACGCCTGGCCCTGGCGCTGATCGCCTGGCAGAAGCCCAACCTGCTGCTGCTCGACGAACCGACCAACCACCTCGACCTGGAGATGCGCCTGGCGCTGACCCTGGCGCTGCAGGAGTTCTCCGGCGCCGTGGTGGTGGTATCGCACGATCGTCACCTGCTCAAGAGCACCACCGACGAATTCCTGCTGGTGGCCGACGGGCGTATCCAGGAGTTCGACGGCGATCTCGAGGACTATGCCCGCTGGCTGGTGGATTTCCGTGCGCGGCAGGCGCCGTCGTCGCCCGCCGTTCCCGCTGGCGACAAGACCGACAAGCGCGCCCAGCGCCAGGCTGCCGCTGCCCTGCGTCAGCAGCTCGCCCCGCACAAGCGCGAGGCGGACAAGCTGGAAAAGGATTTGGGCAAGGTCCATGAGCAGCTGGCCGAGCTCGAACAGCGCCTGGGCGACAGCGCGCTCTACGAGTCCTCGCGCAAGGATGAACTGCGTGAGCTGCTGGCCCGCCAGGCGACCCTGAAGACCCGCGAAAGCGAGCTGGAAGAGTCCTGGCTGATGGCCCTGGAAACCCTCGAAGAGCTGCAGCGCCAGCTCGAGGCCAGTGAGTGATGGATGACGTGAACCTGCTGGTGGCGTGGAGCGAACCGCTGCTGCGTGGCGGGCAGATCATTCTCATCCTGCTGCTGGCCTGGCTGGTGCAACGCGTCGTGACGCGCGCCATCAGCCGTCTTGGCGAGCGTTATCCGATGCCGCCGGAGTTGCTGTTGCCGCTGCGCGGCGGCCTGCGCTGGTTGATCATGGGCTCGGCGGTGATGCTGGTGCTGGAGCGCCTGGGCGTCTCCGCCGATGTGCTGTGGGCGGCGCTGACCGGCTTCGCCGCGGTCGCGGCGGTGGCGTTCTTCGCGATCTGGAGTGTGCTGTCCAACCTGTTCTGCGCCCTGATGATCTTCACCATGGGACCGTTCCGCCTGGGCGACCGGGTGGAAGTCATCGAATCCGCCGACAAGCCCGGCGTGAAAGGGCGGGTGATTGCCATCAACCTGCTCTACACCACACTGGAAGAAATAGCCGAGGACGGTACGCCCGGCGCTCTGCTGCAGGTACCGAACAACCTGTTCTTCCAGAAGGCCATTCGCCGTTGGCGCGGGCCGAATTTCCCCACCACCCCCTGACGGACGCCTGCCACTATGGAATGGCTTACTAGCCCTGAGATCTGGGTTGCCTTTCTGACCCTGACTGCCCTGGAAATCGTACTGGGCATCGACAACATCATCTTCATCTCGATCCTGGTCAGCCGCCTGCCGGCCGCCCAGCAACCCAAGGCGCGCTTCTTCGGCCTGGCGCTGGCGATGGGCACGCGGATCCTGCTGCTGCTCTCGATCACCTGGGTGATGCGCCTGACCGCCGACCTGTTCACCGTGTTCGACCATGGTATTTCCGGACGCGACCTGATCCTGTTCTTCGGCGGCCTGTTCCTGCTGTTCAAGAGCACCATGGAGATCTACCACAGCCTCGAAGGCGCGGAAGAGGGTGGCCAGCAGGGCGGCAAGTCCCGCGGCTTCATGGGCATCATCATCCAGATCGCGATCATTGACATCGTCTTCTCCCTGGACTCGGTGATCACCGCCGTCGGCCTGGTACAGCACGTGCCGGTGATGGTCGCGGCCATCGTCATCTCGGTCGGCGTGATGATGCTCTCGGCCGGCACCATCAGCGCCTTCATCGAGAAACATCCGTCGCTGAAGATGCTGGCGCTGTCGTTCCTCATCGTGGTCGGCACCGTGCTGATCGCCGAAGCCTTCGAGATCCACGTGCCCAAGGGCTACGTGTACTTCGCCATGGCCTTCTCGCTGGCGGTGGAGGCAATCAACATCCGCCTGCGCGGCGCCCTGGCACGCAAGCGCGGCGAGGAGCCGGTGAAGCTGCGCAAGGACATTCCGAGCTGATCGGTCTGTCGTGAAAGACAAAGCCCGGCCCAGTGCCGGGCTTTCTGTTTGGCTCCCGATTGCAGGAGCGGGCCATGCCCGCGACCGCGCGCAGGGCGCGCTCCTAGGGGTATTCGCAGATGCTCGTCGGCAATACTGGGCGAGCCGGTGCGACTGAGGCACACTGGCTGCCCGTAACAAATTATTGCGCCTGCCTGGGCGCCATGAGGTCCGCCAATGCTCGCCAGTACCTGGTTCGCCTTCTTCATCGCCTGCTGGGTGATCAGCCTGTCGCCCGGCGCCGGGGCCATCGCCTCAATGTCCTGTGGACTGCAATACGGTTTCTGGCGCGGTTACTGGAATGCCCTGGGCCTGCAGGTCGGCCTCGCGCTGCAGATCGCCATCGTCGCCGCCGGCGTCGGCGCGCTTCTCTCGGCTTCGGCCCTGGCGTTCAGCGCGATCAAGTGGTTCGGCGTGATCTACCTGGTCTACCTCGCGTACCGCCAGTGGACGGCGGCGCCGCAGGTGATGACGGCGAGCGGCGAGCGCCCCTCAGGCCGGCCGCTGACCCTGGTGCTGCGTGGTTTCCTGGTCAATGCCAGCAACCCCAAGGCGGTGATTTTCATGCTCGCGGTGCTACCGCAGTTCGTCGACCCGCACCGTCCGATGGCGATCCAGTACATCATCATGGGCGCGACCATGATCACCGTCGACCTGATCGTCATGGCCGGCTACACCGGCCTGGCCGCGCGCGTGCTGCGCGCCTTGCGCTCGCAGCGCCAGCAACGGGTGATGAACCGGACCTTCGCCACTCTGTTCGTAGGCGCCGCCGCGCTGCTTGCCACAGTGCGCCGCGCGCCGGCCTGAGGGTCTTTTTCCGGAGCTCCGGAGTATCCCTGCGGATGCTTCGGACACAACCTTGCGGGACATTCTCCTTGCATAGACGGAAACCTGAGGTGACAATTTAACCTCTTTCATTCTCATTTGCCTTCCCGTATGCGCCCCTCCAAACTTTGCGTCTGGCTGTTGCCGCTGGTCGGTCTTTTCAGCCTTGGAGCTCACGCCGACACGGCTGTCGACCCTTCCCAAGCCCTTCACCTGCTCAGCTATCTCGCTGCCGATTACCCGGCCACCGTCACCGATGGCAAGGTCGTCGATGAGAGCGAATACAAGGAGCAGGTGGAGTTCGTCGGCAATCTGCAGACGCTGATCGCCACCCTGCCGGCCGTGCCCCAGCGCACCGACCTGGAACAGGACGCCGCCAGCCTCAAGCAGGCTATCGAGCAGCGCCAGCCAGGCAAGCAGGTCGCCCAGCAGGCCCGCCACCTGGAGGTGCGCATCGCCGATATCTACCAGGTGGTGCAGACTCCCTCGATCACCCCGGACCCGACCCGTGCCGCCGAGATCTACACCCAGCAGTGCTCCATCTGCCATGGTGACGCCGGCAAGGGCGACGGCCCGGCGGGGATCGGTCTGGAGCCGCCGCCAGCCAACCTGACCGACCGCGCGCGCCTCGACCATCTGAGCCTGTACGACCTGCGCAACGTCATTGGTCTGGGCGTTTCCGGCACCGACATGCCGGCCTTTGCCGACCAGCTCGACGAGCGTCAGCGCTGGGACCTGGCCGCGTATATCGCGGGCCTGAGCGCCGCTCAGGCCAAGCCCGATCCGGCCCACGCCTACCCGTTGGGCACCCTCGCGACGCTGACCCCGGAAGAGGTCGCCGAGCGCGATGGCGAGGCTGCGGCCGAGAGCTTCCGTGCCCTGCGCGCCCACCCGCCGCTGGAGCATCGCGGGCCCGCGCAGCAGATCGACTACACCACCGCGACCCTGGACAAGAGCTTCGCCGTGTACCGCTCCGGCGACCACGACCAGGCCTATGACCTGTCCGTGGCGGCCTACTTGGAAGGCTTCGAGCTGGTGGAAAGCTCGCTGGACAACGTCGACGCCGACCTGCGCAAGGCCACCGAAAAGCAATTGATGGCCTACCGCCAGGCGCTGCGTGACGGCCGGCCGGAAGCCGAGGTGGCCCAACAGTTGGACCTGGCCAAGGCCAAGCTGGCGGATGCCGCCAAGGCCTTGAGCGGTGACTCGCTGAGCACCTCCATCAGCTTTGTCTCGGCCCTGCTGATCCTCCTGCGCGAAGGCGTGGAGGCAATCCTGGTGCTCGCCGCCATTCTCGCCTTCCTGCGCAACACCGGGCAGGAGAAGGCCGTGCGCGGCGTCCACATCGGCTGGGGCCTGGCCTTCGTTGCCGGCTTCGCCACCTGGGCGGTCGCGGCTTATGTCATCGACATCGGCGGTGCCCAGCGCGAGCTGATGGAAGGCTTCACCTCGCTGTTCGCCTGCGTGATGGTGCTCTGGCTTGGCGTGTGGATGCACGACCGTCGCCACGCGGCGGCCTGGCAGGACTATATCCGCAGCAGTCTGGTCGGTGGCGGTGGCCGCTTCGGCTTCGCGGTGCTGGCGTTCTTCTCGGTGTACCGCGAGCTGTTCGAAGTCATCCTGTTCTACGAGACCCTCTGGCTGCAGGCTGGCCCAACCGGTCACAACGCCGTGATCGCCGGCGCGGGCACTGCCGTGGTGATCCTGATCGCCATCGCTTTCGTGATCCTGCGTGGCTCGGCTAAGCTGCCGCTGAAGCTGTTCTTCACCGTCAACGCCGCGCTGCTCTGCGCCCTTTCGGTGGTCTTCGCCGGCCACGGCGTGGTCGCCCTGCAGGAGGCCGGGGTGATCGGCACCCGCCCCGTGCCGTTCTTCGACTTCGACTGGCTCGGCATCAAGGCCGACGCCTACTCGCTGTCGGCGCAGGCGCTGGCGCTGCTGGCTGTGCTCGTGCTCTACGGGCGCAGCTACTTCTCCGAGCGCCGCAAGGCCGCCGAGATCGCCTCGTCTTGAGTCGACACACGACGGCCAGTGCGATACTGGCCGTCGTGCTTTTCGAAGGATGGTTTTCCCTGATGCGTATCTGGATCGACGCCGACGCCTGCCCGCGCGCGGCCAAGGAGCTGGTGGCAAAGTTCGCCCTGAAGCGCAAGCTGGCGGTGGTGATGGTCGCCGGCCAGCCCGTGGCCAAGCCGCCGTTCGCCTGTGTCAGCCTGGTGGTGGTGCCCAGCGGGATGGACGCCGCCGACGATTACCTGGTGGAAAAGGCCGAGCCTGGCGACCTGGTGATCTGCAGCGATGTGCCGCTGGCAGACCGGCTGGTGAAGAAGGGCGTCGATGCCCTGGACCCGCGCGGTCGCGAGTTCGACGAGAAGAACATGGGCGAGCGCCTGGCTGTGCGCAACCTGTTCACCGACCTGCGCGAGCAGGGCCAGGTGGGGGGAGGGCAAGCGCCCTACGGGGACAAGGACAGGCAGGCGTTTGCCAATAGCCTGGACCGCTTGCTGACGCGGCTGATGCGCGAGGCGGAGAATCGCAAGGCTTGAAATGAAAACGCCCGGCAATGCCGGGCGTTTTCATATTCATGCAAGGTGGGCCGTGCGCAGGAGCGGACGTTGTCCGCGACGGCTTCCGGCGCGATGCGGACCTATCGCGGACGGAGTACGCTCCTACGGTTTCAGGCCAGCTCCAGCACCCGGTCGACCGCCTTGTTGATGCCGCTGGCGGCTTCGGCGATGGACTGCGCGAGCATGTAGGCCGGAGTGGTGACCAGCTTGTGGTCCTTGTCCTCGACGATGTCTTCCACCGCGCAGTCGATATGCTTGGCGCCCATGCTGGTCAGCGCCTGGGCGGTGCCTTCGTCGGTGCCGATGGTGCATTCCACGCCTTCGCCGTAGATGCGCGCGGCCATGGCAGGAGCGATGCAGAACAGGCCGACCGGCTTCTTCGCTGCGGCGAAGGCCTTGGCCAGGGCCAGTACGTCGGGCTGCACCTGGCACTGGTCGCCCTTGAAGGCGAAGTCGCTCAGGTTCTTCGCGGCGCCGAAGCCGCCGGGCACGACCAGCGCATCGAAGTCGTCCACCTTCGCCTCGCGGATGTCCTTGATCTCGCCGCGGGCGATGCGCGCGGACTCCACCAGCACGTTGCGCTGTTCGGTCATTTCCTCACCGGTCAGGTGATTGAGCACATGGTGCTGCGCGATGTCCGGCGCAAAGCATTGCACCTGTGCGCCGCGCTGGGAAAGGCGCAGCAGGGTGATCACGCTTTCGTGGATTTCCGCGCCGTCGTAGACGCCGCAGCCGGAGAGGATAACGGCAACTTTCTTCATGAACTGCTCCTGTACGAGGGGGCCGGGGGCTGTCGCGATATGCCGCCCGGGCTGTCGCCGACGGCCGTGGCCGGCGGCGGGCAAGGGACTAGGATCCTTGTTCATAAGCATAACGATTCGGTCGCGCCATGAACTACATCCTCTTCGCCGTGCCCTTCTTTTTCCTTCTGATCGCCATTGAGCTTCTCGCCGATCGCTGGCGCGGCCTGCGCACCTACCGCCTGAGCGATGCGCTGAACAGCCTCAGCGCCGGGGTGCTGTCCACTACCAGCGGCCTGCTGACCAAGGGCCTGGCACTGGTAACCTACACCCTGGCCTGGCAGCAGCTCGCGCTGGTCGAGTTGTCGGCCAAGAGTCTGTGGGTCTGGGTGTTCGCCTTTGTCTTCTATGACTTCTGCTACTACTGGAACCACCGCCTGGGCCATGAGCGCAACGTGCTCTGGGCTGCGCACTCCGTGCACCACCAGAGTGAGGATTACAACCTCTCCACCGCGCTGCGGCAAACCAGCACCGGCTTCATCTTCGGCTGGATCTTCTACCTGCCGATGGCCATTGTCGGCGTGCCGCCGCTGGTATTTCTGACTGTCGGTGCGCTGAACCTGCTCTACCAGTTCTGGGTGCACACCCGGCACATCCCCAAGCTGGGCTGGTTCGAGTGGGTCTTCATCACCCCGTCCAACCACCGAGTGCACCACGCCCAGAACCCTGTCTACATGGATCGCAACTACGGCGGCGTGTTCATTATCTGGGACCGGCTGTTCGGCACCTTCCAGGAGGAGCTGGACGAGGAGCCGGTGATTTTCGGGGTGACCGTGCCGCTGGCCAGCTGGAACCCTCTGTGGGCGAACCTGCAGGTCTATGCGCACCTGTGGAACGATGCGCGCCGCACCGGCAGTATCGGGGACAAGCTGCGCATCTGGTTCATGCGCACCGGCTGGCGCCCCGAGGATGTTGCCCAGCGCTACCCCATGGTCAAGCCGGACCTGGCAGCCTTCCGCAAATTCGACGTGCCGCTGACGCGCGGCCGGCAGTGGTACGCCGGGCTTCAGTTCGCCACCTACGTGGTGGTCGGCACCTGGTTGCTGGGCGTCGGGGAGCACTGGCAGACACTGCCGCTGGTGATCGGTTGGAGCTGGATGGCTTTCGGGCTTTACACCATCGGTTGCTGGCTGGAGAGCCGTAGCTGGGCGCTGCGCCTGGAGCTGCTGCGCTTGGTGCTGAACATGCCGGCAGTGGCGGCACTGGCATGGGGTGGGATCGAGCTGCCGCAGTGGGCGCCGTGGGCGTTGGCGGTCTACTCGTTGCTCAGCCTGATCGGTCTGCTGGGCCTGCAGCGCGCCGAACGGCTGCCGCAGGCGGACTGATTGCCCGGCGTGGTCAGTCGGTCTTGCTGGCCTTGAAGCGGCGGCGCAGCCAGAACAGCAGGCCGATGACCACCAGGCCACCGAGGACCATGAGTTCGTACTTCTTGATGTTGCCCAGCACGCCCTCGAGCACGCTGCCGAAGTAGAAGGCAGCGCTGCCCAGCACAGTCGCCCAGACAATGGCGCCGATGCCGTTGAGCAGGAGGTAGCGCGCCGGCGGGTAGCCGGACAGGCCGATCGCCACCGGCATCACCGTTCGCAAGCCATAGACGAAACGGAAGCTCAGCACCCACAGGTCGGGGTGCTTGCGCACGTGCTCCAGTGCCCTGTCGCCCATCTTCTGCCAGCTCGGTTTGCGCGCGAGCAGCTTGCGACCGTGGCGACGGCCGAGGAAATACCAGAGCTGGTCACCCGCGTAACTGCCGAAGAAAGCCACCGCGATGACGTACTCCAGCTGCATGTAGCCGCGGAATGCCAGGAAGCCGGCCAGGACCAGAATGGTCTCACCCTCGAAGAACGTGCCGAGAAACAGCGCGAAGTAGCCGAAATCCTGCAGGAATTGTTGGAGCATTATCGAGGCAACGCAGCGAAATGAACGCGAAGCCTAACTCGGTTGTGGCCCGCAGGGAAGGCACTCCAGTCTGCACAACTGACCTGGAACAAGTCCGTGCCGGTGCAGAGCGGTGGGATGCCGCTGCGGCAGGATGCCGCGACCAAGGGTCACTGTTACCGGTTGTTACCAATCGGTCATAATTCAAGGCTATAACTGTCAGACTGTGCCTGCTGTATCAGGCCCTGGAGTACGCCGTGAGCTTCATTCCCGCCGATCGTGCCTTCCCCTTCACTCGTCTGCGTCGCAACCGCCGTGACGAATTTTCCCGCCGTCTGGTGCGGGAAAACGTCCTGACCACCAACGACCTGATCCTTCCGGTGTTCGTCCTCGACGGCAAGAACCAGCGTGAAGCGGTACCCTCGATGCCGGGTGTGGAGCGCATGTCCATCGACCTGCTGCTCAAGGAAGCCGAAGAACTGGTGGAACTGGGCATCCCGGCCCTGGCGCTGTTCCCGGTGACGCCGCTGGAAAAGAAATCCCTCGATGGCGCCGAAGCCTTCAATCCCGACGGCATCGCCCAGCGCGCCACCCGCGCCCTGCGCGAGCGCTTCCCGGAACTGGGCATCATCACCGACGTGGCGCTGGACCCGTTCACCAGTCACGGCCAGGACGGCATCCTCGACGAAGACGGCTACGTCCTGAACGATATTTCCGTCGATGTGCTGGTCAAACAGGCGCTTTCCCACGCCGAAGCCGGCGCCCAGGTGGTGGCTCCCTCGGACATGATGGACGGTCGCATCGGCGCGATCCGCGAGGCCCTGGAATCCACCGGCCACATCAACACCCGCATCATGGCCTACTCGGCCAAGTACGCCAGCGCCTACTACGGCCCGTTCCGCGATGCCGTCGGCTCCGCCGCCAACCTGGGCAAGGGCAACAAGGCCACCTACCAGATGGACCCGGCCAACAGCGACGAAGCGCTGCACGAGATCTACGCCGACCTCGCCGAAGGCGCCGACATGATCATGGTCAAGCCGGGCATGCCCTATCTCGACATCGTTCGCCGGGCCAAGGACGAATTCCGCGCGCCGACCTTTGTCTACCAGGTCAGTGGCGAGTACGCGATGCACATGGCCGCGATCAACAACGGCTGGCTCAGCGAGGCGGTGATCCTGGAATCGCTGCTGGCCTTCAAACGCGCCGGCGCAGATGGCATCCTGACCTACTTCGCCAAGCGCGCGGCGCAACAATTGAAAAAAAATTAAAAGTGCGGGCTGAGTCCCGTCGATGAGACCTGCGATGAATACCGAAGGCATTAGCGAAACCGAAGTTATCGAAGCTGACACCACCGCTGAAATCACCGAAGTCGTCGTGGAAGAGGTCGTCGAGTCGACGCCGCCGCCCGTCGAGCCGGCGGTGCCGGCGATCAACGTGGACGACAGTGCCCTCTACATTCATCGCGAGCTCTCGCAGCTGCAGTTCAACATCCGCGTGCTGGAGCAGGCGCTGGATGAGTCCTATCCCCTGCTGGAACGCCTGAAGTTCCTGCTGATCTTCTCCAGCAACCTCGACGAATTTTTCGAAATCCGCGTCGCCGGCCTGAAGAAGCAGATCACCTTTGCCCGCGAGCAGGCCGGCGCCGACGGCCTCCTGCCGCATCAGGCGCTGGCGCGCATCAGCGAGCAGGTGCACGAGCAGGTCGCCCGCCAGTACAGCATCCTCAACGACATCCTGTTGCCGGAGCTGGCCAAGCACGACATTCGCTTCATCCGCCGCCGTTACTGGACGCCGAAGATCAAGGCCTGGGTCCGCCGCTTCTTCCGCGACGAGATCGCACCCATCGTCACCCCGATCGGCCTCGATCCGACCCACCCGTTCCCGCTGCTGGTGAACAAGAGCCTGAACTTCATGGTCGAGCTCGAGGGCCTGGACGCCTTCGGCCGCGACTCGGGCCTGGCGATCATCCCGGCGCCGCGCTCGCTGCCGCGGATCATCCGCCTGCCCGAAGATGTCGCCGGTCCCGGGGACAACTACGTGTTCCTCTCGTCGATGATCCACGCCCACGCCGACGACCTGTTCCACGGCATGAAGGTGAAGGGCTGCTACCAGTTCCGCCTGACCCGTAACGCCGACCTCTCGGTAGACGCCGAGGACGTCGAGGACCTGGCCCGCGCCCTGCGCGGCGAGCTGTTCTCGCGCCGCTACGGTGACGCGGTGCGCCTGGAAGTGGTGGATACCTGCCCGGTGCCGCTGTCCAACTACCTGCTCAAGCAGTTCGGCCTGTCCGAGACCGAGCTGTACCGCGTCAGCGGCCCGGTCAACCTGACCCGCCTGTTCAGCGTCACCAGTCTGGCCAGCCACCCAGAGCTGCAGTCACCGCCGTTCACCCCGGCGATCCCCAAGCTGCTGCAGAAGAAGGAAAACCTGTTCAACGTCCTGGGCAAGCTCGACGTGCTGCTGATGCACCCGTTCGAGTCCTTCACCCCGGTGGTCGACCTGCTGCGCCAGGCCGCCAAGGACCCCAGCGTGCTGGCGATCAAGCAGACGCTGTATCGTTCCGGGGCCAACTCCGAGATCGTCGACGCGCTGGTGGAAGCGGCGCGCAACGGCAAGGAAGTCACCGTGGTGATCGAGCTGCGGGCGCGCTTCGACGAAGAGTCCAACCTGCAGCTGGCCAGCCGTCTGCAGCAGGCGGGCGCGGTGGTGATCTATGGCGTGGTCGGCTTCAAGACCCACGCCAAGATGATGTTGATCCTGCGTCGCGAGGACGGCGAACTGCGCCGCTATGCGCACCTGGGGACCGGCAACTACCACGCCGGCAATGCCCGCCTGTACACCGACTACAGCCTGCTGACTGCCGACGTGGCGCTCTGCGAGGACCTGCACAAGCTGTTCAACCAGCTGATCGGCATGGGCAAGACCCTGCGCATGAAAAAGCTCCTGCACGCGCCCTTCACCCTGAAGAAGAACCTGCTGGAGATGATCAACCGCGAGGCCGCCCAGGCGGCCGAGGGCAAGCCGGCGCACATCATGGCCAAGGTCAACTCGCTGACCGACGCCAAGGTCATCCGCGCGCTGTACAAGGCCAGCCAGGCCGGCGTGAAGATCGACCTGGTGGTGCGTGGCATGTGCTGCCTGCGTCCGGGCGTGCCGGGCGTGTCGCACAACATCCAGGTGCGCTCGATCATCGGCCGCTTCCTGGAGCACAGCCGGATCTACTACTTCCTCAACGGTGGCGAGGAGAAGCTCTATCTTTCCAGCGCCGACTGGATGGAACGCAACCTCGACATGCGTGTGGAGACCTGCTTCCCGGTGGAAGGCAAGAAGCTCGTGCTGCGGGTGAAGAAGGAGCTGGAGTCCTACCTGACCGACAACACCCAGGCCTGGGTACTGCAGTCCGACGGCAGCTACGTGCGCCAGAGCCCCAGCGGCAACCAGAACGCCCGCAACGCCCAGGCGACCCTGCTGGAGCGCCTGTGCACGCCGGTGATCAGCGGTCGCTGATCCCTCCGGGTGGTATCGAAAGCCCTGTCGCTTGCGGCGGGGCTTTTTTGTGCGCGTCCGGAAATCGTTGTGCGGGCGGTGGGCGATCGCGGACGAAGTCCGCTCCTACGCGGCGTGATGGCTCGGAGTGGGCATTTGCGCCGTATGAGCGGACTCTGTCCGCGATTGGGTGGGCGAAACGAAAAGGCCCCGGCGTTTGCGCGCCGGGGCCGTTGTCGTTCGCGGTCGCGATCAGCTCACGCTGAGCGAATACCCTACGCGCTTGAGCCACTCGGCTTCCTGTTCGAAGTCGGCCTGGGTCAGCGGGTTGGCTTCCAGCCAGCCTTTGGGGAAGCTGACGCTGAGCGACTTGCCGGAGGCCTTCAGGGCCACCGCCGGCATTTCCTGGGTGCCGCGGATGTGGTGGAAGAGGATGGCGAAGCGCAGCACGATGCACAGGCGGATCAGCTTGTCGCCTTCGTCGCCCAGCTCGTTGAACTTGTCCACCGGGATGTTGCGGCGGTGGCCGCGCACCAGCAGCGCCAGGGTCAGCTGGTCCAGGCGTGAGAAGCCGGCCAGGTCCGAGTGCTCCAGCAGGTAGGCGCCGTGCTTGTGGTAGTGGTAGTGGGCGATGTCCAGGCCCAGCTCGTGCACGCGGGCGGCCCACATCAGCAGTTCGCGGTGCCCTTCGTCGTTGAGGTCCCAGGCCTTGGCGACCTGGTCCAGCGATTCCAGCGCCTTGGCCTCGACGCGCGCGGCCTGTTCCGGATCGACGTGGTAGCGCTCCATGAGGGCGCCGATGGTGCGCTCGCGGACGTCCTCGTGGTGGTGGCGGCCCAGCAGGTCGTAGAGCACGCCCTCGCGCAGGGCGCCTTCGGAGTGGGTCATGCGCGTCAGTTCGAGGGCGTCGAACAGCGCCTCGAGGATCGCCATGCCGGCCGGGAAGATCGGCCGGCGGTCCGGCTTGATGCCGTCGATGTCGAGCTTCTCGACCTCGCCCAGCTTGAACATCTTGCGCTTGAGCCAGGCCAGGCCTTCGGGGTTGATCTCGCCGTTGCCGTGGCCGCCGGCCTGGATCGCCAGGCAGATCGCGCGGATGGTGCCGGAGGCGCCAACGGCCTCGTCCCAGCCCAGGCGGCGCAGGCTGTTCTCGATGCTCATCAGCTCCAGGCGGGCCGAGGTGTAGGCCTGAGCGTAGCGTGCCGGGGTGATCTTGCCGTCCTTGAAGTAGCGCTGGGTGAAGCTCACGCAGCCCATCTGCAGGCTCTCGCGCAGCTGCGATTCGAACTGCTGGCCGATGATGAACTCGGTGCTGCCGCCGCCGATGTCGACCACCAGGCGCTTGCCGGGGTTGTCCTGCAGGGTGTGGGATACGCCCAGGTAGATCAGGCGCGCCTCTTCACGGCCGGATATGACTTCAACCGGGTGACCGAGGATCTGGTCGGCGACGCGGATGAACTCGGCGCGGTTGCGTGCTTCGCGCAGGGCGTTGGTGCCCACGACACGTACCGAACCCGGCGGCATGCCGTTGATGAACTGGGCGAACTGCTTCAGGCAGTCGTAGCCGCGCTGCATCGCCTCTTCGGTGAGCATGCGGTCTTCGCCGATGCCGGCAGCCAGCTGAACCTTCTCGCCAAGCCGCTCAAGGATACGGATCTCGCCGTGATCGGCCTTCGCCAAAACCATGTGGAAACTGTTCGAGCCAAGGTCAATGGCCGCGATCATCGGAAAGGTCTTGGCAGGGGTATGGGGCATAGGGGCGGGTCCGGATAAATACGGGAGACATCCTGCCATTTTAGGCAGGTAGTGCCAATCAAGGGGTTGTCACCGATCAGAAGTCACCGCGGCAGCGATAGATAGACTCAATCGGCTGCGCCTTTCGGTGTGGGCCGAGGCGGGATATGATGACGGACACTTTTTCGCATCCGATTGACGGAGAGAATACATGAGCGAACATATCGTCAATGTTACCGATGCCAGCTTCGAGCAGGACGTACTGAAGTCCGACGGTCCCGTGCTGGTCGACTACTGGGCCGAATGGTGCGGCCCGTGCAAGATGATCGCCCCGGTACTCGACGAGATCGCCAAGGACTATCAGGGCAAGCTGAAAGTCTGCAAGCTGAACATCGACGAGAACCAGGATACCCCGCCGAAATACGGCGTGCGTGGCATTCCGACCCTGATGCTGTTCAAGGGCGGCAACGTCGAAGCGACCAAGGTCGGCGCACTGTCCAAGTCGCAGCTGGCTGCCTTCCTCGACAGCAACATCTAAGTCGAAGAAGCCCGAAAAGCCCCGCCAATGCGCGGGGTTTTTTCGTTATTGCCCCTAGACGCTCCGAAACTCGGGTGTTAAATTCGGGCGCACAACGATTATTTCGTTGTTCCCTGCAAGCCGTCGCCGACGCACTTCCCATTCGAATTCCAAGCGATCCTGTCCGTCATCTACGGCGCGGCTCTTCAAGCATCACGCTTGTTCCCTTTTCCCCTTTCAGCGTATTTACGTCCCTTCTATGAATCTGACCGAACTCAAGCAAAAGCCGATTGCCGAATTGCTGGAAATGTCCGATGCCATGGGCCTGGAAAACATGGCTCGTTCGCGCAAACAGGACATCATCTTCGCACTGCTCAAGAAGCACGCGAAAAGCGGCGAGGAAATCTCCGGTGACGGCGTGCTGGAGATTCTCCAGGATGGCTTCGGCTTCCTGCGCTCCGCCGATTCCTCGTACCTGGCCGGCCCGGACGACATCTACGTCTCGCCCAGCCAGATCCGTCGCTTCAACCTGCGCACGGGCGATACCATCATCGGCAAGATTCGGCCGCCCAAGGAAGGCGAGCGTTATTTCGCCCTGCTGAAAGTCGACTCGATCAACTTCGATCGTCCGGAGAACGCGAAGAACAAGATTCTCTTCGAGAACCTGACGCCGCTGTTCCCGACCAAGCGCCTGACCATGGAAGCCGGCAACGGCTCCACCGAGGACCTCACCGGCCGTGTGATCGACCTCTGCTCGCCGATCGGCAAGGGCCAGCGCGGCCTGATCGTCGCCCCGCCGAAAGCGGGCAAGACCATCATGCTGCAGAACATTGCCTCGAACATCACCCGCAACAACCCCGAGTGCCACCTGATCGTCCTGCTGATCGACGAGCGCCCGGAAGAAGTGACCGAGATGCAGCGCACCGTGCGCGGCGAAGTGGTTGCCTCCACCTTCGACGAGCCGCCGACCCGCCACGTGCAGGTCGCCGAGATGGTGATCGAGAAGGCCAAGCGCCTGGTCGAGCACAAGAAGGACGTGATCATCCTGCTCGACTCCATCACCCGTCTGGCCCGTGCCTACAACACCGTGATCCCCAGCTCCGGCAAGGTGCTCACCGGTGGTGTCGACGCCCACGCCCTGGAAAAGCCCAAGCGCTTCTTCGGCGCGGCGCGCAACATCGAGGAAGGCGGTTCGCTGACCATCCTCGCCACCGCGCTGATCGAAACCGGCTCGAAGATGGACGAAGTGATCTACGAGGAATTCAAGGGTACCGGTAACTCGGAACTGATCCTCGACCGTCGCATCTCGGAAAAACGCGTGTTCCCGGCGATCAACATCAACCGCTCGGGCACCCGTCGCGAAGAGCTGCTCACCGGTGAGGAAGAGCTGCAGCGCATGTGGATCCTGCGCAAGATCCTGCACCCGATGGACGAGATCGCCGCGGTCGAATTCCTGCTGGACAAGCTGCGCCAGACCAAGACGAACGACGAGTTCTTCGACTCGATGAAGCGCAGCAAGTAAGCGCCTCTCGAACCACACAAGGCCGGGGAAACCCGGCCTTCGTGTTTCTGCGCGGCAGCGTTGCGCGGTAGACTGTCGCATCATCCTGCCGCCATCGAGATCCTCATGCAGTATCGCGACCTGCGCGAGTTCATCGCTGCCCTGGAGCAGCGCGGACAGCTCAAGCGCATCCAGGCGCCGGTATCCCCGGTGCTGGAAATGACCGAGGTGTGCGACCGCACCCTGCGCGCCAAGGGCCCGGCCCTGCTGTTCGAAAAGCCCACCGGCTTCGACATGCCCGTGCTCGGCAACCTGTTCGGTACGCCCGAGCGCGTCGCCTTAGGGATGGGCGCCGAGGATGTCTCCGAGCTGCGCGAGATCGGCAAGCTGCTGGCCTTCCTCAAGGAACCCGAGCCGCCCAAGGGGCTGAAGGACGCCTGGTCCAAGCTGCCGATCTTCAAGAAGGTCATCAACATGGCGCCCAAGGTCCTGAAGGACGCGCCGTGCCAGGAAGTGATCGAGGAGGGCGATGCTGTCGACCTGTCGAAGCTGCCGGTGCAGACCTGCTGGCCCGGCGACGTCGCGCCGCTGATTACCTGGGGTCTGACCGTCACCCGCGGGCCGAACAAGGAACGGCAGAACCTGGGCATCTACCGCCAGCAGGTGATCGGCCGCAACAAGGTGATCATGCGCTGGCTCAGTCATCGTGGCGGCGCGCTGGACTTCCGCGAGTGGTGCCAGAAGCATCCCGGCCAGCCTTATCCGGTGGCCGTGGCCCTGGGCGCGGACCCGGCGACCATCCTCGGCGCCGTTACCCCGGTGCCGGACAACCTCTCCGAATACGCCTTTGCCGGCCTGCTGCGCGGGCACAAGACCGAGCTGGTCAAGTGCATCGGCAATGACCTGCAGGTGCCGGCCAGCGCCGAGATCGTCCTCGAAGGGGTGATTCATCCCGGCGAGATGGCCGATGAAGGCCCGTACGGCGACCACACCGGTTACTACAACGAGGTGGACCGCTTCCCGGTGTTCACCGTCGAGCGCATCACCCGCCGGCAGAAACCGATCTACCACAGCACCTACACCGGCCGCCCGCCGGACGAGCCGGCAATCCTCGGCGTGGCGCTGAACGAAGTCTTCGTGCCGATCCTGCAGAAGCAGTTCCCCGAGATCACCGACTTCTACCTGCCGCCCGAAGGCTGCTCCTACCGCATGGCGGTGGTGACCATGAAGAAGCAGTACCCCGGCCACGCCAAGCGCGTGATGCTCGGTGTCTGGTCGTTCCTGCGACAGTTCATGTACACCAAGTTCGTTATCGTCACCGACGACGACATCAACGCCCGCGACTGGAACGACGTGATCTGGGCCATTACCACGCGCATGGACCCCAAGCGCGACACGGTGATGATCGACAACACCCCGATCGACTACCTGGACTTCGCCTCGCCGATCTCCGGCCTGGGTTCGAAGATGGGCCTGGACGCCACCCACAAGTGGCCGGGCGAGACCAGCCGCGAATGGGGCCGGGTGATCGAGAAGGACCCGGCGGTGACCCGCCGCGTCGACGAAATCTGGGCGAGCCTGGGCATCGACTGACGGGCCGTCGAACACCAAGGGCGGCGATGCGCCAGGGGCCGCCCTCAGAGAAGAATGAGAACAGCGCTTGAAAGTGACCTTGCAACCCTCTGGCGCCCAGCTTGAGCTGAAGCCCGGAGAACGTATCCTCGACGGTGCGCGGCGCCTGGGCTACGAGTGCCCGCAGAGCTGCCGCAACGGCAACTGCCACATCTGCGCGGCGCTGCTGGTGGAAGGCCGCGTGCGCCAGGACGGCGAGGTGCGCGACCATGGCGAGCTCTTCACCTGCCTGGCCGAGCCGCTGGAAGATTGTGTGCTGCACTGGGACGGCGTGCTGGCACCCGGCGAGTTGCCGGTGCGCAAGCTGTCCTGCCAGCTGACTCTCTGCGAGCCGGTGGGTGGCGATGTCTGGCGCGTGCGCCTGCGTGCGCCGGCCGGCAAGCCCCCGCGTTACCACGCCGGGCAGTACCTGCTGATCGAGCGCGACAAAAGCGATCCGGCGGCCTTCTCGCTGGCCTCCGCACCGCAGGAAGGGCGAGACCTGGAACTGCACATCCTGGCCCGCGAGAACAGCGCCATCGACCTGCTGGCGCAGCTGCAGCGCGACCGCTTCGCCCGCGTGCAGATGCCCTTCGGCGACGCGCACCTGGCCGACCTGCCGGACGGCCCGCTGGTGCTGATCGCCGCCGGCACCGGGATGGCGCAGATGCACAGCCTGATCGAGTTCTGCCGTGCCACCGGCTTTGCCCACCCGGTCCACCTGTACTGGGGCGTGCGTCGCCCGGAAGACTTCTACGAGCTGCCGCACTGGGAGCAGTGGGAAAGCGTGCCCAACCTGCATCTGCACAGGATCGTCAGCGACCTGTGCGGCTGGCAGGGGCGCTGCGGTTTGCTGCATGAAGCGGTGTGCGAGGACTTCGCCGAGCTGTCCGGCCTGCGCGTCTACGCCAGCGGCTCGCCGGCGATGGTCTACGGCACGCTGGATGCGTTGGTCGCCGCTGGCATGGACCCGCACCAGATGCGCGCCGACGTCTTCGCCTACGCGCCGCGCGGCTGACTCCACGAGAGTTCGGGGGCTGCTTTTTGTAGGAGCGAGCTTGCTCGCGAACCCGCCCAGCACCGACGCCGCCGGGAACATCTTTCGCGAGCAAGCTCGCTCCTACACGTCTCGCTGCGCGACGAACCTCATGCGGATGTGCCGGTGGAGAATTCTTCCTGCAGCGCGGCGCGAATCCACTCCTCGAACCAGGCCACGTCGGCGCTCACCGCGCCGGTGGGCAGCAGCAGCTGGTAGCTCTCCAGCGGTACTTCCTCGGGCAGTGGCCGCACCAGCGTGCCGGCGGCGAGCTGGTGCTTGACCAGCACCAGGTTGGCCAGGGCGATGCCGTGGCCGGCCTCGGCCATGGACAGCGCGTGGTCGTTGCTGACATAGAGCACGTCGGAGTTCACCCGCAGGTCCAGCCCGATGGTGGACAGCCAGAGGTTCCACCATTCGCCGTCATCGACGTGGATGAGCTTGTGCTGCGCCAGCTCGTGCACGCTGGTCAGCGGGCCATGCTGTTCGAGGTAGGAGGGTGAGCACACCGGGAAAACCGCCGGCCGCACCAGCGTGCTGTGGCACTGCGGATAGACGCCGGGAAGCCCATAGACAATCCCCAGATCGGCGCTTTTGCCGTCCACTTCGGTGAAAGTCGGGTTGGGTTCCACCGCCACCTTCAGACCCGGGCGCTGCTGGCGCAGGGTCTCCAGGCGCGGCATCAGCCAGCGCTTGGCGAAGGCCGGCACCACCAGGATCTTCAGCCAGCGCGCGGTGCCGCCGGGAGCCAGCTCATGGCCGGCATCGGCGATCTGCTGCAGGGCTGTGGATATCTTCGCGTAGTAACGCTGCCCGGCCGGCGTCAGGGTCACCCCTCGCGGAGTGCGCTCGAACAGCTGCACGCCCAGCCAGTCCTCCAGCAGCTTCACGTGACGGCCAATCGCTGGCTGCGTCACATGCAGGTCTTTGGAGGCGGCGACGTAGCTGCCCAGCCGCGCGGCGGCCTCGAAGGCGCGGACGGCATTGAGCGGCGGAAGACGCTGGATGGACATGGACGCAAGTCTCGGTGGCGAGCCCGGGTATCAGCTCAGCTATTAATTTATTTAACAGCGAATGTAAGAAAATTGAGCTTTTCGCTCAACCACCTTTCTTTGAATATCGGCTCCAGCAGCATCACCACAATATCGAGCCGAACCCACGGCCAGCGCTGCATCCAGCGTCTACTCCAGCCCTGCCAGAACAACTACAAGATCCCCCGGCCGCAAGCCATGCGGCAAACGGGAAGGATGCGGAGGTTTCACCATGAATGCCCTGCACAGCCTGCAGACGGCGGCGGTCTCTATCCGCTCCGTGCGCAAGGTCTACGGCGACCCGGCCAGCGGTCCCGTCGCGCTCAAATGCGTCGACCTGGACATCCGCGACAACGAGTTCTTCACCCTGCTCGGTCCTTCGGGCTGCGGCAAGACCACCCTGCTGCGGATGATCGCCGGCTTCGAATTCCCCACCTCCGGGGAAATCCAGCTCTACGGCGAGAACATCGCCGACCGGCCGCCGTTCGAGCGCCCGGTCAACACGGTGTTCCAGCACTACGCGTTGTTCCCGCACATGACCATCGCCGAGAACCTCGCCTTCGGCCTGGAATCCCACCCGATGGGCCAGCGCATGAGCAAGGCGCAGGTCGCCGAGCGCGTCCGCGAGATGCTCGCCCTGGTGCAGATGGAACGCTTCGCCCAGCGCAAGCCGACCCAGCTTTCCGGCGGTCAGCAGCAGCGCGTCGCCCTGGCTCGCGCGTTGGCGCCGCATCCCAAGGTGCTGCTGCTCGACGAGCCACTTTCCGCCCTCGATCTCAAGCTGCGCCAGGCCATGCGCGAAGAGCTCAAGGCGATCCAGTCCAAGACCGGCATCACCTTCATCTTCGTCACCCATGACCAGGAAGAAGCCCTGACCATGTCCGATCGCATCGCCGTGCTCTCCGAGGGCGAGGTGCAGCAGGTCGGCCGTCCCGACGACATCTACGAACACCCGCGCAACCGCTTCGTCGCCGATTTCATCGGCGAGACCAACTTCCTCCCGGCCCGCGTCGAGAACTTCGACGGTGAGCGCGCGTACTACCGGATTGCCGGCGACCAGCTGATCGAGGCCGGCAGCCGCGAAGGCCTGAAGGTCGGCGCCGAGGTCACCCTGTCGATCCGTCCGGAGCGCCTGCAGCTGGTGGCCGAAGACGCCTTGTCCGCCACGCCCTGCACTGTCGTCCAGCAGATCTACCTGGGCACCGACCTGCAGTACCAGGTCGAGCTCCAGGACGGCAGCAAGTTGACCGTGCGCGCGCCCAACAGCGCCGGCCAGCGTGGCCGCCTGGTAGCCGGGCAACGCGCCGGGCTGCTGTTCGAAAAAGGCAGCGCCAGCGTCCTGGTGGACTGAGCGGAGGTGAGCATGAACCGGTTATCCACAACCTCCGGCAATGCGCTGGAGCGGCGCCAGGCGCTGCGCAGCTTCCTCGGCGTATCGCCCGCACTGGTCTCCATCGGGCTGTTCCTGATCGTGCCGATCTTCATCGTGGTCGGTTACTCGCTGATGCAGGCCAACCCCTACGGCGGGGTGAACCCGCACTTCAGCGTCGACGCCTACGTCTCGCTGCTGTTCGAGCGCCAGCTCGACGACAGCCTGGCCTTCGCCGACTCGTACATGGTGATCGCGCTGCGCTCCATCGGCATCGCCGCGGCGACCACCGTCATCACCCTGCTGGTGGGCTTCCCGGTGGCGGTGTGGCTGGCGATGCAGCCGGCGCACCGCCGCGGCCTGCTGATCTTCCTGATCACCGTGCCGTTCTGGGCCAACCTGCTGATCCGCACCTATGCCTGGATCCTGCTGCTGCGCGGCACCGGCGTGGTCAACGGCACGCTGATGAGCCTGGGCGTGATCAACCAGCCGCTGAACCTGCTCTATACCGACGGCGCGGTGCTGCTGGGCCTGGTCTACACCTATGCGCCCTTCGTCGTGCTGCCGATCTACGCCACCCTCGAGAAAATGGACATGCGTCTGCTCGAAGCGGCCCAGGACCTCTACGCCGGGCGCGTGCGCACCCTGCGCAAGGTCGTCCTGCCGATCGCCCGTCCGGGCATCCTGGCTGGCGCCATCCTCACCTTCGTTCCGTGCCTGGGCGCGATGATCGCCCCCGAGCTGCTCGGCGGCGGCACCAAGATGATGCTCGGCAACCTGATCTTCCGGCAGTTCAGCGACTCGCGGAACTGGCCCTTCGGCGCGGCGCTGTCGCTGGTGCTGATGGGCGCGGTGATGCTGGTGCTGATGTTCTACGCGATGCGCGCCGAACGCCTGCGCATTGCCCGGGGAGGTGAATGATGCTCTCGCTGCTGACCAAGCGCCGCCTTGGCGTACAGGATTTCCGTGGCTTCGGCGTCCTGAGCTTCCTGTTCTACCTGTACCTCTACGCGCCCATCGTGGTGCTGGTGGTGCTCTCGTTCAACGCCAACCAGTCCGCCACCGTGTGGACCGGCTTCAGCCTCGACTGGTACCGCGCCGCCTTTGCCAACCAGGCACTGCGCCAGGCCGCCGGCAACAGCCTGCTGATCGCCGTGTGCGCCAGTGTGATTGCCACCGCAATCGCCACCCTGGCCGCGCTGGGCACCTCTCGCGGAGCCAAGTTCAAGGGCCTGCGCCTGTCCATGGGGACGATTATGCTGCCGCTGGTGCTGCCGGAGATCGTGGTCGGCGTCGCCACCCTGGCGCTGTTCTCCACCCTCGGCCTGTCGCTGGGCTACGGCAACCTGATCATCGCCCACACGGTGTTCTGTATCCCGTTCGCCTACCTGCCGATCCGCGCCCGCCTCAACGACATGGACCTGTCCCTGGAGCAGGCCGCCGCCGATCTCTACGCCGGCCCCTGGCGGACTTTCCGCAAGGTCACCCTGCCGCTGCTGATGCCGGGGATCTTCTCCGGGCTGATGCTGGCCTTCATCGTCTCGCTGGATAACTTCGTGATCTCGATGATGGTCTCCCAGGCTGGCACCACCACCTTGCCGATCTTCATCTTCGGCCTGCTGCGCATGGGCGTGACGCCCGATGTGAACGCGGTGTCGACCCTGATCCTCGGCGTTTCCGTGCTGTTCGTAACCCTGTCGTTCCTGCTCGGCAAGAAGAAGGCCTGAGCCCACATACCGGAGTAGAAGATGAGCAAACTGATCGCTGCTGTAGGGGCCTCGCTGACGCTGGCCATGGCCATCCACGCGCAAGCCGCCGAACAACTGAACGTGGTGAGCTGGAGTGGTTACTTCACCCCGCAGATCCTGGAGAAGTTCGAGAAGGAAAGCGGCATCAAGGTGACCGTGGATTCCTACGATTCCAACGAAACCCTGCTGGCCAAGCTCAAGCAGGGCGGCGCCGGCTACGACGTGGCGATTCCTTCCCACGCCTTCGTGCCGATCCTGATCCAGGAAAAGCTGCTGGAGCGCTTCGACCCGGTCAGCCAGCCGTACTACGCCAACGTCGAGGACAACCTGAAGAAGCCCGCCTGGGACCCGGAGGGCGCCTACGCCGTGCCCTTCATCTGGGGCACCACCAGCGTGGTGCTGGACAGCGCCAAGTACAGCGGCCCGGCCGACAGCTACTCGGTGCTGTTCACCCCGCCCAAGGAGCTACAGGGCAGGATCAACATGTTCGACTCGGCCAGCGAGGTGATCGACACCGCCAGCCTCTACCTGGGCATCCCGCTGTGCAGCGAGGATCCCAAGCAGATGCAACAGGTGCTGACCCTGCTGAAGAACCAGAAGCCCTTCGTGAAGACCTACAGCTCCAAGGCCGGCTCGATCCGCGAGAACCTGGCCTCGGGCGAAATCGACATGTCGATGTTCTGGGGCGGCTCGTCGATGCGTGCGCGTGAGATGAAATCCAGCCTGAAGTACCTCTACCCGAAAGAGGGCGTGATGGCCTGGGTGGACAACCTGGTGATCCCGGCCGGCGCCAAGCACCCGGAGAGCGCGAAGAAGTTCATCGCCTTCCTCAGCCAGCCGGAGAACTCGGCGATGACCCAGAACTTCCTCAAGCACCAGAGCCCGATCAAGGGTGTGGAACCCTTCCTCGATGCCAGCCTGAAGGATGCGCCGGAACTGCACATCCCCGAGGGCACCAAGGTGGTGTTCAGCAAGACCTGTGGCGAAGGCGCGATCCGCCTGGCCGACCGTATCTGGACCAACCTGATGCGCTGATCCCCGACCGGGAAAGTCACAGACCGACGCTGCTCGCGTCCACCTTCATGGGCGTGGCGGCAGCGTTCGGCCTGAAGAACGCAACAAGCCCCGCCCGGCGGCGGGGTCGCTGAACCCGACTTATGCTTCCCGCCTGCCGGAAGCGACTGATGAAAGAAGGCCGCGCTCCATGAGCCAGAATAAGCACAACGAACTCGTCCAGCTCCAGGCCCACGAACTGGCCCAACGCATCCGCCTGCGCCAGGTGTCCTGCCGCGAGGTGATGCAGGCGCACCTCGAGCAGATCGAGCGCTTCAACCCGGCGGTCAATGCCATCGTCAGCCAGCAACCCGACGACCTTCTGCTGGCCGAAGCCGACCAGCGCGATGCCGAACTGGCCCGTGGCGAATACCGTGGCTGGATGCATGGCCTGCCCCATGCGGTGAAGGACCTGTCGCTGACCCAGGGCATCCGCACCACCCTCGGCTCGCCGCTGTTCCGCGACTACCTGCCCGAGCGCGACGGCATCATGGTCGAGCGCATCAAGGCGGCTGGCGCGATCATCATCGGCAAGACCAACACTCCCGAATTCGGCCTCGGCTCCCACAGCTACAACCCGATCTTCGGTGCCACCGGCTGCGCCTATGCGCCCGAACGCACTGCCGGCGGCAGCAGCGGTGGCGCGGCGGCGGCCCTGGCGCTGCAGATGGTCCCGGTTGCCGACGGCAGCGACATGATGGGCTCGCTGCGCAACCCGGCGGCCTTCAACAACATCATCGGCTTCCGCCCGTCCCAGGGCCGCGTGCCCTTCGACGACAGCGCCGACCTGTTCATCGACCAGCTCGGCTACGAAGGCCCGATGGGCCGCAGTGTGCGCGACGTGGCGCTTTTGCTGTCCGTACAGGCCGGCGGCGATGCCCGCGCACCGCTGTCGATCGCCGAGAGCGGCGAGCAGTTCACCGGCAAGCTGGAGCGTGATTTCAAGGGGGCACGGCTGGGCTGGCTGGGCGACCTCGGCGGCCATCTGCCGATGGAGCGCGGCGTGCTGGAGCTGTGCCGCAAATCCTTCGCCGACTTCGAAGCCATCGGCTGCCAGGTCGAAGAGACCGCCATGGGTTTCTCGCCCGAGCGCCTATGGGACACCTGGCGCACCCTGCGCCACTGGATGGTCGCCGGCTCCCTGGGCGCAGCCTACACCGACCCTGGCAAGCGCGAGCTGCTCAAGCCCGAGGCCATCTGGGAAGTGGAGAACGGCCTGAAACTCTCCGCCATGGATGTGTTCCGCGCCTCCGCCGCGCGCAGCGACTGGTACCGTGCAATCAGCAAGCTGTTCGAACGCTACGACTACCTGCTGTTGCCCAGCGCCCAGGTGTTCCCGTTCGACAAGACCTGGGACTGGCCGAAAGAGATCGCCGGCAAGGCCATGGACACCTACCACCGCTGGATGGAGGTGGTGATCCCGGCCACCCTGTCCGGTTGCCCGGCGGCCAACGTGCCGGTGGGCTTCAATGAGCAGGGCCTGCCCATGGGCCTGCAGATCATCGGCAGGCACCAGGCCGACATGGCCGTGCTGCAACTGGCCCACGCCTACGAGCAGGCCTCGCGCTGGTACCAGCGCTGCCCGCCGCCGATGCTGGCGGGAGATTGAGTTACTTATCCACAAACTGAGGGGGACGCATGAACATCAGCTTCTTCCAGGAACTGCTGCAGAGCATCACCGAGCGCGGCCGGCAACTGCTGGAGTCGCGCGAGCCGGCGCCGGGTAATGCCCAGGCGCTGGCGCAGGCTTGCCACAAGCTGATCTCCAGCCACGGCGAAGCGTCGGGCGTGGCCCTGGCGCAGCAGGTCCTGTGCGCTTACCGCGACTGTCCGCCGGAACAGCAGAAGGCCTTCTTCGATACCCTGCTGAAGGACTTCGCACCGCCCCGCGACGCGCTGGCGCAAGCCTGCCAGCGCTACCTCGACGAGCCGTCTTCGGCCAATACCACGGCACTCTTCCAGGCCAGCGAACCACCGCGCCAGGAGTTGTTCCGCCGCCTCAACCAGGCGCCCGGCGGCACCGCCGAGCTGATCGCCATGCGCCGCCTGCTGCTGCAGGAATTGAAAGCCAGGCCGGAGCTTGCCGCCGTGGACCACGACCTGCAGCACCTGCTGGCCTCCTGGTTCAACCGCGGCTTCCTGGTGCTGCGGCGCATCGACTGGTCGACCCCGGCGTCGATCCTGGAAAAGATCATCCAGTACGAGGCCGTCCACGCCATCAAGGACTGGGACGACCTGCGCAGCCGGCTGCAGCCGGCCGACCGCCGCTGCTTCGCCTTCTTCCACCCGGCACTGGCCGACGAGCCGCTGATCTTCGTCGAGGTGGCGCTGACCCGTGCGATGCCCGGCGCAATCGCCGACATCCTTGAGGCCAAGCCGGAAGCGCAACCGGCGGAGGAGCCGGACACCGCGGTGTTCTATTCCATCAGCAACTGCCAGGACGGCCTGCGCGGCATCTCCTTCGGCAACTTCCTGATCAAGCAGGTGGTGGAGGAGCTGGCGCGGGAGATACCCGGCCTGCGCCAGTTCGTCACCCTGTCGCCGGTGCCTGGCTTCCGCCGCTGGCTCGACAGCCTGGGCGAAGACCCGCAACTGGCTGCGCCTGCCGCCGAGCTGCTCAAGGCGCTCAAGCCCGATGCGTCGCCACCGCCGCGCACTGAAGAACCCATGCTGGCGCTGGCCGCCGAGTACTTCCTGCACGCCAAGAACGGCGCCGGCCTGCCGCTTGACCCGGTGGCGCGCTTCCACCTCGGCAACGGCGCCCGCCTGGAGCGCCTGAACTGGCGCGGCGACCTGTCTGCCAGCGGCCTGCGCCAGGCTGCCGGGCTGATGGTCAATTACCGCTACGAACTGCGCCAGATCGAAAAGAACCACGAAGCCTACGCCAACCAGGGCGCGGTCGCGGCCTCACCCGAGGTGCGCAAGTTGGCCACCCTGACGGCGAAAACAAAACGCTAGGACCTCACCATGAACCAGAGCCTTTTCGCCGAAGTCGGCAAACACCTGCCCAGCGACCTGTCCAAGCCCTTCATCCGCACGCCCGTGGGGGGTGGCTACAGCTACGCCGACATGCTGCGCAGTACCTCGCAGTTCGCCCATGCCCTGGTGGAACTCGGTGTGCAGCCGGGCGACCGGGTTGCCGTGCAGGTCGACAAGAGCCCCGAGACGGTGATGCTCTACCTCGCCGTGCTGCGCGCCGGCGCGGTCTATCTGCCGCTCAACAGTGGCTACACCGGCGAGGAGCTGCGCTACTTCCTCGACGACGCCGAGCCTTCGCTGTTCGTCTGCGCCCCGGCTTTCGAGGCCCAGGCCCGCGAGTTGGCGAAAGTCAGCGGCGTGGCCCAGGTCGAGACCCTGGGCGACGCCGGTGACGGTTCGCTGATGGAGCGGGTGCACGGCAAGCCGGGGCACTTCGCCGATGTCGAGCGCGCCGCTTCCGACCTCGCCGCGATCCTCTACACCTCCGGCACCACCGGGCGCTCCAAGGGTGCGATGATCAGCCACGGCAACCTGGTGTCCAACGCCCGCGCGCTGGTGGACGCCTGGAAGATCACCAGCGAGGACTGGCTGCTCCACGCGCTGCCGATCTTCCACATCCATGGCCTGTTCGTGGCCTGCAACAGCCTGCTGATGGCGGGCGGCTCGATGCTCTTCCTGAGCAAGTTCGACGCCGCACAGATGCTCCGCCTGCTGCCCCAGGTGAACCTGCTGATGGGCGTGCCGACCTTCTACACGCGCCTGCTCGACCAACCTGGCCTGACTCGCGAGGCGGTGGCGCACATGCGCCTGTTCATTTCCGGTTCCGCGCCGCTGACCGCCGAGACCCACAAGGCGTTCTCCGAGCGCACCGGCATGGCCATCCTCGAGCGCTACGGCATGACCGAGACCGGCATGAACACCTCCAACCCGCTGGACGGCGAACGCATCGCCGGCACCGTCGGCTTCCCGCTGCCCGGCGTCGAGCTGCGCATCACCGACCCGGCCCAGGCCGAGCCGACGCTGCTGCCCCAGGGCGAGCCGGGGATGATCGAAGTACGTGGGCCGAACGTGTTCCAAGGTTACTGGCGGATGCCGGAAAAGACCGCCGAGGAACTGCGCGCGGACGGCTACTTCATGACCGGCGACATCGGCTTCGTCGACGACCGTGGCTATGTGCAGATCGTCGGCCGCAACAAGGACATGATCATCAGTGGCGGCTTCAACGTGTACCCCAAGGAGCTGGAGGAGATCCTCGACACCCTGCCGGGCGTGGTCGAGTCGGCGGTGATCGGCGTGCCGCATCCGGACTTCGGCGAGGGCGTCACTGCCGTGCTGGTGGCCGGCAAGGATCAGGCGCCGACCGAGGCGCAGGTGCTTGCCGCACTGGATGGCAAGCTGGCGCGTTTCAAGCAGCCCAAGCGCGTGATGGTGGTCGACGCGCTGCCGCGCAACGTAATGGGCAAGGTGCAGAAGAACGTGCTGCGCGAGCAGTTCAAGGCGCTGTATTCCTGATCCTCCGGAGTAAAAAAGCCCCGCTCACGCGGGGCTTTTTGCTTTTGTAGGCGCGGAGCTTCTCAGCGAAATCAGCTCCTACTGGAGATATCAGGTGCATCGGGCTCGCGTAGGAGCGGACTCCGTCCGCGATGTGTCTGCCTTGCGCCGGGCTTTCTCGCGTCGCGCCGGCGTGCGCGCAGGCTTCTTGTTTCGCCCCCTCGGGCGAGTCACTTCTTCCAAACGCCGAAGAAGTAACCAAGAAGGCTTGCCCCGGACATCCGGTTTTTCGCTCAGGCGAAAAATTCCCTCGTTGAATCGAAATTTCAGGGGCACGCGCTGACGGGCCATCCCTGGCCCGACAGCGCTCTCGCGGCATCCATGCCGCTCAACCCCTGAAATTCCAATTCAACGAGGCCTCCTGAAAGGGGCGTTCGGCGTGCGCGGGTGTTTCTCTGGAAATCTCCAAAAGCCAGAGCGGCGCATTCGCTTTTCGTAGGAGCGAGCTTGCTCGCGAATCGCTCAACGCCGGATCCTCTGTAGGAGAGCCAGAATGAAAAAAGCCCCGCTTGAGCGGGGCTTTTTGTGTCGCCGGAAGGCTATCAGCGAACCGTCACCACCACCTTGCCCACCGCCTTGCGCTGGCCCAGGTGATTGATCGCGTCGGCGGCCTGCTCCAGCGGGTAGGTCTGCGACACCAGCGGCTTGATCTTGCCCTCGGCGAACCAGGCGAACAGCTGTTGGAAGTTCGCTGCGTTGTCCTGCGGCTGGCGCTGGGCGAAGGAGCCCCAGAACACGCCGACCAGGGAGGCGCCCTTGAGCAGGGTGAGGTTGGCCGGCAGCGACGGGATGGTGCCGCTGGCGAAGCCGACCACCAGCATGCGGCCGTTCCAGGCGATGGAGCGGAAGGCTTCCTCGAACAGATCGCCGCCGACCGGATCGTAGATCACGTCCACGCCCTGGCCGCCGGTGATTTCCTTGAGCTTGTCCTTCAGGCTGCCTTCGCTGTAGTTGATCAGCACGTCGGCGCCGGCGGCCTTGGCCACCTCCAGCTTGGCGTCGCTGCTGGCGGCCGCGATGACCTTGGCGCCCATGGCCTTGCCGATCTCAACGGCTGCCAGGCCCACGCCGCCGGAGGCGCCGAGCACCAGCAGGGTCTCGCCCGGCTGCAGGTTGGCGCGCTGCTTGAGCGCGTGCATCGAGGTGCCGTAGGTCATGCCGAAGGCGGCGGCGCTGGGGAAGTCCATGCCGTCGGGGATCGGCATCACGTTATAGCCGGGTACCGCCACTTCCTCGGCGAAGCTGCCCCAGCCGGTCAGCGCCATCACCCGGTCGCCGGGCTTCACGTGGCTGACCTTCTCACCCACCGCGCCCACCACACCGGCGGCCTCGCCACCCGGGGAGAACGGGAAGGGCGGCTTGAACTGGTACTTGCCCTCGATGATCAGGGTGTCGGGGAAGTTCACCCCGGCGGCATGCACCTGCAGCAGGACTTCGTTCTTCTTCGGCTCGGGGCTGGCGATGTCTTCCAGCACCAGGGTTTCGGCGGGGCCGAAGGCTTTGCACAGCACGGCTTTCATGAGGAGTACTCCACTCTGGGTATCGGCGCAGTGTAGGAGCGTGAGGCGGGAGGGCAAATCACCATGGCCTGGGCTTATGCCCCGATATAGCTTGGGCGGCGGCGCGAGTGTGGCTATCCTTTCCCCATCGAATTCGGAGACATCGCCTTGAGAGCTTTCCTCGCCCTGTTGCTGGCTTTTTCCTTCAGTACGTTCGTCATGGCTTCCGAATCCGAAGAAGCCAAGCCGGAAGATGCCAACAAGCCTGTATTCGTCGACCTCACTCCCGCACTGGTGGGCAACTACGGCAGCGGGCCCCGCCTGAAGTACTTCAAGGCCGACATCGCGCTGAAGGTCACCGGCAAGGAGGCTTCCGAGAAGGTCGAGCACCACGAGCCGCTGATCCGCAACCAGCTGGTGATGCTGTTCTCCCAACAGACCGACGACTCCCTCGGCAGCGTCGATGGCAAGGAAAAGCTGCGCCAGGAAGCCCTCAAGCAGGTGCAGGCTGCGCTCCAGCAGGAAGAGGGCAAGCCACTGGTGGACGACCTGCTGTTCAACAACCTGATCGTCCAGCCCTGACGTTCCTCGGGCCACCTGCATGAACACGATTCATGCAGGTGATCCGGCGACCGGCTGCGGCTGCGCGTCGCAATGCCGCGCTGAAAGCTCCGCCCGACAAGGCGTGTAGGAAGTTTCCTGCGCACGCCTGACCTGAATCAAGCCCCGTTTGCCGCGGGTCGCCGAACATCCCCTCATGATCCGCTCGAATTCGAGCGTCTGGACAAAGGGGAAATCGGATGACAGGAAAGGCAAAAAGCTGGCGCAGCCGCGGGCTCGCGGTGCTGGTGGTGGCCGTGCTCGCCGCGCTGGCCTGGCAGACGTTCAAGCCGACGGGCCTGCCCGAAGGTTTCGCCAGCGGCAATGGGCGCATCGAAGCCACCGAAGTCGACGTGGCCACCAAGCTGCCCGGCCGCGTGGCGGAAATCCTGGTGGACGAAGGCGACTTCGTGAAGGCCGGCGATGTGGTGGCGAAGATGGACACCCAGGTGCTCCAGGCCCAGCTCGCCCAGGCCCAGGCGGAAGTACGGCGGGCGCAGAACGCCCGGCTCACGGCCGAATCCCTGGTGGCCCAGCGCACCAGCGAGAAGTCCACCGCCCAAGCCGTGGTCGCGCAACGCCAGGCGGAACTCACCGCCGCGCAGAAGCGCTTCACCCGCACCGAGCAACTGGTCAAACGCAACGCCCTGCCGCAGCAGCAACTGGATGACGACCGCGCCACGATGCAGAGCGCCCAGGCGGCGCTGGCTGCAGCACGTTCGCAAGTGGTCTCGGCGGACGCCGGCATCTCCGCCGCGCGCTCCCAGGTGATCGAGGCGCAATCGGCCATCGAGGCCGCCACCGCGAGCACCGTGCGGCTGCAGGCGGACATCGACGACAGCCTGCTCAAGGCACCACGCAACGGCCGCGTGCAGTACCGCGTGGCGCAGCCGGGCGAAGTGCTGGCAGCCGGCGGCAAGCTGCTCAACATGGTCGACCTGGCCGACGTTTACATGACCTTTTTCCTGCCCTCCGGCCAGGCCGGCAAGGTTGAGCTGGGCCAGGAAGTGCACCTGGTGATCGACGCCGTGCCCGAGTACGTGATTCCGGCGAAAGTGTCCTATGTCGCCAGTGTCGCGCAGTTCACGCCCAAGACCGTGGAGACCGCCAACGAGCGCGAGAAGCTGATGTTCCGCGTCAAGGCGCGCCTCGATCCGGGGCTGCTGGAGAAATACGTCACCTACGTGAAGACCGGCGTGCCGGGCATGGCCTACCTGCGCCTTGACCCGCAGGTGCAATGGCCGGCCGAACTGCAAATCAAGGTCCCGCGATGAACGCCGCCGACTGCGTGGCTCGTCTGGCCGGCGTCTCGCTGCGCTATGGGCAGACCCGCGCAGTGGACGACGTCACCCTGGAGATCCCGGCCAACCGTATGGTCGGCCTGATCGGCCCGGACGGTGTCGGCAAGTCCAGCCTGCTGGCACTGCTGGCCGGTGCGCGGAAGATGCAGGACGGCGAAATCCAGGTGCTCGGCGGCGACATGCGCGACGCTCGCCACCGCCGCGCCGTGTGCCCGCGCATCGCCTACATGCCACAGGGCCTGGGCAAGAACCTCTATCCGACGCTCTCGGTATTCGAGAACGTCGACTTCTTCGGCCGCCTGTTCGGCCACGACAAGGCCGAGCGCGAGCGGCGCATCGCCGATCTGCTGCACAGCACGGGATTGGCACCCTTCGCCGAGCGCCCGGCGGGCAAGCTGTCCGGTGGCATGAAGCAGAAGCTCGGGCTGTGCTGCGCGCTGATCCACGACCCGGATCTGCTGATCCTCGACGAGCCCACCACCGGCGTCGATCCGCTGTCGCGCAACCAGTTCTGGGAGCTGATCGCGCGCATCCGCGCAGGCCGCGAGGGCATGAGCGTGCTGGTGGCCACCGCCTACATGGAGGAGGCCGAGCGCTTCGATCACCTGGTGGCGATGGACGACGGCCAGGTGCTCGCCACCGGTACGCCCGCCGAGTTGCGCGCACACACCGGCACGCAGAATCTCGAAGAGGCCTTCATCGCGCTGCTGCCCGAGAACAAGCGCGCCGGCCATCACAAACTGGTGATTCCGCCGCGCGCGCAGAATGAAGGCATGCCGCAGATCGCCATCGAAGCCGAGGGGCTGACCTGCCGCTTCGGCGATTTCGTCGCGGTGGACCGTGTCAGCTTCCGCATCGAGCGCGGGGAAATCTTCGGCTTCCTCGGCTCCAACGGCTGTGGCAAGTCCACCACCATGAAGATGCTCACCGGCCTGCTGCCTGCCAGCGAAGGCACCTGCGCACTTTTCGGCCAGCCGGTGGACGCCAACGACATGGCCACGCGCCGGCGCGTAGGCTACATGTCGCAGGCCTTCTCGCTGTATGCCGAGCTGACGGTGCTGCAGAACCTCGAGCTGCACGCGAAGCTGTTCCACATTCCGCACGAGCAGATCGGCCCGCGCGTCGAGGAAATGCTCCAGCGTTTCGACCTGGGCAGGGTCAAGGACGAGCTTCCCGACAGCCTGCCGCTGGGCATTCGCCAGCGCCTGTCGCTGGCCGTGGCGGTGATCCACAAGCCGGAAATCCTGATCCTCGACGAGCCGACCTCGGGCGTCGATCCGGTGGCCCGTGACGGCTTCTGGGAGCTGATGGTGGAGCTGTCGCGCAATGACGGCGTGACCATCTTCATCTCCACCCACTTCATGAACGAGGCCGAGCGTTGCGACCGCATCTCGCTGATGCATGCCGGCAAGGTGCTCGACAGCGACACCCCGCAGGGGCTGATCGACAAGCGCGGCCTGCCGACCCTGGAAGCTACCTTCATCGCCTACCTGGAAGAGGCCGCCGGCAGTGCGCCGGTGCCCGATGCCACCCCCGCTCCCGAGCAGACGGCCGGGCCGGCCCGCTACCAGGGCAGCGACCGCTTCAGCTGGCTGCGCCTGTTCAGCTACGCGCGCCGCGAGGCCATGGAACTGCGCCGCGACCCGATCCGCCTGACCCTGGCGCTGCTGGGCACCGCGCTGCTGATGTTCATCATCGGCTATGGCATCAACATGGATGTCGAGGACCTCAGCTACGCGGTGCTCGACCGCGACCAGACCACCACCAGCCAGGCCTATGCGCTGAATATTTCCGGCTCGCGCTACTTCATCGAGCACGCGCCGATCCAGAACCCCGAGGAACTGGAGCGGCGGATGCGCAGTGGCGAGCTGAGCCTGGCGGTGGAAATCCCGCCGGACTTCGGCCGCGACCTCAAGCGCGGCGCCAATCCCGCCATCGGCGTGTGGATCGACGGCGCCATGCCGACCCGCGCCAACACCGTACTCGGCTACGTCCAGGGGCTGCACGCCAGCTACCTTGCCGACCTCGCCCGGCAGAGCGGCAACGCCGCCGCCAGCGCGGCGGCCAGCACCGAAGTGCGCTTCCGCTACAACCCGGACGTGGAGAGCCTCAAGGCCATGGTGCCGGCGGTGATCCCGCTGCTGCTGATCATGATCCCGGCGATGCTCACCGCCCTGGGCGTGGTGCGCGAGAAGGAGCTGGGCTCGATCACCAACCTCTACGTCACCCCGGTCACGCGCCTGGAGTTCCTGCTTGGCAAGCAGATGCCCTACATCGGCATGGGCATGATCAACTTCGTGCTGATGCTGGCCATGGCCGTGCTGCTGTTCCAGGTGCCGCTCAAGGGCAGCTTCCTCGCGCTGCTGGTCGGCGCCTTCCTCTACGTGGTGACCAGCACCGGGCTGGGGCTGCTGCTCTCCACCTTCATGAAGAGCCAGATCGCCGCGGTGTTCGGCACCGCCATCGCGACCATGATCCCGGCCATCCAGTTCTCCGGGCTGATCCACCCGGTGTCGTCGCTGGAGGGCGCGGCGGCGGTGATCGGCCAGCTCTACCCGACCTCGCATTTCCTCATCGTCAGCCGTGGCGCCTTTTCCAAGGCGCTGGGCTTCGCCGACCTGTGGGTCTACTACCTGCCGCTGGCGGCCATGGTGGTGGTGCTGACACTGCTCAGCGTGGCGTGCCTGAAGAAGCAGGAGGCCTGAGATGAACCCGCTGGTGAACATCTTCAACCTCGGCATCAAGGAATTCCGCAGCCTGGGCCGCGACTACGCGATGCTGATCCTGATCGCCTGGGCCTTTACACTGGGCGTCTACAGCTCAGCCACCGGCGTGCCGGAAACCCTGCACCATGCGCCGATTGCCATAGTCGACGAGGACCAGTCGCAGCTCTCCACGCGCATCGTCAACGCCTTCCAGCCGCCGTATTTCCGGGTGCCGGAAATGATCGGCCACGCGCAGATGGACCGCGGCATGGATGTCGGCCTGTACACCTTCACCCTGGACATCCCACCGGACTTCCAGCGCGATGTGCTGGCCGGGCGGCAACCGGCGATCCAGGTCAACGTCGATGCGACGCAGACCGGCCAGGCCTTCTCCGGGGCCGGCTACATTCAGAACATCGTCGGCACCGAGGTGCGCGAGTTCGTCAGCCGCTACCGCGCCGAAGCGGCGATGCCGGCGGAGCTGGCGGTGCGCATGGAATTCAACCCGAACCTGACCCAGGCCTGGTTCGGCGCGGTGATGGAGGTGATCAACCAGATCACCATGCTGTCGATCATCCTCACCGGCGCCGCGCTGATTCGCGAGCGCGAGCACGGCACTGTGGAGCACCTGCTGGTGATGCCGCTGACCGCCTTCGAGATCATGATGGCCAAGGTCTGGTCCATGGGCACCGTGGTACTGGTGGCGGCGGCGATTTCTCTGCAACTGGTGGTGCGCGGCTGGCTGGACGTGCCGATCAGCGGCTCGGTGGGGCTGTTCCTGCTGGGCGCGGCGCTTCACCTGTTCGCCACCACGTCGATGGGCATCTTCCTCGGCACCGTGGCGCGCTCGATGCCGCAACTGGGGCTGCTGGTGATCCTTACCCTGATGCCGCTGCAGATTCTCTCCGGCGGCACCACGCCGCGCGAGAGCATGCCGGAGCTGGTGCAGAACATCATGCTGGCGGCGCCGACCACGCACTTCGTCAGCCTGGCCCAGGCGATCCTCTATCGCGGCGCGGACCTGTCCATCGTCTGGCCGCAATTGCTGGCGATTGTCGGAATCGGTGCGGCGTTCTTCGCCGGCGCCCTGTGGCGCTTCCGTCGGACCATCGGGCAGATGGCCTGACGCCTGCTGCTCTTCTCAGGAGCGAGCAAGCTCGCTCCTGCAGAGCCCCTAACCGCACGCCTCGCTCCGAAGGGGGACTGATCGGAGCAGGTGGAAACCATTGCCTCGGCCCGCTCGGGTGGCTCCCTCTCCCATCAGGGAGGGGGCTGGGGAGAGGGCAGGCACCGCAGGGCCTTCAGGACAGTGTGTGCTCGGCCCTATCCAGCGGCCACACGCAGGTCTGGTTGCGCCCCTTGTGCTTGGCCGCATACAGCGCCTGGTCGGCCTGGGCGATCAGCTGGTCCGGCGCGGCGTCCTGCCCTGGCATGGCGATGGCCAGGCCGATGCTCACCGTCAGTCGCCCCAGTTCCCCGGCGGGATGCGCGATGCCCATCTCGGCCACGCGCTGGTGGATGCGCGCGGCCACATGGCTGGCGCCTCCCATGCCGGTGTCGGTGAGGATGATGACGAACTCCTCGCCGCCATAACGGCACGCCACATCGCCTTCGCGTTGCAGGCTTTCCTGCAGGCAGCTGGCGAGGCGCCGCAGCGCGTCGTCGCCGGCCAGGTGGCCGAGGCAGTCGTTGAAGCGCTTGAAGTGGTCGACGTCGAGCATCAGCACCGCCAGCGGCGCATCGGCCCGGCGCAGGCGGCGCCACTCGCTCTGAAACTGGCGGTCGAAGTAGCGGCGATTGAACAGGCCGGTCAGGCCGTCCTGCTGCGACAGCTTGTGCAGCTGCGCCTCCAGTTGCAGGCGCTCGCTGTTGTCACGGGCCACGGCGATCAGGTAGTCGTGGTCGCCCTGGTGGATCAGCTGGGTATTGATCTCCGCCGGTTGCAGGCTGCCGTCGCGGCGAAGCATCTCGCGCTGGAAGATCATCGACAGGTTCAGCCGGTGCGCCTGCTGCACCAGCTGGATCCAGGCGTGGAAGCCGGGGATGAGTCGCTCGGGATCGTCGCGCAGCAGGTGGCGGAACTCCTCGGCGCTGTATCCCAGGCCGTTGTAGGTCGCGCGGTTCATGTGCAGCAGTTCGCGCTGTTGCAGGTCGAAGATGAACAGCGCGTCGCGGCTGGAGTCAGTAAGGTCCAGCGCCAGTTGCAGGCGTTCGCGGCTGTCACGCAGGTTTGCCTCCACCGATTGGCGCTGCTCGGCTTCCTGGTTGAGCAACTGGTTGCTTGCGCTCAGCGCGGTGGCGCGGCGGGCGTTCTCGCGGGCGAGGAACAGCGCTGCTACCAGCAGCAGGCTGATGGCCATGCCGCCGCTGAACACCACCGTCGGCAGGGGGGTGGACAGCGATTGCACCAGCGTGGCCGTGGGGCGCAGCTCCAGCTCGAAGCTGCGGTTGTCGAGCAGGCGCAGCGGCACCCGCAGCTGTTTCCCGGCATCGCTGCCGGGCTGGTCGCGCACGTAGATCGGCCTGCCATGTTCGAGCAGGCTCACGCTGAACAGGTGGTTGTCGGCCTGCTTGAGCAGGTTGTCCATCAGCGGGCCGACGCGGAAGACGCCCTGCATGAAGCCATCGAAGCGCAGCTGGTTGTCGATGTCGCGGATGTACACCGGCGTATAGAGCACGAAACCGCGTCCGCCCTGGAGCAGTTCGACACTGTCGCTCAGGTGTGCCGTGCCGCTTTCGCGGGCGGCCATCGCCGTGGCGTAGTTGGGGTGCTGCGCAGAGAGTCGGAAGTTCAGCGCCGCCTCATTGCCCTGCAGCGGTTCCAGCCAGCGGATGCGCAGGTCCGGATCGGCCCATTGGATCGATTGGTAGCCGGGAAAGCTGCGGACGTAGAAGCGCGCGTCCAGCTCCCATTCGGCACGGGGCATGCGGCCGTGGTGGGTCCACAGCTGGGCGAGCAGGTCCAGGCCCTGGACCTGCTCATGGAGATTGGCTTCCAGCTGGTGCGCCAGGCTGCGCCCCTGGTAGGTCAGGCGCTCCTCCACGCGCTGCCGTTCGCTGCGCGCCAGCTCCTCGCTCAGCCAGGTGCTGGCGAGCAGGAGCACGCAGAGCAGGCCGCCGAGCCCGAGGTAAGTAGCTAATGAGGACTGAAGGCGGTGCATACGGCGAATTCCGGGGGCTTCAGTAACCTAATAGCACAATGCCTCTACTTGTGCGCCAGGCCGACGACGATCGCCCACTGTTCGGCGGTCACCGGCATCACCGACAGCCGGCTGCCTTTCTGTACCAGGGGCATCTCTTCCAGTCCGGCCTGTGCCTTGAGAGTGCCCAGCGGGAGCACCGAGCGGAAGGCTTCGACGAAGCTCACGTCGCGGGCTGTCCAGGGATTCTTCTCGTCGCTGGCCTTGGGGTCGTGGTAGTGGCTCTGCGGGTCGAGCGCGGTCGGGTCCGGGTAGGGGGCGCCGTCGATCCGCGCAATGCCGGCAATGCCGGGCTCGGGACAGCTGGAGTGGTAGAAGAAGAACAGGTCGCCCGGCTGCATGCTGCGCATGAAGTTACGCGCCTGGTAATTGCGCACGCCGTCCCAGCGCGCCGTCTTCAGGCGCTGCAGGTCGTGGATCGAGAGTTCGTCGGGCTCGGATTTCATCAGCCAGTAAGCGCGTGCCATCCGCGAAGGTCTCCTTGTGCGGGTCGTAATGGTTTGTACCAAGGGTAGGCGGGCAGAGGTTTCCCTGCGACAAGTTGCCGGCTCGCCGGAAATCAATTGTAGGAAGAGGATGTAGGAATACCGGCATGAACATTGCCTGAAAGTGCCGGAAGTTTTGGGGGCGGTAGCTCCTCCGACGATCGGTTGGCGTCAGAATTGCGAGAAGCTTTTCATTGTCGGAGAATGCCGCCGTTTTCAGCTTGGCCCGCCGGACGGATAAAAAACCACCGCCGGTCATCGTTGACAGTTTGCCTGGAAGGGGGAGGCAATCGATGAAACGCAAGCCAGATATTTTGTGGGTGTTGGTAATACTTTTCGGTCTGGGTGTCGTCACGACCGGTTACACCCAGAGCCTTTGGGAGCAACGCCAGGGCAACGCCCCGGTGCAGGTCACCCAGCAGCCCTGATTCAGTCACCTCGAATCCAGCGCTGCCATCGCAACGGTTATCGCAAGGAACGCGATTCCGTCGCGAGACGGCCATACCAGCCGCCGTCCGTCACGATGCCCATCAGCGGCACATCCCAGCTCGCCAGCTCCAGCTGATCGACCTTCTGGCATTCGTGCGCCAGGCCCAGCAACGTCGGTTTCTGCCAATTTTTGCGCATGCCCAGATAGGCCAGGGTCCGGTCGTAGAAGCCCTTGCCCATTCCCAGGCGGCCGCCCTGGGGGTCGAAGCCCACCAGCGGCAGCAACAGCAGGTCCAGGGCCCAGGCCGGGCGCTGGCGCCGTCGGTCGGCTTGCGGCTCGGCGATGTCGTAACGGTTGCGCACCCAGCGCTCGCCAATGCCGACCTGCTGGAAGGTCATGTGCGTGCGCGGCCAATCCGAGAGCACAGGCAGGTAGGTTGCCTTGCCGCGTTTCTGCGCAGCCTTCATCAGCGGGCGCGGGTCGATCTCGCCGTCAGCCGGCAGGTACAGGGCAATGTGTTTCGCCCGGCGGAACAGCGGATGCTGCGCGAGCTGGCGATACAGGGCCTGGGCGGCGAGACGTTGCTGGAGGGGCGTGAGCGCGCGTCTGGCCTGGCGCAACTGGCGGCGCAGGGCAGGGCGGGATAGACCGTCGGAATGGATCATGGAAGGGTAAAGCTCCCCGGACATGCCGCTGTCGGGTTAGCCCTTGAACCCGAGAGTTCAAGGTGGTGGTTGCAGTAGGCTTTAAGGCTTTCCGTCGTGCGGACATGCACACCAGCCCAACTGGCAACCCCCGTTGTTGCAATTATCGGCTCAGGGACATCACCGACTGGCCAACACACCAGGGAGCGAGGCTGATTATACCCCAAGGAAATTTCCCTGGTCAGACTTCACCCTGGTCCTTATCAGTGGTAAGGGTATCGGTCGCCAGGGCGCGATCCACGCGCTCGAGCAGTTCGCGCACGCGCTCACGGGTGGAGCCGCTGTCCTGCTCCACGCGCTCCTGCTTGTGCAGCAGGTCGTGGGTGATGTTCAGGGCGGCCATCACCGCGACGCGGTCGGCACCGATCACTTTGCCGCTGGAGCGGATCTCGCGCATCTTGCTGTCCAGATAGCGCGCGGCGCTCTCCAGGTTGACGCGCTCGTCCGCAGGGCATGCGATGCAGTACTCCTTGTCGAGGATTTGGACGTTCAGGGTATTCGACTGGCTCATGAGTCCTGCTCCAGGGCTTTAAGACGCAAAATCATCGCTTCGACCTTCTGCCGAGCCAAATCGTTCTTCTCGATCAGATGGGCGCGTTCTTCCCGCCAGCTTTTCTCGTTCGCCCGCAGCAGCCGGTTCTCGGCCTTGAGCTGTTCCAGGCGCTGGAGCAGCAGGTCGAACTTGGCGATCAGCGCGTGCAGGTCGGCGTCTTCCATGGGCTCTCGCTTGGGAGTTGCTTAAGTAATCGAGAACTATATAGGACTGCCGTGGGGGTGGGTCAACGCACGGCTGCCCGGCGCGTCGTCACATGGTCTTGCGGTGTGCGCCGGTGCTAGGATAACGGACCATATTCTATGCGCGGCGCCTGATGGCGCCTAGCCGTCACCCGGGTTCGATCATGTCCACTTCCAGCTCCGCCTACACCGCCTTCGCCGCCCTGCTCGCCGAGGCCGCACTGCCCATTTCCCCCGCCGAACTGCACGGCCACCTGCTCGGCCGCGTCTGCGCCGGCTCAGGCTTCGACCAGGGCGAATGGCTGCAGGCCGCTGGTGAACTGCTCGGCGGCGAGCCGGGCGAGCGCCTGGGTGCGGCCCTGGGCGGCCTGCTGGGCATGGTCCAGCAGGACTTCAGCCAGGGCGAGATGGCCGTGGTGCTGATGCTGCCCAACGACGACGCGCCGCTGGCCGAGCGCGCCACTGCCCTGGGGCAGTGGTGCCAGGGCTTCCTCGCCGGCTTCGGCCTGGCGCTGCGTTCCCCCAGCCTGTCGGACGAAGCCGACGAAGTGCTGCAGGACATCGCCGCCATCGCCCAGGTCGGCGGCCAGCTCGAAGAATCCGAAGACGGCGAGGCCGACTATATGGAAGTGCAGGAATACCTGCGCGTCGCCCCGCTGCTGCTGTTTTCCGAATTCGGCAAGGTGCCGGCACCGGCCGAGAAACCCTCCCTGCATTGAGGTCGCGCATGATCCGTATCGCCAAGTCGGAATACGCCCGTCGTCGCAAGGCGCTGATGGCGCAGATGGAACCCAACAGCATCGCCATTCTCCCGGCGGCGCCGATGTACATCCGCAACCGCGACGTCGAGCACGTCTACCGCCAGGACAGCGACTTCCAGTACCTCACCGGCTTCCCCGAGCCGGAAGCGGTGATGGCGCTGATCCCCGGCCGCGAGCATGGCGAATACGTGCTGTTCTGCCGCGAACGCGATCCGGAGCGTGAACTCTGGGACGGCCTGCGCGCCGGCCAGGACGGCGCCATCGGTACCTTCGGCGCCGATGACGCCTTCCCCATCGGCGATATCGACGACATCCTCCCCGGGCTGATCGAGGGTCGCGACCGCGTGTACTACGCGCTGGGTGCCAACCAGGAGTTCGACCGCCGGCTGATGGACTGGATCAACGTGATCCGCTCCAAGGCGCGCCAGGGTGCGCAGCCGCCGAACGAATTCGTCGCCCTCGACCACCTGCTGCACGACCAGCGCCTGTACAAGAGCGCCGGCGAGGTGAAGGTGATGCGCTATGCCGCGGAAGTTTCCGCCGGCGCGCACATCCGCGCCATGCAGGCGTGCCGTCCGGGGCTCTACGAGTACCATCTGGAAGCCGAGCTGGAATACGCTTTCCGTCAGGGCGGCGCGAAGATGCCGGCCTACGGCTCGATCGTTGCCACCGGCCGCAACGCCTGCATCCTGCACTACCGCGAGAACGACGCGCAGATCAAGGACGGCGACCTGATCCTGATCGACGCCGGCTGCGAGATCGACTGCTACGCCAGCGACATCACTCGCACCTTCCCCGCCAGCGGCACCTTCAGCCCCGAGCAGAAGGCCATCTACCAGCTTGTTCTGGATGCGAACATGGCGGCCTTCGACTACATCGCGCCGGGCCGCCACTGGAACGAAGCCCACGAGGCCACCGTGCGGGTCATCACCGCCGGCCTGGTGGAGCTGGGCCTGCTCAAGGGCGACGTCGACGAGCTGATCGAGCGCGAAGCCTACAAGGCCTTCTACATGCACCGTGCCGGCCACTGGCTGGGCATGGACGTCCACGACGTCGGTGAATACCGCGTCGGCGGCGAATGGCGCGTGCTCGAACCGGGCATGGCGATGACCGTCGAACCCGGCATCTACATCGCCCCGGACAACACCGACGTGCCGAAGAAGTGGCGCGGCATCGGCGTGCGCATCGAGGACGACGTGGTGGTGACCAGGACCGGTTGCGAGGTGTTGACCAACGGCGTGCCGAAAACCGTCGCCGAGATCGAAGCGCTGATGGCGCAGGCCAAGGCCCAGGCCGCCTGACATGCAACGTACGCAACTGGCCATCATCGGTGGCGGACTCGTCGGCGCGAGCCTTGCGCTGATTCTCCAGGCCGGCGCCCGCGAGCGCGGCTGGCAGATCGTGCTGATCGAGCCCTTCGCCCCCGGCGATGCCTACCAGCCCAGCTATGACGCGCGTTCCTCGGCGCTGTCCTTCGGCAGCCGGCAGATCTACGAGCGCCTGGGGCTCTGGCAGCAGATTTCCCAGCGCGCCGAACCCATTACCCAGATCCACGTCTCCGACCGCGGCCGTTTTGGCGCAGCACGCCTGACGGCAGTGGAAGAGGGCGTTCCCGCCCTGGGCTATGTGGTGGAGAACGCCTGGCTCGGCCAGTGCCTGTGGCATGCGCTCGACCCGGACGTGGTGAGCTGGCGCTGCCCGGCCGAAGTACGGCGGATGGACGCGCTGGGCGACGGCTACCGCCTGACCCTGGACGACGACTCGCAGCTGGACTGCGACCTCGCCGTGCTGGCCGACGGCGGCCGTTCCGGCCTGCGTGAGCAGCTGGGCATCAACGTGCGCTCCTCGTCCTACGGGCAGACCGCGCTGATCGCCAACATCAGCCCGTCCGAGGCCCATCGCGGACAGGCCTTCGAACGCTTCACCGAGAACGGCCCGCTGGCCCTGCTGCCGCTGCCGGAAAACCGCTGCGCGCTGGTCTGGACCCGCAACGGCCCGGACGCCGAGCGCCTGCGCGAGCTGCCCGACGCGGCCTTCCTCGCCCAGCTGCAGGACGCCTTCGGCTACCGCCTGGGCACCCTTCGCCAGGTGGGCGTGCGCTACGGCTACCCGCTGAGCCTGACCGAGGCTGACGAGCAGATTCGCCCGCACCTGGTCGTGCTGGGCAATGCCGCGCACAGCCTGCATCCGATTGCCGGGCAGGGCTTCAATCTCTCGCTGCGCGATGCCAAGGCCCTGGGCGACCGCCTGTTGCAGGAAGAGGCCGCACCGGGCGATTTCGCCGTATTGCAGCGCTACCTGGACGGCCAGCGCCTGGATCAGCAGATGACCGTCGGTTTCTCCGACCGCGTCACCCGCCTGTTCTCCAGCGCCCAGCCGCTGCTCGCCACTGGCCGCAACATCGGCCTGCTCGGCCTCGACCTGTTGCCGCCGGCCAAGCGCTGGTTCGCCCGCCAGGCCATGGGCCTGGGCGCCCGCCCGGTTTAACACGCCTCAGCCAAAAGGAAATTCGATGCACGCGGATCTGGTTATCGTCGGGGCGGGAATGGTCGGCAGCGCGCTGGCCCTGGCCCTGGAAGGCAGCGGGCTGGACATCCTGCTGCTGGACGGCTCGCCGCTGAGCGTCACGCCGTTCGACCGCGAAGCACCGTTCGAGCCGCGCGTCAGTGCGCTGTCCGAGGCCAGCCGGCGCATCCTCCAGCGCCTGCATGCGTGGGACGGCATCGCCGCGCGTCGTGCCGAGCCCTACCGCGAGATGCGGGTGTGGGACGGCTCCGGTACCGGGCAGATCCACTTCAGCGCCGCCAGCGTGCATGCCGAGATGCTCGGGCATATCGTCGAGAACCGCGTGGTACAGGATGCCCTGCTGGAGCGCCTGCACGACTCCGCCCTGGGCCTGCTGCCCAACGCTCGCCTGGAGCAGCTGCGCCACTCTGGCGACGACTGGCTGCTGACCCTCTCCGACGGCCGCGAGGTCCGCACGCCGCTGGTGGTCGCCGCCGACGGCGCCAACTCCGCGGTGCGCCGCCTGGCTGGCTGTGCCACCCGCGAGTGGGATTACCTGCACCATGCCATCGTCACCAGCGTGCGCTGCGAGAAGCCGCACCAGGCCACCGCCTGGCAGCGTTTCACCGACGACGGCCCGCTGGCCTTCCTGCCGCTGGCAAAGGAAGGCGATGCGCACTGGTGCTCGATCGTCTGGTCGACCACTCCCGAGCAGGCCGAGAAGCTCATGGCGCTGGACGACGAAGGTTTCTGCAAGGCCCTGGGCCTCGCCTTCGAGCACCGTCTGGGCGCCATCGAGCACGCCGACCGCCGCCTGTGCATCCCGCTGCGCCAGCGCCATGCCAAGCGGTACGTGGAGCCGGGGCTTGTGCTGATCGGCGATGCCGCGCACACCATCCACCCGCTGGCCGGGCAGGGCGTGAACCTGGGCTTCCTGGATGCGGCGGTGCTTGCCGAAGTGATCGAGCACGCCCACGCCCGTGGCGAGAATATCGCCGAGGAACGTGTGCTGAGCCGCTACGAACGTCGGCGTATGCCCCACAACCTGGCGATGATGGCAGCGATGGAAGGCTTCCAGCGCCTGTTCCAGGCCGACCCGCTTTCGCTGCGCTGGCTGCGTAACGCCGGGCTGCGGCTGGTGGACAAGCACCATGAGGCCAAGGGCATATTCGTGCGCCAGGCATTGGGGCTATCCGGGGATTTGCCGGAGTTGGCGCGGGTTTGACTGGGTAGTTCGCGCGGCGGATTGCCCTCTCCCTGAAGGGAGAGGGCGGGGGAGAGGGGCTCTTGCTCCGCCCCCACGCTATCCTGCGACCCCAAACCACACCCTCCCGAAATACCCCGACACAAACGCGCAGCTCGATAGCAAATGAGGTTCCTTATCATTTGCAGGATTTCTTCCCCGCAAAGGACACGCTCATGCTCGTGCGCAAAGGTCTTCTCGCCACCCTCCTGCTGGCCGCCCTCGGTAGCACTGCCCAGGCCGCCGACGAGGTGGTGGTCTACTCCTCGCGCATCGACGAGCTGATCAAGCCGGTATTCGATGCCTACACCGAGAAGACCGGGGTGAAGATCAAGTTCATTACCGACAAGGAAGCGCCGCTGATGGCGCGGATCAAGGCCGAAGGCGCCAACACCCCGGCCGACCTGCTGCTCACCGTCGATGCGGGCAACCTCTGGCAGGCCGAGAAGATGGGCATCCTGCAGCCCTTCGATTCTCCGACCCTGGATGCCAACATCCCGCCGCAGTACCGCTCCGGCACCGACAGCTGGACCGGCCTGTCACTGCGCGCGCGCACCATCGCCTATTCGACCCAGCGGGTGAAGCCCGAGGAACTGTCGACCTACGAAGAGCTGGCCGACGCGAAGTGGGAAGGCCGCCTGTGCCTGCGCACCGCGAAGAAGGTCTATAACCAGTCGCTGACCGCCACCCTGATCGAGACCCATGGTGCCGAGAAGACCGAGGAAATCCTCAAGGGCTGGGTGAACAACCTGGCGACCGACGTGTTCTCCGACGACAACGCGCTGCTACAGGCCATTGCCGCCGGCCAGTGCGACGTCGGCATCGTCAACACCTACTACTACGGCCGCATGCACAAGGACAATCCGCAGCTGCCGGTGAAGCTGTTCTGGCCGAACCAGGGCGACCGCGGCGTGCACGTCAACCTGTCGGGCATCGGCCTGACCCGGTACGCACCGCACCCGGAAGCCGCGAAGAAGCTGGTGGAGTGGATGACCGGGCCGGACGCCCAGTCGCTGTTCGCCGGCATCAACCAGGAGTTCCCGGCCAACCCGAAGGTGGCGCCGTCGCAGGAAGTGGCGGCCTGGGGCGAATTCAAGGCCGACAGTATTCCGGTGGAAATCGCCGGCAAGCGCCAGGCCGAAGCGATCAAGCTGATGGATCGCGCCGGCTGGAACTGAGCTGATCCCGGCGCCCTTAACGGACGCCGGTATCGTCCGCGTGGCTGACGGAAAGTGCCTTGCCGTCGCCGCCGAGCAGACAGACGAATTCGCCGTCAGACTGCTCGCCCCGGCGCAATTGCGCCACCAGTCGCTTGCTCGCCGGCTTGCCGTCCACCTGCCCTTCGTAGGCTTCCTCGCGGATCGAGCCCGGCTCGATCCAGGTCTGTTGCCAGCGCTCTTGCAGCTTCGGGTCCGCGGCAACCTTGCCGACGGCCATGGCCAGGCAGGATTCGAAGGGGGTGGTTTCGTCGGCCAGGGCCAGGCTGCAGAGCGGCAATAGCAGCAGGCCGGACAGGCGGCGGAGTGACGACATGGGACTTTTTCCTTGGGGACGGCGGTGGCAGAGTGGCCGATTCGACCGCTGCAGGTTGCGCTTTATCCCTGCCGATTGGGGATCAGGCGAATTTGATTTGAATTAGGGATGTTTCCGACGACAACTCGGCGGCACTTCCCACGACCACCTTGATGCCCTGGAAACACGCAACGCATGCGCACCAACCGCTGGTACCCCATCACTTTCGCTGTCGCCGCGCTGGTCCTGCTGCCCATCAGTGTCCTGCTGCTGAGCTGGGCGGAGATCGACCGCGAGATCTGGTCGCACCTGTGGGAAACCCAGATGGCCCGGCTATTGGGAAATACCCTGGTGCTGGTGGCTGGCGTCGGCGTCGGCGTGACCGTACTGGGCGTCAGCCTCGCCTGGCTTACCAGCCTCTGCGAGTTCCCCGGTCGACGCTGGCTGGACTGGGCGCTGATGCTGCCCTTCGCGGTGCCGGCCTATGTGCTGGCGTTCGTCTTCGTCGGTCTGCTGGACTTCTCCGGCCCCGTGCAGACGCTGCTGCGCGAAGGGTTCGGCAGCGGCCTGCGGCTGCCACGCGTGCGCTCCACCGGCGGCGTGGTCACGGTGCTGGTCCTGGTCTTCTATCCGTACGTCTACCTGCTCGCGCGCACCGCCTTCCTGGCGCAGGGACGCGGCCTCATGGAAGCGGCGCGGGTGCTCGGGCTGTCGCCGCTGGCCGCCTTCTGGCGCGTTGCCCTGCCCATGGCTCGGCCGGCCATCGGCGCCGGGCTGGCGCTGGCAATCATGGAGACACTGGCGGATTTCGGCACCGTCTCGGTGTTCAATTTCGATACCTTCACCACCGCCGTCTACAAGACCTGGTACGGCTTCTACAGCCTCTCCAGCGCCACTCAACTGGCCAGCCTGCTGCTGTTGTTCGTCATGCTGGTGCTGCTGGGCGAGCGCTACAGCCGCGGCCGCAGCGGGGTGCCCAACGAGCGCCCGCGCGGCGCTGCGCTATACCGGCTGCGCGGCTGGAAGGCATTCGCCGCCAGCGCCTGGTGCCTGCTGGTGTTCGCCTGCGCCTTCGTCATCCCTGTGCTGCAGCTGCTGGTCTGGGTCTGGCAGAAGGGCCGCTTCGACCTCGACGAGCGCTACTGGGGCCTGATCCTGCACAGCCTCTACCTTGGCGGCTTGGCGGCTGTGCTGACGGTGGCGGTAGCGCTGCTGCTGGCCTTCGCACGGCGCCTGTCGCCGACGCCGGCGGTACGCTCGGCCGTGGGTATCTCCAACCTCGGCTATGCGCTACCCGGCTCGGTGCTGGCGGTGGCGATCATGCTGGCCTTCAGTTGGCTGGACAATCACGCGGTGATCCCAGTTTCCAGCGCCCTGGGCGGCGCCGGCAAGCCGCTGCTGCTGGGCAGCCTCGGGGCGCTGCTGGTGGCCTACCTGATCCGTTTCATGGCGGTGGCCTACAACCCGCTGGAAGGCGCGCTGGCGAGGATTCGTCCGTCGCTGCCGGAAGCTTCCCGCAGCCTGGGTGTCGGCGGTGCCGGCCTGTTCTTCCGTGTCTACCTGCCGTTGCTGCTGCCGGGTGCGCTGAGCGCTGCGCTGCTGGTTTTCGTCGATGTACTCAAGGAGATGCCGGCGACCTTGCTGATGCGCCCGTTCGGCTGGGACACCCTGGCTGTGCGCGTCTTCGAGATGACCAGCGAAGGCGAATGGGCCCGCGCCGCGTTGCCGGCGCTGACGCTGGTGCTGGTGGGGCTGTTCCCGGTGATCGGCCTGATCCGTCGATCCGCGCGCCAGAGCGGTTCTTCGCGGCCCTGAGAATCGGCCGTCGGACAAGCTGTCCAGAGTCCTGTCATGCGACTACAATGCGCGCGTTTCGTGCGGGCCGTACTCGCGCTCCGCACCCGCCTCGCCCGGAAGGAGAACACCCATGGGACAGCGCACGCCGCTCTATGATTTGCACGTCGCCCTCGGCGCCAAGATCGTCGACTTCGGCGGTTGGGACATGCCGTTGCACTACGGTTCGCAAGTCGAAGAGCACCACCAGGTACGCCGCGATTGCGGCGTGTTCGACGTTTCCCACATGACCGTGGTCGACGTCACCGGTCCGCAGGCCAAGGAATACCTGCAGCGACTCCTGGCCAACGATGTCGAACGACTGCAGGTTCCGGGCAAGGCGCTGTACAGCGGCATGCTCAACGAACGCGGCGGGGTGGTCGACGACCTGATCGTCTACCTTGGCGTGTACGGCTACCGCGTGGTGGTCAACGCCTCCACCCGCGACAAGGACATGGCCTGGATGCAGGCCCACACCGAAGGCTTCGACGTTACCCTGACCGAGCGCGCGGACCTCGCGATGCTGGCCGTGCAGGGGCCGAACGCCCGCGAGAAGACCGCCGAACTGGTCACGCCCTCGCGCGCCGCACTGATCCGTGAACTCAAGCCCTTCCAGGGCAAGGCCGACGGTGACTGGTTCATTGCCCGCACCGGCTATACCGGCGAGGACGGCCTGGAGATCATGCTGCCGGCCGTCGAGGCACAAGGTTTCCTCAACGACCTGGTCGGCGCCGGCATCGCCCCCGCAGGCCTGGGTGCGCGCGATACCCTGCGCCTGGAAGCCGGGATGAACCTCTACGGCCAGGACATGGACGAGGACGTCACCCCGCTGGCCGCCAACATGGGCTGGACCATCGCCTGGGAGCCCGAAGGCCGCGACTTCATCGGCCGCGCGGCGCTGCAAGCGCAGAAAGCCGCCGGCGATGCGCCCAAGCTGGTCGGCCTGGTGCTGGAAGAGCGCGGCGTGCTGCGCGCCCACCAGGTGGTCCGCGTCGCCGGTGTCGGCGAAGGCGAGATCACCAGCGGCAGCTTCTCCCCGACGCTCGGCAAGTCCATCGCCCTGGCCCGCGTGCCGGCGGCCACCGGCGACCGCGCCGAAGTGGAAATCCGCGGCAAGTGGTACCCGGTGCGCGTCGTTCAGCCGAATTTCGTGCGTCATGGCAAAGCCCTGATCTAAATTGCATGATCTAACTTAGAAGAGGGCGGTACCGCCGCCCCTCGCCCAGTCCCCGAGGAACAACAAGATGAGCAATATCCCCGCCGACCTGCGTTACGCCGCCAGCCACGAGTGGGCGCGCCTGGAAGCCGACGGTAGCGTGACCGTGGGCATCTCCGACCATGCCCAGGAAGCCCTGGGCGACGTGGTCTTCGTCGAACTGCCGGAGGTGGGCAAGACCCTCGCCGCCGGCCAGGAAGCCGGTGTGGTCGAGTCGGTGAAAGCCGCCTCGGACATCTACGCGCCGGTGGGCGGCGAAGTCATCGCCGTCAACGACGTGCTGGCCGATACCCCCGAAGAAGTGAACAACGACCCGTACGGTTCCTGGTTCTTCAAGCTCAAGCCGAGCAACCCGGCCGAGCTGGACAAGCTCCTCGACGCCGCCGGCTACCGCGCTGCCAGCGACGCCGACGCGTAAGACACTGCTGTAAACACAGGCCTCGACTCGTCGGGGCCTGTTCTTTTTACGGACCGATAACGGACCGACTTTTCGAGACCGTGGCCATGTCGAACACCCCTTCGCTTTCCCAGCTGCACCAGCCTGATGCCTTCCTCGCCCGTCACCTGGGCCCCGATTCCGCCGAGCAGCAAGCCATGCTCGACACCCTCGGGCTCGGCAACCGCGACGACCTGATCGTGCAGACGGTGCCGCCGGCGATCCGCCTGAACCGGCCGCTGGACCTGCCGACCGCCCTCGACGAGCAGGGCGCGCTGGCGAAACTGAAGGGCTATGCGCAGAAGAACGAGCTGTGGACCAGCCTGATCGGCACCGGCTACTACGGCACCCTGACCCCGACCGTGATCCTGCGCAACGTGCTGGAGAACCCCGGCTGGTACACCGCCTACACCCCGTACCAGCCGGAGATCGCCCAGGGCCGTCTCGAATCCCTGCTGAACTTCCAGCAGATGACCATCGACCTCACCGGCCTTGATCTCGCCAGCGCCTCGCTGCTGGACGAAGCCACCGCCGCCGCCGAGGCCATGGCCCTGGCCAAGCGTGTCGCCAAGGCGAAGAGCAACCTGTTCTTCGTCGACGCCCATTGCCACCCGCAGACCATTTCCGTGGTGCAGACCCGCGCCGAAGCCTTCGGTTTCGACGTGGTAGTCGACGAGGTGGACAACCTCGGCCAGCACGCAGTGTTCGGCGCGCTGCTGCAATATCCGGACACCCGTGGTGAAATCCGCGACCTGCGCTCGGTGATCGACGCGCTGCACGCCCAGCAGGCCATCGCCTGCGTGGCCAGCGACCTGCTCGCGCTGCTGCTGCTCACCCCGCCGGGCGAGCTGGGTGCCGACGTGGTGCTGGGCAGCGCGCAGCGCTTCGGCGTGCCGATGGGCTACGGCGGCCCGCACGCGGCCTTCTTCGCCTGCCGTGACGACTACAAGCGCGCCATGCCGGGCCGCATCATCGGCGTGTCCAAGGACGCCCGTGGCAACACCGCGCTGCGCATGGCGCTGCAGACCCGCGAGCAGCACATCCGTCGCGAGAAGGCCAACTCCAACGTCTGCACCTCGCAGGTGCTGCTGGCCAACATCGCCAGCCTGTACGCCGTCTACCACGGCCCGCAGGGCCTCAAGCGCATTGCCCAGCGCGTGCACCGCCTGACTGCCGTGCTCGCCGCCGGCCTGACTGCCAAGGGCGTTAAGGTCGTCAACCAACACTTCTTCGACACCCTGACTCTGGACGTCGGCGCACAGCAGCAGGCCATCGTCGAGCGCGCCCGCGCCGCCCGCGTGAACCTGCGCATCGTCGGCGAGGACCGCCTGGGCGTGAGCCTGGACGAAACCACCAGTGCCGGGACCCTCGCCAGCCTGTTCGACATCCTGCTGGGTGCCGGCCACGGCCTGGAGGTGGCGCAGCTCGACGCCGGCCAGGTCGCCGACGGCATTCCCGCCGCCCTGCAACGCAGCAGCGACTACCTGACCCACCCGGTGTTCAACCGCCACCACAGCGAAACCGAGATGCTGCGCTACCTGCGCCAGCTCGAAGGCAAGGACCTGGCGCTCAACCAGTCGATGATCCCGCTGGGCTCCTGCACCATGAAGCTCAACGCCACCAGCGAGATGATCCCGATCACCTGGCCGGAATTCGCCAGCCTGCACCCCTTCGTGCCGCGCGAGCAGGCCGAAGGCTATCGCCTGATGATCGAAGAGCTGGAAAGCTGGCTCTGCGCGATCACCGGCTTCGACGCCATCTGCATGCAGCCCAACTCCGGCGCCCAGGGCGAATACGCCGGCCTGCTGGCGATCCGCAAGTACCACGAGAGCCGGGGCGATGCGCACCGCAACATCTGCCTGATCCCGTCCTCGGCTCACGGCACCAACCCGGCTTCGGCGATCATGGCGAGCATGCGCGTGGTCATCGTCGAGTGCGACAAGGGTGGCAACGTCGATCTGGAGGACCTGAAGCGCAAGGCGGCTGAAGCCGGCGAGCAGCTGTCCTGCCTGATGATTACCTACCCGTCGACCCACGGCGTATACGAGGAAGGCATTCGCGAGATCTGCGAGGTTATCCACAGCCACGGCGGCCAGGTCTACATGGACGGCGCCAACCTCAACGCCCAGGTCGGCCTCGCGCGTCCGGCGGACATCGGCGCCGACGTGTCGCACATGAACCTGCACAAGACCTTCTGCATTCCCCACGGCGGTGGCGGCCCGGGCATGGGCCCGATTGGCGTGAAGAAGCACCTCGCGCCCTTCGTCGCCAACCACCCGGTGATCCGCATCGAAGGCCCGAACCCGCTCAACGGCGCAGTGAGCGCCGCGCCCTGGGGCAGCGCCAGCATCCTGCCGATCAGCTGGATGTACATCGCCATGATGGGCCCGCAACTGGCGGACGCCACCGAGGTGGCGATCCTCAATGCCAACTACCTGGCCCAGCAGCTCGACGGTGCCTTCCCGGTGCTCTACCGCGGCCGCAACGAGCGCGTCGCCCACGAATGCATCCTCGACCTGCGTCCGCTCAAGGCGCAGACCGGGATCAGCGAGGAAGACGTGGCCAAGCGCCTGATGGACTACGGCTTCCACGCGCCGACCATGTCCTTCCCGGTGCCCGGCACGCTGATGGTGGAGCCCACCGAGAGCGAGTCCAAGCATGAGCTGGACCGCTTCATCGAGGCGATGCTGTCGATCCGCGCGGAGATCGCCAAGGTCGAGACCGGCGAGTGGCCGGCCGAGGACAACCCGCTCAAGCGTGCGCCGCATACCCTGGCGGACGTCACCGGGCTGTGGGACCGTCCGTATCAGATCGCCGAAGCGGTCACTCCGACCGAGCACACCCGTGCCTTCAAGTACTGGCCGGCGGTGAACCGCGTGGACAACGTCTACGGCGACCGCAACCTGTTCTGCGCCTGCGTTCCGGTGGATGATTACCGCGAGTGAATGCTGCGCTGAAGTAAGTGCAGCGCCGAACTGAAAAAGCCGCCTTCGGGCGGCTTTTTCATGGGGCTTTCGTAAGAGCGAGCCTGCTTGTGAACGGTTATTCCCGACAGTGCGAAGGCTGGGTTATGGCGTAGGGTGCATAACTCGAAAGGGGTAACCGCCGAACAACTTGCGGCAGATCTTGCGGCAGATAACGCTGGCGCGTTATGCAGCCCTACAGGCTGCGGGTTGCTGTCGATCTCGATGGATGCGTAGGAGCGGACTCCGTCCGCGATCGGCTCGCTGCCGCGCCAGACTCGTCGACGGAGCGGACGATGGGACATCGCGGACGGAGTCCCCCTACGGGTTAACGCCCATTTCGACGCGCAGGCAGGAGCGGCATGCGTCTTCGATGGGTTTCATGGCTCGCCGCAGCAGGGCTGGCTCGCGAGCCCGCGGCGAGCGCCACGGGCCACGCCGGTGGGTATCACTGGGCGGGTGCGTCATCGGGGCGGGTCAGGATGGCGTTGGCCAGCTCCATGTCGCTGCGGTCCTGCAGGGCAGCATCATCGCTGCGCAGGCGGGTGAGTGCGGCTTCCAGGTAGGGGCCGCGGATCGCGCCGTCACTGGCGACGAAGGCGCTCGCGTCGTCCTGGGCGGCGACGATCAGCTTGTCGTGCTTGAACGTCAGGTAGGTCGACGCGGTGGTGGCGCCGGACGAGATCACGTCACGCCAGAAGTCGCCGTCGGCCATGGCCGAGGCGGCGGGCAGGGCAATCAGGGCAAAGGCCGTGGCCAGTTTCGCGGTACGCATCGGGTACACCTTTCTGAAGGTCCGTGTACAGGTGAGAGGCGCTGCGGCTGGCTGGAGTTCCGCAATTTTACAGACGCGGTGCGCGAGCGGTCGCCCGCGCACCGCTTGGGATCAATGCTGGGCGGCGAGGATGGCCGAGGCCAGCTCGGCGTCGCTGGCTTGCGCAAGGCTCGGGTCGGCGCTGCGCATCCGTTGCAGTGTGGCTTCCAGGTAGGGACCGCGAATGGCGCCGTCGGTGGCGATGAAGCTGGCGGCATCGTCCTGCGCCGGGCCGATCAGCTTGTGATCGTCCCGGCTGGTCAGGTAGCTCGAGGCGGTGGTGGCGCCGGAGGTCAGGACGCCGCGCCAGAAGTCACGGTCTTCGGCCATGGCAGAGGCGAGGGGGAGCAGGGTGAGGGCTACGACAACGGAAGCAGAACGGCGACGCATGATGGATCCTTGAGTGATTTTGCGCCTCTCAGAGCGTCGGAAAATTCCGCGGTTCCCTCCTGTCGTCGGAAATGTCACTCGCGCTTTAGTGACGGATCGTCCGGATTCTGCTGCTCCAGCTCCGCCGTGAACTGCTGCACCTTCTGGAACTGCCCGGATTCGCGCAGGTAATCGATCAGTACCAGGCGCGCCGCGCGGTTGGCCGGGTGCTTCTGCAGCAGGGCCTCCAGCTCATGGCAGGCGCCGTCGCTGTCACCGGTGTCGTGCAGGGCGATAGCCAGTACGTAGCGCAATTGATCGTCGTCCGGAGCCAGGCGCACGGCCTCACGCAGTTCCTTGAGGGCCTGGGGACGATCACCCTGGCGGATCAGGGCGAGCCCCTTGATGTGGTGCAGCAGGCCCGATGTCGGGTATTGGCGCAGGCTGTCGTCCAGCAGCCGACGCGAATCGACGTCGCGGCCGGAGGCGCTCAGCCACTGGATCAGGGTCACCCTGGCCGGGATGAAGTCCGGGTTGCGCTGGAGCGCTGCGCGCAGTGCGGGCTCCACCTGGTCGGGGCGGTCGGTTTGCTGATAGAGCATGGCGAGGTTGAGATTAGCCTCGGCACGCTCTGCAAGGCTTTGCTGGACCTGCTCATATTCTTCGAGCCCCTTGCCCAGGCCGGCTCCGACGCTGGCGCGCACTGGCGGCGGGAGCTGCGCCAGTTGCCAGGCGGCGGCGATGCGCACGGCGCGGATCGGGTCGTTGAGCAGGGGCGCCAGCAGCATGGCCTGCTGCGGGGCACCCGCCAGCGCTGGCAGGGCTTCGACGGCGGCGTTGCGTACCAGCGGATCGACGTCTTTCAGGCTCAGGGCCACCAGCTCCAGCGAGCGCTGGCTGGGGTAGCTGGGCAGTTCGGCCAGCAGGGTCGCGCGACGGATCGCCGGCAGCTCGGGCGAGGCCAGCAGCAGGTGCAGCGCGCGGGAAGCGCCTGGCTTGCCGTTGAGCGCTTTCCACAGGGTGTCGTCGTAGCGCGGCGCCGGGTTGCTGGAGGCGTTGGGCTTGGCCGGCAACTCGCTGGCGAACCACTCGCGGAACGTTGCGCCCAGCTGCTTGGCCGGCATGTCGCGGTGGCAGGCCTGGCAGGCATCCGGGGCGCCAATGCGGCGGGCATGGACAGGGTCGGGTAGGGTGAAACCGTGGTCGTGACGGTAGTCGTTGACCATGTAGTAACGCCCCGGCATGTGGCAGGAGGTGCACTGCGCACCGGGCGTGCCGGGTTGGTGATGGGTGTGCTCGGGCGAGTCGTAGTTCTTCGCCTGCAGGCCCTTGCCGTCGATCTGCGGGCGCACCGGCTTGCCGGAGGTGTTGTGGCATTGCAGGCAGACGCCGTTGCCCGGCGCTTTCAGCTCGCCGCTGTGGGGGTTGTGGCAGTCGGTGCACTGCACGCCCTTGGCGAACATCCTGCTCTGGGTGAAGGAGCCCCACTCGAAGACCTCGTCCTTGATCTTGCCGTCGATCTCGTAGAGCTCGCGGGTCAGGGTGCTGGGCAGGTAGTCGTCCATGAAGCGGTGCTGGTTCTGGTAGCCGTCGGCCAGCGGCGCGCGGCGGGCGTGGCAGCGTGCGCAGGTCTCGACGACGGTGCTCTGGCTGGCGTTCTGCAGCGGCACATCGAAACCCTTGGCGGCGTTGCGGTCGGGCTTCTGCGCCCACTCCAGATGCTTCGACGCCGGCCCGTGACAGGCCTGGCAGCCGACGCCGAGGCTGTTCCAGTGGCTGGCGAAGCTGTCGGTCTTCGCGTCGTAATTGCGCTTGAAGCCCGTGGTGTGACACTCGATGCACATGAAGTTGGCGTTCTGTGCGGGCCGGGTCCAGTGCAGTTCGTCCTTGAAGTCGATGCGCTGGCCGGGCATCAACTGGAACCACTGGTGCTTGCGGCTATCCCAGGCGACGCCGAGGGCCTGCAGGCGGCCGCCGGGATACTCGAGCAGGTATTGCTGCAGCGGTTCGAAACCGAAGGTGTAGGCCACCTTGAAGTCCGCCGGTCTGCCGTCGGCGCCGGGGGTGTTGACCCAGTACTCGCCGTCCTTGCGGAAGAAGCGGCTGGTCTCGGTTTCACCCTTGAAGGTGACGTTTTCGAAGTCGCCCAGCACGTTGCCCTCGGTGGCTGTCTTCATCGCCTGCTGGTGATGGGAACCTTGCCAATCCTTGAGCTGCGTCTGGTGGCAGCCGCTGCAGGTGGATTCATCGACCAGCTGCGCAGGTTGCGCTGCCGGCGCCGAAGGCTTGGGGGCGGTGACCGGGATCGGTGGATGGCCGCTGGGCAGTTGCACGCCGCCGTCCTGTTCGACCCAGATCCACACCGCGATGGTTGCCAGGAGCAATAGCCCGGCGACGGCCGCAAGCCACGCGCGACGCAGGCCGGTCGGTCGAGCGGCGGCGGTAGAGGGGCGAGGCTTCCGGGGCTTGGCGGGCATGGACATCCGTTGTGCGGCGACTCCGTGGGTAACGGAGCTTCCGCGAGCAGGCGAAGGCTGTCAACGCGGGCCTTCCGTCTCCTCGTAGACGGAGGGCCCGCTGCCGGGCCAGGGCTAGGGTTGGCGAATCTCCGCGACCCTCGCGCTGTCGATCTTCACTTCGGGATTGCCGAACTGCGCGGTGAGGTAGTTCACCAGGGTGGCGATCTGTTCGTCGTTGAGTGTGCCGGCGAAGCCGGGCATGAACACGTCTTCGTTGCCCACCTTGCGGTGCACGCCGCCGAGTACCACCTGTACCAGGTTGTCCGGCTGCAGGGCGCCGACGGCGCTGTTCTTCAGCAGCATCGGATAGTAGCCATCCTTCACCCCTTCGCCGCTCCATGAATGGCAGCTGGCGCAATTGCCCAGGTAGAGACGCGCGCCGTCGTCTTTGTTTTGCGCCGCGAAGTCCTGGCCGCGCAGGGTGACCACGTCGTCCGCCGGCTGGCCCCAGGCAAAGCGCGCCTTGCGTTCGCCATCGCTGACCTCCGGGACACTGCGCAGGTAGCTGGCGATGGCCTGCAGGTCGGCGTCGGTCATGTACTGGAAGCTGTGTTCCACCGCTTCCGCCATGGGCCCGGCGGCCTGTGCCTTGCCCGGTACGCGGCCGGTCTTGAGGTACTGGACGATCTCCGCGTCGCTCCAGCCGCCGATGCCGCTGTGGGTATCGGGTGTGATGTTGAAGGCGTACCAGCCGCCCAGCGCGGCGCCGGCGAGGAAGCCGGTGCCTCGCTCGTCCGTGGCCTTTTCCTGGAACGCCATGCCGCGTGGGGTGTGGCAGGTGCCGCAGTGGGCCAGGCCCTGGACGAGGTAGGCGCCACGGTTCCAGGCCGGACTCTGCTTCGGGTTCGGCTGGTACACCGAGTCGTCGTGGAACAGCAGGTTCCAGATCGCCAGCGGCCAGCGCATGTCCAGCGGCCAGGCAATGTCGGAATCCTGGTTGGGTTGTGCCACGGCTTGCACGCCGCCTTCGAGGAACCAGGCGTAGAGCGCCTTCATGTCCTCGTCGTTGATTTTCGCGTAGGCGGTGTAGGGCATGGCCGGGTATAGCCGGCTGCCGCCCTTGGCTACGCCTTCGCGCACGGCGCGGGCGAAGTCGTCGTAGCTGTAGCTGCCGATGCCGGTCTTCGGGTCGGGGGTGATGTTGGTGGAGTACACCGCGCCCAGTGGCGTGGCCAGTGGCAGGCCGCCGGCGAAGGGCTTGCCGCCCGGCGCAGTGTGGCAGGCCGCGCAGTCGCCAGCGCGGGCCAGGTATTCGCCGCGTTGCAGCAGCTCCGCCGGCGCCGGGTCCAACGCCTTGGCGGCGTGGGAGGCCAGCGGCGCGGCCAGCAGGGCGAGCAGCAGGAATCGTTTCATGCCTGGGCCTCCCGCTTCAGGTGCTCGGCCAGGCGCAGGGCCAGGGCGGCGATGGTCAGGGTGCAATTCACCGAACCGACGGTGGGCATCACGCCACTGCTGGCGATGAACAGGTTGGGGTGATCGTGGCTGCGGCACTGCGTGTCCACCACCGAGTCCTTCGGGTCGGCGCCCATCAGTACGGTGCCGGTGATGTGGTTGTTGTTGGCGAAGTTGTCGACGAACTGGATGTCTTCGCCACCCAGCAACTCGGCCGCATGGGCGTAGACCTCGCGGGTATGCACGGCACTCTTGCGCACGTAGTCGTCCATCGCATAGGTGAATTCGGGCTTGGGAATGCCCACCGCGTCGCGCTCGGTGGCGCTGGGGACGATACGGTTCTCCGGGTGCGGGAGGATTTCGTGAAAACTGTCGAAGCGCACGAAACGCGCCGCGCGGTCGCGGATCTTCGCCTCCAGGTCGTGTCCCAGCAGCAGCGGTCCGTGGCGGATCAGCTCGGCGGCGACCTGGTCGGTGCGCGAGAGGTTGGACAGGTGGATCTTCTTCGACGCGTACTCGCTGCGGAAAGCGCCATCGCGGAAACCCACCATGGAGGTCATCTCCTGCGGGCCGCGTCCTGGCCAGAGCTTCTCGTCGGCGTAGAACTGCACGGCGGTGCCGGGGTGGTCCATGAGGTTGCGGCCGACCATGTCGGAGCTGTTGCCGACCTCGGACATCAGCATCAGCTTGGGTGTTTCGATGCCGTTGGCGGCGAGGATGAAGGTGTCGCCCTCGACCCTTACTTCATTACCCTGCGGGTCCTTGTACAGCGCCGTGACTATCCTGCCGCCGTCGCCTTTCTCCAGCTTGAACACCACGGCGTTGTCGATCAGCCGCGCGCCGGCGGCTTCGGCCTTCTCGACGTGGACAATGCCGTTGTACATGGCGCCGATGGGGCAGATCGGCATGCAGTTGTTGTTGCCGCAGCAGGTCGGGCGGCCATCGTAGGGGCGGCTGTTGCGCGCCACGGGTTCGGTGACCACGCGGTAGCCGTTGGCGTTCAGCAGCGTCTTGATGCGCTGCTCGTTCCACGACAGCGGCAGCGGAGGCATCGGGTAGGGCTGGCTGCGCGGCGAGTCGAGTTCCTCGTCGCCCGGCCCCCAGACGCCCAGTTCCTCCTCGGCGCGCTGGTACCAGGGCTCCAGCTCGCCATATTCGATGGGCCAGTCACGCCCCACACCGTAGAGGCTGCGCAGCTTGAAGTCGTTGGGCAAGAAGCGCCAGGCGGACGCCGCCCAGTGCCAGGTGGTGCCGCCCACGGCGCGGATGTACTGCACGTCGTAGGGGTGTTCGCCCTTCTGGATCAGGTAGTGGTTGTCCGGCTTGAACTGCGGGTGCGGCGCATGCGGGCTGGACGGATAGGGCGCCTGGTTGTCGGACTTGTCCGCCTGGTTGCGGAAGCGCTCGACGATTTCCCAGCGGCCCATGCGCGGGCCAGCTTCGAGAATGAGCACGTCCTTGCCGGCCAGGGCCAGTTGGTGAGCGACCAGTGCGCCGGCCACGCCGGAGCCGACCACCACGAAATCCGCACGTTGAGTCTGCGCCATCTTCACGCCCCCCGTTCGCTGGGCTGCGCCGCCCAGAAGCCCGGCTTGTTCGGGCAATAGCTGCGGATCACCAGCACGTCGTCCACCGCGCGGAACATCAGTGCCTGTTCGTAGGTGACGACCGTGGCGCTGGTGTCATCGCCGATCTGCCCCAGGTACCAGCCGCCGAGGATCTGCCGGGCCAGCCATTGCTGGCGTTCGTTCCAGCTGTCCGGGGCGTCGCCCAGGTGCCCGAGCAGCTCGGCCAGGCTTTGCTGGAGCGCGGTGTCGCGCTGCGCCAGAGCCTGGAACAGGCGCTGGCCGATTCGCGGGTCGAGGTTGCTGCGCCCTGTGAGGCGCTGGGAGAGCGTCATGAAGCCTTCCAGCTCCTTCTCGGCCTGGGGCGTCAGCGCGGCCCAGGTACGCGCGGCGGGGCTGAGCAGCACACCGCCGAGGGCAGCGCTGGCGCAGGCCACCGCCAGCAGGCGGCGGCGGGAAAGGGGAAAGGCGGGCAGCTGTGCCTCGGACATGACGACCTCTCTTGCAACAGGCGAACGGTTGGGGGGCGGTCTGTCGCCGCTTGAATCGTGACGCTGGGTGCTTCCATCGGCCACGCAGCCGGTCCGTCGGTCGGACTGGCGATAGCGTGCCCAGGCCCTTAGTATTGCCGCTTGTTCAGATTCTGCCGGGCGATTGGTCCTGCCGGCGGCCCACCTGGGAGCCGCACCGCAGAGCCCACCGACCGGCTTTCGGGTGGAACCGCAGCGATGAAACAGTACCTCGACCTCATGCGCCACGTGCGCGAACACGGCACCTTCAAGAGCGACCGCACCGGCACCGGCACCTACAGTGTGTTCGGCCACCAGATGCGTTTCGACCTCGCCGAAGGCTTCCCGCTGGTGACCACCAAGAAGTGCCACCTCAAGTCGATCGTCCATGAGCTGCTGTGGTTCCTCAAAGGTTCGACCAACATCGCTTACCTGAAGGAAAACGGCGTCTCGATCTGGGACGAATGGGCCGACGAGAACGGCGACCTGGGCCCGGTCTATGGCTACCAGTGGCGCTCCTGGCCGGCGCCGGACGGCCGCCACATCGACCAGATCGCCAACCTGATGGAGATGCTGAAGAAGAACCCGGACTCGCGCCGGCTGATCGTCTCCGCGTGGAACCCTGCGCTGATCGACGAGATGGCCCTGCCGCCGTGCCACGCGCTGTTCCAGTTCTATGTGGCCGATGGCAAGCTCAGCTGCCAGTTGTACCAGCGCTCGGCCGATATCTTCCTCGGCGTGCCCTTCAATATCGCCAGCTACGCGCTGCTGACCCTGATGGTCGCGCAGGTCGCGGGGCTGCTACCGGGCGAGTTCATCTGGACCGGCGGTGACTGCCACCTGTACGCCAACCACCTGGAACAGGCCGACCTGCAACTGACCCGACAGCCGCTGCCGTTGCCTACCATGAAGATCAACCCCGCGGTGAAGGACCTGTTCGACTTCCGCTTCGAGGACTTCGAACTGGTCGGCTATGAAGCCCACCCGCACATCAAGGCGCCGGTCGCTGTCTGACCTGTCCCCGATGAAGAAAAGGCCGACGCAATGTCGGCCTTTTTCGTTTCTGCATGGAGCTTACGTAGACACTTCCAGTGGCGCATTCACCTTGTGAATTATCGTTTCGCACTGCGATACATGATTCCGTGATTGTCGGGTGGTTTTGCTATGCTGGCCGTCCTGCCCCCCTCCAAGAAGGGGGCGGAGGGCCAGTGGCGACGGATTAATCTCTGTGTCCTGGACGGCCCGCTTTCCGACGGGCCAGCGAGCACAACAAGAAGGGGACCGTCATGCAGCCTTTCAGCTTCGCCACCACCGCGCAGATCCTCTGCGAAAGTGGTTCCGCCGCCCGCCTGGGCGAACTTTGCCGCGAGCGCGGCGCCCAGCGCGTGCTCATCGTCACCGACCCGGGCATTACCCGCCTGAACATGCTCGACGGTGTGCTGCCGGGCTTCAGCATGGCCGGCGTGTCGGTGGAAGTCTTCGACCAGGTGCTGGCGGACCCGCCGGAAAGCATCGTGCTGGATGCCGCCGACCAGGCGCGGCGGATGGCCGCGCAACTGGTGATAGGCTTCGGCGGCGGCAGCTCGATGGACGTCGCCAAGCTGGTCGCGCTGCTGGCCCATCCGCAGGCGACACAAGGGCTGAAGGATGTCTTCGGCGTCGGCAACGCCCGTGGCCCGCGCCTGCCGCTGATCCAGGTGCCGACCACCGCCGGTACCGGCTCGGAAGTCACACCCATCGCCATCGTCACCACCGGCGAGACCACCAAGATGGGCGTGGTCAGCCCGCACTTGCTGCCAGACCTGGCCGTGCTCGACGCCGAACTCACCCTCGGTCTGCCGCCGGCGGTCACCGCCGCCACCGGCATCGACGCCATGGTCCACGCCATCGAGGCTTACACCAGCAAGCTGAAGAAGAACCCGCTGTCCGACCTGCTGGCCCGCGAAGCGCTGCGCCTGCTGGCATTGAACCTCGACGAAGCGGTGCACAACGGCCGCAACCGCGAGGCGCGCCAGGCCATGCTGCTGGGTGCCTGCCTGGCCGGGCAGGCCTTCGCCAACGCCCCGGTGGCCGCCGTGCATGCGCTGGCCTACCCGCTGGGCGGGCACTTCCACATTCCCCATGGCCTGAGCAATGCGCTGGTGCTGCCCGAGGTGATCCGCTTCAATGCGCCCAATGCCGGCCCGCTCTACGCCGAACTGGCGCCGCTGCTGCTGGGCCAGCGCCTGCGCAGCGATGCCGACCGCACCGAGCAGTTCATCGCCGAACTGGCCGACCTCAGCCCGCGCAGCGGCCTGCCCTCGCGCCTGCGCGACGCCGGCGTACCGGAAGACAGCCTGCCGCGCCTGGCCGCTGATGCCATGTTGCAGCAGCGCCTGCTGGTGAATAATCCCCGCGATGTCAGCGAGAGCGACGCGCTGGCCATCTACCGAGCCGCCTTCTGAGACCCCGATGAGCGAACAGCACCCCAGCCGCGCCGACTACGCGCACTTCCAGCCGATCACCACCCGCTGGCACGACAACGACATCTACGGCCACGTGAACAACGTGACCTACTACGGCTTCTTCGACACGGCGGTGAACACCTACCTGATCGAGCGCGGCGGCCTGGATATCCACGATGGCGACGTGGTGGGCTTCGTGGTCAGCTCCAGCTGCGACTATTTCGCGCCGGTGGCCTTCCCCGAGCGCATCGAGGTCGGCCTGCGGGTCGGCAAGCTGGGCAACAGCTCGGTGCAGTACGAGCTGGCGATCTTCCGCGAGGGTGAGGAACTGGCCTGCGCGGCGGGCAAGTTCGTGCACGTGTTCGTGGATCGGGCGAGCAACCGGCCGGTGTCGATTCCGCCGCCGCTGCGCGAGGCGATGGAAGTCCTGGTGCGGGGCTGATTCGCCTGGGTGCCGGTCACCAGCCCATCGGGTAATGCTCGATGCGGCACGGCCGGCTGTTGCCGTCGCCCTTGCAGATGCCGTCCAGGTACTGGTAGCGCATCCAGACCCTTTGCCCTGGCTGCGGCCAATGCTTGCTCGGGATGCGGCTCTGCCAGTCGGCGCTTTCCGGTTCGAAGGCGATCAGCGCCCCCGATTTCGGACACTCGGTGCCCGCCGAGCGCGGCCTGGCCGATTCGACCCGGCCTTCCAGGCCGCGCACGGGCGGCTTGAGCGCGCCGGTGATTTCCACTTCCAGCTGGCAGACCTGCCAGTCCCCGGCGTGCGCGGTCTGTGCGGCGCAGAGCGTCAGCAGCAGTCCGGCGGCAGCAAGCGCTTTCACGAGTAACTCCTTGTAGCCAGTGATCCCTTCCGCACAAGCCTATACCAGGCCGACGGGATGACACGGGGGCTTGTCCCGGATGGCGCGTCCGGCCTATGCTGGCCGCCGGTCGGCAGTTCACCCAGGCGTCGCCGCCTCCGTATGGAGAGCGCTAAACCTGCCGCGCGGTTCCCCGCACTTTTGACGATCCGACACACTTCCCCGTGCCGCATCGGAATGGCGACCCCCGATAACCTCCCGCGCGAGGTCTTGGCACGCAACGAGGATTGCACTGTGTCCAGGCAACGCTTGCCCTATCACGCCCCCGATATCTCCGCCCTCGCCAGATCGCTGGCGCGCCAGCTGGACGACTCGCCCGAGCGTCCCGGTCATGTCGAACTGCTCAACCTGCTCGCCCGCGCGGTGGGCTTTCGCAACTACCAGGCGCTGCGCGCCAGCCATCAGGCCGAAACGCGCCTGGCGCGTGGGGTCGAACCCGAGACGGTGGTGGATTTTCGTCGCGTCGAGCAATGGCGGCGCTATTTCGATGACGACGGTTGCCTGCAGCGCTGGCCGAAGAAACACAGCCACCGCGAGGCCTGCCTCTGGGTGCTGTGGTCGCGATTGCCGGCCCGACAGCGCTGGAGCGAGCGCGAGCTCAACGAACGGCTGCGCCCCCAGGAATGCCTGGGCGACCACCTGCTGCTGCGAAGAGCGCTGGTGGATGGCGGCTGGCTCGCACGCACCGATGACGGCGGGGAGTACTGGCGCATCGAGCGGCGTCCACCCGCCGAGCTGAGTGCGCTGCTCTCGGTATTGCCGTCGGCAGCCAGGCTGCAGGCCTGAACGAAAAAAGCCCGCCAATAGGCGGGCTTTTTCACACGGGCATCCGTCAGTCGTCGTGATGCTTGTGTTTGTGCTTGTAGTGGCCTTTGCCCTTATTGTGGCTGTGGCCGCTGCTGTGGTGGTCATCGTCGTTGTCGTCGGCCATGTGGTTGCCCAGCGCGCCCCCGGCTGCGCCGCCCAGGCCCGCGCCGATGGCGCTGCCGGTCGAGCCGCCGACCTTGTTGCCGATGACCGAACCGCCGGCCGCACCCAGGCCGCCGCCGATGGCCGCCTCGGTCTTGTTGCCGTTCTTCGCGCCCATCGCGCCGCCTGCCGCACCACCTACGCCAGCACCAATGGCCGCACCGGTGGAGCCGCCCAGGGCGCCGCCGACCACGTTGCCGAGCGCGCCACCGACACCGCCGCCAATGGCGGTCTTGGTGTCGTCGGCCACTGCGTGGCTGGCCAGCAGGGCCAATGCCAGAACCGAAAGAGTCTTACGCATGTTGCGAACCTGAATTTAGGAATTATCGGGAGAATTGTCCCGCACACAAAACAGCCGGGCAATCAGGCCCGGCTGTCAGTCGTCGTTTCCGTGGACTGATCGCGGTCAGCAATGCCGCAGATCAATCCCAGTCGCGACGGTGGTGCTTGTGCTTGTACCAGCCGCGGTGACGACCGTTGTCGTGCCAGTGGCGGTCATAGCGATCGTCGTAGCGCGCGCGACGGTAGCCGTGGCGGTAATCGTCATCATCGTCGTCGCGGTCGTTGTCGGCATAGTGGTTGCCCAGCGCGCCGCCGGCACCGCCACCCAGGGCCGCACCGATCAGGCCGCCCGTAGTGCCGCCGACCTTGTTGCCGATTACCTGGCCGCCGGCTGCGCCCAGGCCGCCGCCGATGGCAGCTTCAGTCTTGTTGCCGCGGCGGGCACCGACCGCACCACCGGCCGCACCGCCAATACCACTACCGATAGCGGCGCCGGTGCTGCCACCGACCGATTGGCCGATGACCGAACCCAATACCCCGCCCAGGGCGCCACCGACGCCGGCACGGGTGTCGCCGTCCGCGTAGGCGGTGCCACCGACCAGCGCAAAGGACAACAGGAGCATCGAGGAGTACTTCATAGAGAGGATCTCTCTGTGGGGATGTTGGGAGCGATCCTCGGTTCGTGCGAAGGCTCTGACAAGGGGCTTCCGACGAGTAACACGACTTTCATCAAATATTGCAAGTATTTGATTTGTGGTCAGAACTTTTTCGATTTCGGGCGGTCTGAGCGTTATTCCAGGGTTCCATTTGTGAGGTGTTATTCTCACAAAATGCCATTGAAATGATGGCTTTTCACGAAATACGCCCTGTTCCTTCCGAGTTTTTCCTTCAGCCTCTTCCTCCTCTGTGTGTGTCTAGCGGATTTTTCCCAGGGCATGGCGACGGTGCGCCCGAAAAACTTCGCGAGCAAGCAAGCGGGAGGCAGGCGGCGCTCCGAGCGAAGCGCCGAGGGGTGCGCTAGACGATCCGCAAACTCGGCCGCGCCTTCTCGAGGCGGATGGCGACGAACTTCGAGGTCGGCGTGTGGCTGCCCACGCCGTGGCTGTCCAGCGGCACCAGCGGATTGGTTTCGGGGTAGTAGGCTGCGGCCTGCCCGGCAGGAACGTCATAGGCCAGCAGGGTAAAGCCGCTGACGCGGCGGTCCACGCCGTCGGACCAGAGCGAGACCATGTCGACCTTCTCGCCGGGCTCGAAGCCCAGGCGGCGGATGTCGGCCTCGTTGGCGAACACCACCTCGCGATGCCCGCGCACGCCGCGGTAGCGATCGTCCAGGCCGTAGATGGTGGTGTTGTACTGGTCGTGGGAGCGCAGCGTCTGCAGGATCAGGTGCGGTTCCTGGCCGGTCTCGCGGATCTTCGCGTGGACCAGGTCCGCCGGCAGCGGATGAGGATGGAAATTGGCCTTGCCGCTGGCTGTATTCCAGCGCCGCGAACCGGCCGAGTTGCCCAGGTGGAAGCCGCCCGGGTTGGCCACCCGCCGGTTGAAGTCGGTGAAGCCGGGGATGGTGTCGGCGATCAGGTCGCGGATGCGGTCGTAGTTGGCGATGAGCGCGTCCCAGTCCACCGGGTGGTTGCCCAGGGTGGCCTTGGCGATGCCGGCGATGATGGCGGGCTCTGAGCGCATCTGCTTCGACGATGGCTCCAGTTGGCCGAAGGAGGCGTGGATCATGCTGAAGGAATCTTCCACGGTCACCGCCTGCGGGCCTTCGGCCTGGCGGTCGATGTCGGTGCGGCCCAGGCACGGCAGGATCAGCGCATCGCCGCCGACGGTGAGGTGGCTGCGGTTGAGCTTGGTGCTGATCTGCACGGTCAGCGCGCAATTGCGCAGGGATTGGTGGGTGCGCGGGCTGTCCGGGGTCGCCTGGGCGAAGTTGCCGCCCAGGCCGATGAACACCTTGGACTTGCCATCGAGCATGGCGTTGATCGCCTCGACGGTGTTGTGGCCGTTCTCGCGCGGCACCTTGAACTGGAAGCGCCGTTCGATGGCGTCCAGCAACGCGGCCGGCGGGCGGTCGTTGATGCCCATGGTGCGGTCGCCCTGTACGTTGCTGTGGCCGCGCACCGGGCACAGGCCGGCGCCGGGGCGGCCGACGTTGCCGCGCAGCAGCTGCAGGCTGACCAGCTCCTGGATGGTCGGCACCGAATGGTGGTGCTGGGTGATGCCCATGGCCCAGCAGACGATCACCCGCTCGGCGCGGCGGTACATGAGCGCGGCCTGCTCGATCTCCTCCAGGCTCAGGCCCGACTGCTGGACGATGTGCTCCCAGCGGGTGTCGTCGACGGCAGCGAGGTAGGCGTCGACGCCCTGGGTGTGCTCGGCAATGAACTCATGATCGAACACCGCCGGCTCACCCTTGGCCTGGGCTTGGCGCTCCCATAGCAGGAGGAACTTGGCGATGCCGCGCACGGCGGCCATGTCGCCGCCCAGCGCCGGGCGGAAGAACGCGGTGTTCAGCGGCTCGGAGCCGTTGGTGAGCATTTCCAGGGCGTGCTGCGGATGCTGGAAGCGTTCCAGGCCGCGCTCCTTCAGTGGGTTGAAGGCGACCACCTGGGCGCCGCGCTTCACCGCCTCGCGCAGCGGTTCGAGCATGCGCGGGTGGTTGGTGCCCGGGTTCTGGCCGAAGACGAAGATCGCGTCGGCGTGCTCGAAGTCGTCGAAGGTGACCGTTCCCTTGCCGATGCCGACGCTCTGGCCCAGGGCGACGCCGCTGGCCTCGTGGCACATGTTCGAGCAGTCGGGGAAGTTGTTGGTGCCAAAGGCGCGGACGAACAGCTGGTAAAGGAAGGCCGCTTCGTTGCTGGCCCGCCCCGAGGTGTAGAACTCGGCCTGATTCGGGCTTTCCAGCGCATTCAGGTGCCGCGCGATCAAGGCGAAGGCGTCATCCCAGGCGATCGGCTGGTAGCGGTCGGTGGCCGGGTCGTAGCGCATCGGTTCGGTCAGGCGGCCCTGGTACTCGAGCCAGTAGTCGCTCTGCTCGCGCAGCGAACTCACGCTATGGCGGGCGAAGAAGGCCGGGTCCACTCGGCGCTTGGTGGCTTCCCAGTTCACTGCCTTGGCGCCGTTCTCGCAGAACTTCACCCGGCCGTCTTCCGGCGAATCGCCCCAGGCGCAACCGGGGCAGTCGAAGCCGCCGTTCTGGTTGGTCTTGAGCAGCGCGCGCAGGTTCTTGAACGGCTGTTTGCTGTCCAGCCAGAAGCGCGTGACGCTGATCAGCGCGCCCCAGCCGGCGGCGGCGCCCTTGTAGGGTTGGTAGCGGGGATTCTCTTGCTGCAGGCTCATGGGGTCTCTTTATTCGAAAGCGGGCGTTCAGGCGGCTGGCGGGGGCGGGCTGTAGATGCGCGGCGCGCTGCGGTGGGGCAGGTGGATCAGGTTCAGGTTGTGCTCGCGGGCCCACTGCACGGTGAGCGCGGTGGGCGCGGAGAGGCTGACCAGGGTCGAGAGCCCGCCGCGCACGGCCTTGTGGATAAGTTCCAGGCTGCAGCGGCTGGTGACCACGGCGAAGCCGCCAGCCAGTTCCAGGCGCTGGCGCTTGAGTGCGCCGACCAGCTTGTCGAGGGCGTTGTGGCGGCCAATGTCCTCGCGGCAAAGGCGGATTTCCCCGGCGGCATCGACGAACAGCGCAGCATGCAGGGCGCCGCTGCGGCGGCCGATCTCCTGGACTGCGTTGACCCGCTCGCGCAGATGTTCCAGGTGCGCGGCAGGCGGCAACGGCGCTCCCGGCAGCACGGGCAGGTCGGGCAGCGCCTGGTCCAATGCCTCGACGCCGCACAGGCCGCAACCGGTACTGCCGGCCAGTTGCCGGCGCTGGTCCTTGAGGGCCCAGAAGGCGCGGTTGCTGACTTGTACCTCGGCGGCGATGGCATCGTCGTGGGGCGTCAGGCTCACGTCATAGATGTCGTCGATGGATTCGATGAGGCCGGCGCCGAGGCTGAAACCGTAGACGAAGTCTTCCAGGTCGTTCGGCGAGACCATCATGACCGCCTGGTTCAGCCCGTTGTAGGCAATCGCCAGGGCGATTTCTCCGGCCAGCACGGCGTGACCGGTGGCGTGCTCCGGGGTGAGTTCGGCGTAGCTGTAGCCGTCGGCAGGCGCGGCGACGTCCCGGACCGCGGCGCTGGCCGGGCGGGTGATCAGGCAAGGCATGGGCTGAGCCCTGTGGTTCTAGTAATGCGAACAGCCTATGCCGATGCCGGGATAGCGTCTAATGGCTGCTGTCGATGTAATGATCGACGCGCTCTATCAGTCGCTCCCGGAATCGTCCAGCAGGGCCGCCGCTTCGCGAAAGCAGGCTTCGGCCAACGCCGAGCGCGGTTCGCTGCGGCGCAGGATCAGGCCCAGTGGTGACAGGGTGTGCGCGTCGTCTATCGGGGTCAGAGCGAAATGCTCGCCCTGGGTGTCCAGCCCGCTGCCCAGCGGCATGATTGCGCAGCAAAGCCCGCGCTCCACGGCCTGCACCAGTTGGTGCACGGCGTCGGTCTCGAGGCGTGCCTGGGGTGTCAGGCCGCGGCTGCGGAAGCCGTGGTCGATGGACTGGCGGAAGTGCATGCCGGAGGAAAGCAGGCCCAGCGGCAGTTCCGCGAGGGCGTCCCAGCTCAGGGTCGGGTTGTCGATCTGGAAGTGGCGGCGGTCGTGCAGCAGGCCCATGCGCGTGGCGGCCAGTTCGAGGCTGTCGAAGTGCTCGCGGTCGAGGCGGTCGAGGTAGGACAGGCCAAGGTCCAGCTGGTTGCGGCCCAAGCCTTCGAGGATGTTTTCCGAGCTCAGGGCGAACAGCTGGAAGCGCAGCTCCGGATGGCGCTGGGCGAACAGCTCGATCAGCCGCATGGGATCGAACCCCGCCAGTGGCACCAGGCCCAGGCGCAGGGTACCGACCAACTGGCCGCGGCAGGCGGCCGCTTCGGCGTACAGCCCGTCATGGGCCGCCAGCAGGCTGCGGGCCCAGGCCAACACCCGCTCGCCGGCTTCGGTGAAGCCCTCGAAGCGCTGCCCACGGCGCACCAGTTCCAGGCCGAGTTCTTCCTCCAGGTTGCGCAGGCGCATGGATAGCGTCGGCTGGGTGACATGGCAGCGCGCCGCTGCCTGGCCGAAATGCCGCGTCTCGTCCAGGGCGCAGAGGAATTTCAGCTGCTTGATGTCCATCGGCGGGAAGGCTCCGGGGCGTTCTGTCGGGTCGGGAGGCGATTAGGAGTTTTCCGTCAGGCGTCATGGAAGTCGCCGTCTAGACTCCAGGGGCGCGCGGTCTGCCCAATGCCGGCCGCCTATCACTGTAACCGTAGGGAGGTTGGAAATGGGCATTTTTGCGTTCGTGAAGGAGGCCGGCGAAAAGCTGTGGGAAAGCATTGTGGGCCAGGAGGCGCAGGCCGCCGAGTCGCTCAAGGACCACATCGCCAAGGTTGGCCTGGGTAATCCGAATATCCAGGTCAGCGTCGAGGGCGACAAGGTGATTGCCACCGGTGAAGTGGCCAGCCAGGAGGAGAAGGAGAAGATTCTGCTCGCGTTGGGCAACGTCGCCGGCGTATCGGGTGTGGAGGACCACATCACCGTCGCTGCCGCCGCCGCTCCGGCGCCCGAAGCACGCTTCGTCACCGTGAAGAAGGGCGACACCCTGAGCGCCATCGCCAAGGCGGAATACGGCAACGCCAACCTCTACAACAAGATTTTCGAGGCGAACAAGCCGATGCTCAGCCATCCGGACAAGATCTATCCCGGCCAGGTGCTGCGGATTCCGGAATGACGTCGACGAGCCCGGCCCAGCGCCGGGCTCGTTGTTTCTGCAGCTCGCGTTTCACAACCCCTCGAGTAGCGCCCGATAGTCTTCCTGGGCGTCGAATTCCTCGGTGTCCTTCGGCCCCTGGCGGCTATCCGGCTGGCGTACCGCCAGCAGGTGCGCGACGCCGAAGGTCCGCGCAGCACGCAGGATCGGCAGGCTGTCGTCAATGAACAGGCTGCGCGCCGGGTCGAAGCCGACGTCCGCATGCAGCGCCTGCCAGAACTGCTGGTCTTCCTTGGGGAAGCCGTAGTCGTGGGAGCTGATCAGGCGGTCGAACCAGGGCGACAGCTCCACCCGCTGCATCTTCAGCGACAGCGAATCGCGGTGCGCATTGGTGATCAGCACAGCGCGCTTGCCGTGGCGGCGCAGTTCGGCGAGGAACAGGTCGGCGTCCTGGCGCAGGGCGATGAGGTCGGCGACTTCGTGCTTGAGGTCCAGCATCGACAGCTTCAGCTCGCGACTCCAGAAGTCCAGGCAGTACCAGTTGAGCAGGCCTGCGTTGTCGCGGAACAGCGGCAGCAGCTCGGCGTCCGCCTGGGCACGGCTGATTCCGTGGTGCTCGGCATAGCGTTGCGGCAGGTGTTCGAGCCAGAAATGGTTGTCGAAATGCAGATCGAGCAGGGTGCCGTCCATGTCCAGCAGGACGGTGTCGATCTGGTTCCAGGGCAGGCTTGGCATGCTGGGCTTTCGCAAAAGAGTGTCGCAATTGCGCCGCCGGCGGACGGAATCGGCGCGATATCTGACACGGAGAATCGGAAAAGGCGGGTTATCATAGCCGACCCGGCCACCCCCAGGAGTCGCCCCATGCGTCAGAAACCCACGGTCCTCGCCCGAGAGATCGTTGCCAGAAGCCGGCTTTTTGCCGTCGAGGAGCTGCAGCTGCGCTTCTCCAATGGCGTCGAGCGTACCTACGAACGCCTGGTGGGCAAGGGGCAGGGCTACGGCGCGGTGATGGTGATCGCCATGCTCGATGCCGAACACGCCGTGCTGGTCGAGGAATACTGCGCCGGGGTCGACGAGTACCAGCTGTCGCTGCCCAAGGGCCTGGTGGAGCCGGGCGAGGACATCCTCGACGCCGCCAACCGCGAGCTCAAGGAGGAGGCCGGCTATGGCGCCCGTCAGCTCGAGTACATCACCGAGCTGTCGCTGTCGCCCGGCTACATGAGCCAGCGAATCCAGGTGGTGCTCGCCCGCGACCTCTACGAGGAGTCGTTGCCCGGTGACGAGCCGGAGCCGATGGGCGTGGACAAGATCAGCCTGCGCGAGCTTTCCAGCCTTGCGCAGAATGCCCAGTTCAGTGAAGGAAGGGCCCTGGCGGCGCTCTACCTGGTGCGCGACCTGCTGACCCAACGAGGGGAATTCCAACCGTGATGAATGCTTTTCTGCCGGCCGTGATCGACCTGGTGCACAAGGCGGGCGATGTGATCCTGCCGTTCTGGCAGGCCGACCTGGATGTCCAGAGCAAATCCGACGAGTCGCCGCTGACCGCGGCTGACCTTGCCGCCCATCGCGTCCTGGCCGACGGCCTGCGCACGCTGGCGCCGGAGGTTCCGGTGCTGTCCGAGGAGGATTGCGACATCCCGCTGGAGCAGCGTGCGCAGTGGAGCCGCTGGTGGCTGGTGGACCCGCTGGACGGCACCAAGGAATTCATTTCCGGCAGTGACGAATTCACGGTCAACGTGGCGCTCATCGAGCATGGCCGCGTGGTCTTCGGCGTGGTCGGCATTCCTGCCAGCGGTCGCTGCTACTACGGCGGCACCGGCCTGGGTGCCTGGCGCGAGGAGCGCGGCGGCGAGCCCGAGGCCATCGAGGTGCGCACCGAGCCGGACGACGTCTTCACCGTGGTGGCCAGCAAGCGCCACTCCAGCGCTCAGCAGGAAAGCCTGCTGTCCGGCCTCGCCCAGCGCTTTGGCAACCTGGACCTGGCCAACATCGGCAGCTCGCTGAAGTTCTGCCTGCTCGCCGAAGGCTCGGCGGACTGCTATCCGCGCCTGGCACCGACCAGCCAGTGGGACACGGCGGCCGCCCAGGGCGTGCTGGAAGGCGCTGGTGGCGAAGTGCTGAACGTGCGCGGCGAGCCCTTCACCTACGAAGCGCGCGAAGGCTTCCTCAACACGTCTTTCCTTGCGCTGCCCAAGGCGGCGCCCTGGCGTGAGGACCTGATCCAGCTGGCCCGTGCCCTGGACTGAGGGCTTCTTCCCATTGTCGGAGCGCGCTTGATGCAGGGGTTGCCGGTCAATTCGTTCGCGAGCAAGCTCGCTCCTACAGAAAGCTCCCATGCAGTTGTGATCCATGCCTGAATTACCTGAAGTCGAAACCACCCGCCGGGGCATTGCGCCCCACCTCGAGGGCCAGCGCGTCAGCCGCGTGGTTGTCCGTGAGCGCCGGTTGCGCTGGCCGATCCCCGAGGATCTGGATGTGCGTCTGTCCGGGCAGCGCATCGTGCAGGTGGAGCGGCGCGCCAAGTACCTGCTGCTCAATGCCGAGGTGGGCACGCTGATCAGCCACCTGGGCATGTCCGGCAGCCTGCGCCTGGTGGAAAGCGGCACGCCGGCCGCGCGCCACGAGCATGTGGATATCGAGCTGGAGTCGGGCATGGCGCTGCGCTATACCGATCCGCGACGCTTCGGCGCGCTGCTCTGGAGCCTGACACCGCTGGAGCACGAACTGCTGCGCCACCTCGGCCCGGAGCCGCTGACCGACGCCTTCGAAGGTGAGCGCCTGTTCCAGCTGTCGCGTAACCGCAGCATGGCGGTGAAGCCGTTCATCATGGACAACGCGGTGGTGGTCGGGGTGGGCAACATCTACGCCACCGAGGCGTTGTTCGCGGCCGGCATCGACCCCCGCCGCGAGGCCGGGACCCTCTCTCGGGCGCGCTACGTGAAACTCGCCCAGGAGATCAAGCGTATCCTCGCCACCGCCATCGAACGTGGCGGCACCACGCTACGCGACTTCGTCGGTGGCGATGGCCAACCCGGCTACTTCCAGCAGGAACTCTTCGCCTACGGACGCGGCGGCGAGCCGTGCAAGGTCTGTGGCACGACCCTGCGCGACGTGCGCCTCGGCCAGCGCGCCAGCGTCTACTGTCCGCGCTGCCAACGCTGAAGGCGCGCGGCGGCCGCTAAGCTGCCGCGATCTGCCTGTTCCACCTTCTGCCATAACAACAACGGCCCCCGAAGAGGGGCCTCCAGGTGATTCATGTCCGGCAACTATCTGCCCCGCAACCCGTTCGCCGAGGCGCTCGGTCACAGCATGCTGCGCATCGCCGGCTGGCGTATCGAGGGCGCCCTGCCCAAGCTCGACAAGTTCGTGGTGATCGGCGCGCACCACACGTCCAACTGGGATTTCGTCCTCTTTCTGGCGGCCAAGTTCGTGCTGCGCCTGAATGCCCGCTGGTTCGGCAAACACACCATTTTCCGCGCACCTTTCGGCGGCCTGCTGCGCCGCTGGGGCGGCATCCCGATCCAGCGCCATCTCAAGCTCAACACCGTGGACCAGGCGATACAGGCCTTCCGCGATAACCGCGAGATGATGCTGATCCTCTCCCCGGAGGGCACGCGCAGGAAGGTCGAGCGCTGGAAAATGGGCTTCTACCACATCGCCCGTGGCGCGGGCGTGCCCATCGTCCTGGCGGCGCTGGACTACCCGGGCCGGCGCATCGTCATCGGCGAGCCATTCTGGCCCACTGGCGACGAGGCTGCCGACCTGCGACGCATGCTGGATTTCTACCGGCCTTTTGTACCGAAAAAGCCTCAGTACGCTTTCTTCGGCGATTGAAGGCTGTCACGCGACAAGTCATGGAGCGCTGTTATAGTTATGGCAGTCTGCCTGCCCAACTAAACAAAAAAGGACTTCCTTCCATGACCCTGTTCCGCACCACCGCCACTGCAATGGCACTGGTCTGTGCATTCTCGGTGCTGCCGGCTGTTGCCCAGGACGCGGTGAGCAACGTCAGCGGTGACCCGACCTACACCGTCGAGGCCCCGCCGGCCTACGCGATGATGGGCGACCTGATCTTCGCCCGCCCGTTGCTGATCGCTGCCACCGTGGTGGGCGCCGCGGCCTTCGTGGTGACCCTGCCGTTCAGCGCCGCCGGCGGCAACATCGGCGAAGCGGGCAAGGCCCTGGTCGTCGAGCCGGGCAAGGCTGCCTTCGTGCGCTGCCTGGGCTGCACCACCAGCGGCTACAAGAAGGACTGATCCATCGTCCCTTTCCGGGGCGGCGTGGTCGCCCCGCCAGCCCGGCTTGCCGGGTAAGTCCTGTGGGTAGCCCATGAACCTGAGCGGCCTGAAGAAGCACCTGCGTCCGCTGCTTCTGCTGCTGGTCGCGGTCACCCTGGGCTACACCTTCTGGTCCAGCGCCGGTCTGCTGCAGTTGGGGGCGGGCCTGGCGCTGTTCCTGTTCGGCATGCAGTGCCTGGAAGAAGGCCTGCGCGACCTCGCCGGCAGCCAGCTGGAGCGCTGGCTGGAAAAAAGCACCGCGACCCGCGGCAAGAGCCTGCTGTTCGGCCTGTTCGGCACCTTCCTGCTGCAATCCTCGACCCTGGTTTCCCTGCTCACCATCGCCTTCATCAGCACTGGGCTGATCCAGCTCGCTGGCGGCATCGCGATCCTCTTCGGCGCCAACCTGGGCGCCACCAGCGGCATCTGGCTGCTGGCGCTGGCCGGGCAGAACCTCAGCCTGAGCCCCCTGGCGCTGCCCTTGCTGGTGTTCGGCGTGCTGATGGGCTTCAACGGCGCCAAGAGCAAGGCCGCCGGGCGCATCCTGCTGGGCATCGCCTTCATCTTCCTGGGCATCGACCAGATCAAGGACGGCTTCGGCAGTTTCGGCGACGCCATGGACATGAGCGAGCTGCGCTCGGAAGGCATGCTCGGCGCGCTGCTGTTCATCACCTTCGGCATCCTTGTCACCGTGGTGCTGCAGTCCAGCCACGCAACCCTGATGCTGACGCTCGCCGCCCTGGCCGGCGGTCAGCTGGAGCTGGGCCAGAGTCTGGCGATTGCCATCGGCTCCAACGTCGGCAGCAGCGTCACCACGGCTTTCGTCGGCTCCCTGGGCGGCAACCGCAGCGGGCAGCGACTGGCGCTGGCGCATGTGCTGTTCAACGTGGTGACCGGGGTGCTGGCATTCCTCCTGCTCGCGCCGCTGACCTGGCTGGTGCACTGGCTGGTGACGCCGCTGGGGCTGGCGGACAACCCGATGATACAGCTGGCGCTGTTCCACACCCTGTTCAACGGCATGGGCGTAGTGCTGTTCTGGCCGATCCAGGGCGCACTGGCCAATGCTCTGGTGCGCTGGCTGCCGGAAGTCGAGGAGCCGGCGGTGCTGATCACCGACATGGCGCCCGCCATGCCGACCATCGAGCGCACCCATGCGCGCTACCTGAACGAACGCGCGCTGGATTCCGCCGACGCCGCCGCCAGCGCGGTGCTGCAGGAGCTGCGGCACCTGGGCCGCCTGAGCATCGAGGTGATCTGCCACGCGCTTTACCTGCCGGTGGAGATGCTCAACCAGCCGCGGGTGGACGAAAGCCAGTTGCAGGCTGCGCCGGATCGCCATGCACTGGCCGCGGAAGTGCTTTACCAGCGCCATATCAAGGGTGTGTACGGCGATTTGCTGAGCTTCATGAGCCGCCTGGAGGTGCCGCTGGACGAGGAGCACCAGCGCTTCTGGCTGTCCTGCCAGGTGGTGGCGTTGCAACTGGTGGACGCGGTGAAGGACGCCAAGCACCTGCAGAAGAATCTCGGCCACGCCCTGCACGGCGAGCCTTCGGCGCTACGCGACACCTATGTCGAACTGCGTCGGCACCTGATCGGCATGCTGCGCGAAGTTCGTGCGCTGGGCTCGCTGCTCGGTGGCGAGCTGCCGGAAGAGGCTTTGGTGGCGCGCCTGCAATTGCTCGACGAGAGCGCTGCCGAGTTCGACACGGCGTTCCGCCAGCGCCTGTTCGCCGCGGTGCGCCGGCAGGAGCTGGACGGCCTGCAGATGAGTTCGCTGATGAATGACCTGGGCTATGTCAGCCGGATCATCCAGAGCCTGCGCAACGTGCTACAACTGGGCACCGAACACGGCCTGTTCGATACCCGCGAAGCAGACGAGCCGGCGCTTATCCTGCCCTGATCAGCGCAGCGGCGCGGCCAGTTCGGTGGCCAGGCCGATGCCGCGCGGGTCGCTGGCAGACTGCACTTCGCCGGACTTCTTGTTCCACAGCAGCACCTGCTGGTTGCCATAGGCGCGGCCCACGTCCTTGAGCGTGTAGCCACGGCGCTGCAGGTCGGCCATTTCGGCGGCGCTGAAGGCGCGCGGTTCGTGCTCGATCACGTCGGGCAGGAACTGATGATGGTAGCGCGGCGAGGAAACCCAGCGCTGCACCGGCTTGCCGTCCAGGTAGTCCAGCATCGCCAGCAGCACCATGCTGGGAATCCGGCTGCCGCCCGGCGTGCCGAAGGCGGCCAGTTCGGTGGGGCTTTCGATGAAGCTCGGGCTCATGCTCGACAGCGGGCGCTTGCCAGCGGCCACTGCGTTGGCCTGGCTGCCGGCCAACTGGTAGGCGTTGGCGCCACTGACATCGGTGGCGAAGTCGTCCATTTCGTCATTGAGCAGCACGCCGGTGCCGGGCACGGTGAAAGCCGCACCGAACGGCAGGTTGACCGACAGGGTGGCCGCCACGGCGTTGCCGTCGGCGTCCATCACCACGAAGTGGGTGGTGTGGTCGCCCTCGCGCCAGGCGGGGGCCGGCGGCAGGGCGGAGCTGGGCGTGGCGCGCTGCGGGTCGATGCCGGTGGCCAGACGCTTCAGGTAGTCCGGCGCGAGCAACTGGTTGACCGGATTGGCGACGCGGTCCGGGTCGCCCAGCAGACCGCGGTCGCGGTAGGCGCGGCGCAGGGCTTCCACCACGTAATGCGCGCGCTGCACCGGCTCGGCCTTCTGCCAAGGCAGTTGCTGCAAGATCCCCAGGCTTTGCGCCAGTGCCACGCCGCCGGCGGAGGGCGGTGGGGCAGAGATCAGTTCGCGGCCGTCTGCCAGCGGGTAGCGCAGCGCCTGGCGTTCAACGGTGCGGTAGCTGGCGAGGTCTTCCAGGCTCCACACGCCGCCGGCGGCGCGCACGCCTTCCACCAGTTTCTGCGCGGTCTCGCCTTCGTAGAAGCCGATGCGGCCGTAGCGCGCCAGCTTCTCCAGGGTATTGGCCAGTTGCGGCTGGCGCATCAGGCTGTATTCCTCGGGCAGGTTGCCCTGGTCGAGGAAGATGCGGGCGGTCTCGTTGTCCTTGCGCATTGCGTCGAGACGCCAGGAGGCGCGGTCGATATAGACGCGGTCGATGGACACGCCATCGGTGGCCAGGCGGATCGCCGGCACGAGGTTGCTCGCCAGGGTCTTGCGGCCGTAGCGGCTGGTGATGTCCGCCAGGGCAGCGGGCAGGCCGGGAATGCCGGCGGCCAGCGGGCCGTTGAGCGAGAGCTGCGGGTCAACCTTGCCGTTGCGCTCGTACATCCGCGCGTGCGCCGCCAGCGGGGCACGCTCGCGGGCGTCGATGAAGTGGTAGGTCGGTGGGCTGCCGGCCTTGCGCAGCAGGAAGAAGCCACCCCCGCCCAGGCCCGAGCCATAGGGTTCGGCTACCGCGAGCGCGGCGGCGATGGCCACCGCCGCGTCAAAGGCATTGCCGCCGTCGGCGAGGGTCTCCAGGCCGGCCACGGTGGCCGATGGATGCGCCGTGGCGACGCTGGCCTGGGCCGGATGTTCCGCGGCGTGCAGGGCGAAGCTCAGCAGGAGGAAGCTGCAGAAGCCGAGCAGGGAAGCGCGGGAGCGGGAGTTCAACAGGGACATGGCATCTCACGAACCGCCGGCTGGGCCGGCTGGAAAACCGAATGGGGCGAAGGTGGAGGATAGACAATCCACAACGCCCGGGGTTTGTGAGAACTCAATGAAAAAGTGTCGAAACGCGCGAAGTCAGGCTTTGCCGGTGAGTTTCTTGTACTTTTCCATCAGCTGATCCTTGCTCTCGACGTTGCTTTCGTCGAGGGGGATGCAGTCGACCGGGCAGACCTGCTGGCACTGCGGTTCGTCGTAATGACCGACGCACTCGGTGCACAGGTTCGGGTCGATGACGTAGATCTCCTCGCCCTGGGAGATCGCGGCGTTGGGGCACTCGGGTTCGCAGACGTCGCAGTTGATGCAATCGTCAGTGATTTTCAGGGACATCGAACAACTCCAACCAGGGCGGCAGCCATGGCGATCGGTAGCACAATGGTGAAATTGTGCCGCATCGGCGCGTTTAGTGCACGCGAAGGGGGAGTCAGTGGACGGAAACCGCCTTCCCTGGCGGCTCGGCGATCAGCGCTTGAAGCGCTCGGCCAGGGCGCTGGCCACCGCGGGATGGACGAACTTGGTGATGTCGCCGCCCAGCGCCGCGATCTCGCGCACCAGGGTCGAGGAGATGAAGGAGTACTTCTCCGACGGCGTGAGGAACATGCTTTCCAGATCAGGTGCGAGCTGGCGGTTCATGTTGGCCAGCTGGAACTCGTATTCGAAGTCCGACACCGCGCGCAGGCCGCGCAGCAGGATGTTGGCGTTCTGTTCCTTGGCGAAATGGGCGAGCAGCGTCGAGAAGCCGACGACCTCCACGTTGGGCAGGTGCGAGGTGACCTGGCGGGCCAGCTCTACGCGCTGTTCCAGCGGGAACAGGGGGTTCTTCTTGGGGCTGGCGGCGACGGCAATGATCACCTGGTCGAACAGTCGCGAGGCGCGTTCCACCAGATCGGCATGGCCTTTGGTGATGGGGTCGAAGGTACCCGGGTACAACACTCGATTCATCGCGGCGTCCTGGTCGGCTCTTGTTGGCAGGCTGGTGCAATAGCGGGCGGATGGTAACGCAGCATGTCCGTGGGGCCAAGCGACCTTGGTAGTGCTTCTGTGAACGGACTACCTGAGATAGCCGGCGAGAGACCGGTGAGTCACGCGCAGGCCCCGTGCCAGAGCCTGCGCGTGTGGTTTTGCCCGATTCTGCGGCGAATCAGGCCTTGCCCAGGCGCCTGGCCAGGGCATCAGCCAGTTGCGCGGTGAGGCCGTAGACCGAGAGCTGCGGGTTGGCGCCGATGCTGGTGGGGAACAGCGAGCCGTCGTGGATCGACAGGTTCTCCAGCTGGTGGTGGCGGCCGAGGCTGTCGCACACCGACTGCTTCGCGTCTTCGCCCATGGCGCAGCCGCCCATCACGTGGGCGCTGCCCAGGCGGGTGCGATAAAGCTCCAGGCTCAGGCCATCGATGAGTTCGTGTGCCTCCTTGGCGCTTTTCACGTAGCCGGCATCGGCATGCAGCGGCAGCACAGCCTTGGCGCCGGCGGCGAACTGGATGTCGGCCATGGTGTGGAAGGCGCGGCGGATGCCATCCCAGGTGTAGTCGGTCATCTGGTAGTCGAGCACCGGGGTGTCGTCGCCGCGCAGGCTGACCGAACCCGACGCGCTGTCCGGATGGAAGCCGTCACGCATCAGCGCCAGGATCACGTTGGTGTGCGGCAGCTGCTCCATGCGCAGCGCGTTGTCCTCGCCGAAGCGGCCGAGCAGGGTGGCGCTGAGCGCCGGCTGCAGCGGCGGAACTTCGAGCTTGTAGGACATGCGCCCGGTGGCGCCGTCGTCCCACTGGAAGTGGTCGGAATAGATCGACTGCGGCGCGCCGTAGAAGGGGTTGATCACCTCGTCGAAGGTTGCCGCGCTGAAGTTCACCACATGCAGGAAGGTTCGCTGGCCGACGCGGCCGTTCGGGTCCGGCGCCTTGGAACGCAGGAGGATCGCCGGGGTGTTGATGCCGCCGCCGGAGAGCACGTAATGGCGGGCCTTGATGGTGATCTTGCGGCCGGTGGGAGCGACGCAGCGCTCGTCCATGGCCGAGCATTCCAGGCCGCTGACCTTGCTGCCGTCATGCAGCAGGCGGTCGGCGCGAGCGAGGTACAGCAGCTCGCCGCCCTTTTCCAGGGTCGCCGGGAGGGTGGTCACCAGCATCGACTGCTTGGCGTTGGTCGGGCAGCCCATGCCGCAGTAACCGAGGTTCCAGCAGCCGCGGACATTGCGCGGAATGACCTTCCAGTGCAGGCCGAGCTTCTCGCAGCCGTTGCGGATCACGTCGTTGTTGGCGTTGGGCGGCATGATCCAGGGCGTGACGCCCAGGCGTTGCTCCATCTTCTCGAACCAGGGCGCCATCTCGGCGACGCTGTGGCCCTTCACGCCGTGTTCCTTGGCCCAGTGTTCCAGGGTCGGCTCGGGGGTGCGGAAGCTCGAGGTCCAGTTGACCAGGGTGGTGCCGCCCACGGCGCGGCCCTGGAGGATGGTGATGGCGCCATCCTTGCTCATGCGGCCGATGCCTTCCTGGTAAAGGCTTGGGTAGGCGTCGGACTCCTGCATCTTGAAGTCGGTGCTGGTCTTGAGCGGGCCTTCTTCCACCAGCAGCACCTTGTAGCCGGCAGCGCTCAGGGCTTCGGCGGTGGTGCCGCCACCGGCGCCGGTGCCGACGATGACCACGTCGGCCTCCAGGGTCAGGTCCTTGTCCAGGCGCGAGCCGTTGTGGACTTTCCAGCCGCGGGCCAGGCCCTCGGCGAACAGATCGGGTACAGGCATCGGGATGTCTCTTTCGGCGAGTTCTTGTTGTTCTGGCGAAATCAGATTTTCGGCGGGCCGGGGTAGCCGCAGCGGCCCCAGGATTCCGTGCGGCCGTACCAGGCCATCAGCACCAGTTGCAGCAGCGAGCTGTGGCCCATCTTCAGCAGCGAAAGGGAGCTGTTCTGCCAGCGGTTGAGGAAGTGCTTCACGTCTTCGGCGCTGGCGTTATCCCAGCTGCCCCAGACGCCGGTGAGCGGGCCGCGGGTGATCGGCAGCGCGAGCACGTCGAACAGCTGCACGGTGAGCTTGAGCATCTCCGGGGAGAGATGGTTGAGGCTGTTGTCCAGGCTCTCGATGGTGCCCTTGACGGCGTCGGCCATGCGCTCTGCGGGCACGGCGCCGGCCAGCATTACCGGGATCAGCGCGCGCAGGAAGGGCATGTCGGAGTCGCGCAGCACGGCGAAACCGTTGGCCGGAGTACTGGCCGAACAGCCGCTCAGGCTGGCGGTGACGCCCGCGGTGGCGAGGAAGGCCCCGCCCAGCAGGCCGATCTTGAGCACGCCGCGCCGGGAGAGGCCCGGCGCGGTGAGGGTGGTGTCTGTCATTCTTGTTCTGTCACCTGTTATTGATGGGGGCGGTCAGCGGATGAACAGCTTGTAGACGAGTTTCTGCAGCGACTTGCCGTAGGGCGGATAGATCACCCGCGCGGCGTTGAAGCGCGGCTTGCTGAACACGCCCTTGGCCTTGGAGAAGGTCAGGAAGCCCTCGTGGCCGTGGTAGTGGCCCATGCCGGACGGGCCTACGCCACCGAAGGGCATGTCGTCCTGGGCAACGTGCAGCAGGGTGTCGTTCAGGCACACCCCGCCCGAATGGGTCTGGGCCAGTACATGGTCCTGCTCGCGCTTGTCGTAGCCGAAGTAGTACAGCGCCAGCGGGCGGTCGCGCTCGTTGATGTAGCTGAGCGCCTGGTCGAGGCTCTGGTAGGGGATTACCGGCAGCAGCGGGCCGAAGATCTCCTCCTGCATGATCTTCATCTCGTCGCTCACGTTCAGCACCAGTGCCTGCGGCAGGCGGCGGCCCTGGGCCTGCGGGAACAACGGCACGACAGTGGCGCCGCGTGCCTGGGCGTCGGCGAGGTAGCTGTTCAGGCGCGCGAGCTGGCGCTCGTTGATGATCGCGGTGTAATCGGGATTGTTCTCCAGTTTCGGGAAGAAGCCCTGGACCACCTGGCGATAGCTCTCGACGAACTCGTCGACACGGTTCTGCGGCACCAGCACGTAGTCCGGCGCGACGCAGGTCTGGCCGGCGTTGAGCGACTTGCCGAAGGCGATGCGCTCGGCGGCGTCCTTCATCGGCACGCTGGCGGAGATGATGGCCGGCGACTTGCCGCCCAGCTCCAGGGTGACCGGGGTGAGGTTCTCGGCGGCGGCGCGCATCACATGCTTGCCGACGCTGGTGGCGCCGGTGAACAGCAGGTGGTCGAAGGGCAGCTTGGAGAAGGCCACGCCAACGTCGACCTCACCCTGCACCACGGCGACCAGATCCTCAGGGAACACCTTGCCCAGCAGCTCTTTCAGCACGCGGGCGGTTTCCGGGGTGGATTCGCTCATCTTGATCATCACCCGGTTGCCGGCAGCCAGCGCACCGGTCAGCGGGCCGATGGCGAGGAACAGCGGGTAGTTCCACGGCACGATCACGCCGACCACGCCCAGCGGCTGGTAGATGACCTTGGCCGAAGCCGGCATGAACTGCATGCCCACCGAGCGGCGCGACGGCTTCATCCACTTCTTCACGCGCCTGGTGGCGTAGTGCACGCCGTGCAGGCTGGGCAGTACTTCTGCCAGCAGGGTCTCGTCGGCGGAGCGGTTGCTGAAGTCGGCGTTGATCGCGTCGATGATTGCCTTCTGCTCGGTGACCAGCAGGTTGGCGAGGCTTTTCAGCCACTGGATGCGCTGGCCGGCGTCGGGCAGCGGATTGGCGCGATACGCCTGGCGCTGGCGTTCGAGAAGGGTTTCCAGCTGGCTGATCTGCTGCTGGGTCTGCTGCAGGTAGGCGATATCGGCAACCATGACGGGCTCCTGGGCGGAAGCGGATGAGGAAGCTCTCCGGTGATTCACGCAAGGAGCCCGGATGCTTCGCGTTTTTATGCTGTCGCTGGTTTTTTAGAGCAAATGCTCTAGAGTGTCAATCAGCATGCCGTGTCCGCGCCGCCGGGCCCAGCCAACGAAAAGTTGGGCGAGCCCGACAGTTGTGTCAGGCGGTAGCAATCGGTGTACCTTTGCGTCCGCGCAATCCGCTTCGATGAGTTTTGGCAATGGCACCACGCATCAACACCCGTGACCGTATCGCCCAGGCCAGCCTGGAGTTGTTCAACGCCCAGGGGGAACGCAGCGTCACCACCAACCACATCGCCGCGCACCTGGGCATCTCGCCGGGCAACCTGTACTACCACTACCGCAACAAGCAGGTGATCATCGCCCAGCTGTTCGCCGAGTATGAAAGCCACGTCGACCAGTTCCTGCATCTGCCCGAGGGCCGCACGCTGACGGTGGAGGACAAGACCTTCTACCTCGAAGCCCTGCTCGCCGCGATGTGGCACTACCGCTTCCTGCACCGCGACCTGGAACACCTGCTGGATTCGGACGCGGAGCTGGCCGCGGCCTACCGAGCCTTCGCCCGCCGCGCGATGGACAACGCCAAGGCGATCTACCGGGGCTTCGTCGACGCCGGCATCCTGCAGATGGACGAGCCCCAGCTCGAAGCCCTGACCCTCAACGCCTGGATCATCCTCACTTCCTGGGTGCGTTACCTGTGCACCACCCGCGAAGTGGCCGGCGACCTCAGCGAAGCGCTGATGCGGCGTGGCATCTACCAGGTACTGGCGCTGGAAAGCGGGCACATCGCCCCGGCCTTTCGCGAGGCGGTGGCGGCGGTGTTCGATCGGTTGTACGTGCCGCTGGAAGGTTGACCTTCAGGCGGGCCGCGAACGGTATCCGCCATGCCGTTACGCAGGGCGCATAACGCGCCAGCGCTGTCCGCCGACTGCTCTGCCCGGCGAGGTTAAGCATCCACCTGGCGCGGCCCCGGTACCCGCGGCCGGCGCAGGGCGATGCCATGTCGCAGGAAGAAGTCCTCCACGCCCTCGGTGGCATCGGTGTAGAGCGTGCGGTTCGGGTGATCGGCGAGAAAGCGTGCCATCAGCGCAAGGCCGATCCCGCGTGACTGGAAGCCCGGCAACACGGCAATTTCGGCCAGCCATGTGGTCTGCGCCGTCTCGCTTTCCGCGCGCAGCAGGCCGCGCACCTGCTCGCCGTCCACGGCCAGCAGGAAGTAGCTGGAAAACTCGTAGAGATCGCGCAGTTCCGCCCGGGTACCGGGCGAGCCCCAGCCCACGGCGCGATACAGCGCGGCAATGCCCGCGCAATGGGCATCGCTCAGGGGTGGGTTGTGCAGAATCGTCAGCGGCGTGTCGTGCATGGCGGCGCTCCTTCCTGGCGTTTGCTTCCGGCGCAGCTCCAGTCTGCCTCATTCCCACGCCCGCCGGCTGACCCAGCGCAGTCAGGACTCCCGCCGCTCGCGCAGCCACTGCGGGATGCGGCGCTCCAGGTAGTAATCCGGGCGGCCGAGCGAGCCGCCGATGAAGCCGACATGGCCGCCATGGGGCAGCAGCTCCATCTGCGTCGATGCGGACAGCTCGTCCAGCTGCGGCACGCTGTGGGCATGGATGAATGGATCGTCGCTGGACTGGATGATCAACGTCGGCACGCGGATACCGCCCAGGTAATAGCGGCTGGAGGCGCGCCGGTAGTAATCGTGCACATCGGCGAAACCGTGCAGCGGCGCGGTCACCCGGTCGTCGAAGTCCCAGAAGGTGCGCATGCCGTCCAGCGGCCCGAGGCGCTCCAGCGCGGCGAGGTTTTCCGCGTGGCCGCCAGCGGCGAATGCCTGGCGCTTGGTCTGCACATAGGCCGTAAGCTCGCGCATGAAATGCGCCTGGTAGACCCTGGAGAAACCAATGCCGATGCGATCGGCGCACTGGTCCAGGCGGAAGGGTACCGACACTGCCACCGCGCCCTGCAGCGGGCAGCTGTCCGAGGCTTCGCCCAGGTACTTGAGCAGCACGTTGCCACCCAGCGAGTAACCCACCGCATGCAGCGGCGCCATCGGCCGCTTGGCGCGGACATGGGCGACCACCGAGGCGAGGTCCTCGCTGACGCCCGAATGATAGCCGCGCGGCAGCAGGTTCGATTCGCCCGAGCAGCCGCGCCAGTTCAACGCGACGCTGGCCCAGCCCTGCGCCGCCAGCTGTTGCTGAAGGCCCAGGATGTAGTGCGAGGAGGACGAGCCGGTCAGCCCGTGCAGCGCCAGCACCAGCGGTGCGTCCGCTTCATGCGGGCCGTGCCAGTCGAGGTCGATGAAGTCGCCATCTTCCAGCCACAGGCGCTCGCGGGTGCGCTCGAGGCTGGGCGCCTTGCGTGCGAGCGAGCCATACAGTGTCTGCAGGTGCGGGCCGGGTAGCCACCAGGCGGGTTTGAATGGGGAGGGTATAGTCATCATGGATCGAATGGGGCCGACGAGTTGTGATAGTAACGCCAAGTCGGCCGTACGATGGATGCCCATGCATCCGCTGTCAGGAAAACCCACGCAAAGGAGGGGATGGAATGTGGAAGAACATCGCGGCGTTGAGCCTGCTGCTGTGGCTCGCCGCGTGCGGCGAACCGGTGCCGCAGGAGCACAAGTCCTATGTTGGCCTATGGACCGCGCCGCAGATGAGCCTGCTGGTCACAGCGGACGGTCGTGTCGCCTATAAGCGGGTGTCGGGCAGCACGTCGAAGTCCATCGAGGCACCCATCAAGAGCTACCAGGCCGACGGCTTCACCGTGGGCTTCGGCCCGTTCGACACGCACTTCAAGGTCTCCAGGCCGCCCTACCAGGACGGCAACCAATGGAAAATGGTGGTCGACGACGTGGAACTGGTGCGCACCAGTACCGTCGCTGTCGGCAAGTCGATCTGAGCTGCCATCACCGCCACAAGGTCGAGCCGGGATCGCCGACCGCTTCAACCGACATGAGGATTGTCACGAATGTTCAGCCGCTGGTTTTTCCTGTCCGCACTTTCTCTTGCACTGCCCGCATTGGCCTGGGCCGAGGGTGCTTCGTCCGACCTCAGTGATGCGCCGTCCGGCACCGAGCAGGGCGAGCAACTGTTCGCCGAATTCACCCGCCTTCAGCAGGCCGCCGAGACGGGCGCACCGCAGGCCCTGTTCGATTTCGGCGTGTACTTCTACCAGCAGCAGAACTACGCGAGCGCGCGCAAATGGTGGGGCAAGGCGGCCGAAGCGGGGATGGCGCGTGCACAGATCCAGCTGGCCATGCTCTATCGCGACGGTGACGGCGGCCCCGAGGACAAGGCCGCAGCGGCTCGGTGGTTCCGCAAGGCCGCAGAGCAGGGCGATGCCGGTGCGCAGAACGAGATGGGTGTCCTCTACTGGAGCGGCGAAGGCGTCGACAAGGACCGGGTCAAGGCCGGCACCTGGTTCGAACGCGCGGCCGAGGCCGGCAGCGAAGACGCCCAGACCAACCTGGGATGGTTCTACCTGGACGATTCGCAGGGTGTGTACGACGCCGCCAGTGACGAAGAAGCCGCCCTGCTGGACCGCTACGCCGCCAGCCGCGAAAAGGCCTTCCAGTGGTTCTGCAAGGCCGCGAGTCAGGGCAGTGCTCGCGCCCAGTTCAAGGTCGGCGAAGCCTACTGGAACGGCTCCGGCGCGGGCATGAACAAGTTGCAGGCGCGCTTGTGGCTGGAGAAGGCCGCGCAGCAACAGGACGCGGAGGCCATCGCCTGGCTGAAGAGCACCGAGGAATCGGCCTGGTACACCCGACTGGAGAACTGGACCTACGCCGCCCTGGACGGTGAGCTGTCCGGCACCGCCGATTGCTCCGGTGCACCGGATCGCCGGCACGCCGATCGCAGTGCGGAGAATACTTCGCCTGAACCGGAGGCCGTGGAGGCCAGCGCGGTTGACGCTGCAGAGGCAGTGGATGCGGCTGAGCCAGCGAGCCAGTAAGGCTCGCTACCAGCCGAACTCGTCGGCCAGATCTTCCGCACGGCGGGTGTCGCCCAGCAGCTTTGCCAGCTCGTCGATCAGCTGGCGGCGGTAGACCGGGTTGACGCTGTAGTCCTCCGCGAAGATGTCCTCGCCTGCGCTGCGCCACACCCGCGCGAAGGTGGCGAGGCAGGCGGTCATCTGCCAGAGATCATCGAACATCGGTGCGGGGTCCCAGGGGCCCCCATGCTGGTCGAAGAGGATGCGGCCGCTAGAGCACTCGAAGATGAAGGGATCGGCGCCCTGGTCCGCCACGACTATCCAATCATCACTCCAACCCGCCAGCCGCTCGCCGGTCAGCCCGTGCCAGCGGTAGCCGGCCTGCTGCTTCCACAGCTTCGCCAGCGAGGGAATGAAGAACGGATTGCCAGCGGTGTCCAGGGTGCAGTCGCACGGACCGACTTCGCGGTAGAAGCGCGCCAGTTCTGCCGGCAGGGCGATGTCGCCGGCCCAGTCGCTGGCGGGCTGTTCGAAACAGTGTTCGTCCAGCGCCAGCAGTTGTTCGCGCAGGGCGTCCGACATCCGTCAGCTTTCCCGCTGCCACAGCGCGTAATGCACCGAGCCCGCCGTTTTCTCCCGGTGCAGCCGCCAGTTGCCCGGCAGGCCGAGGCTGGAGGGTACGGTTTCGCTTTCGGTGTAGATCCACGCGTCCTTGGCCAGCCAGCCGCGTTCTTCCAGCAGGCGACAGATGTTCTGCAGCAGGTCCTGGTGGAAGGGCGGGTCGAGGAAGACCAGGTCGAAGGCCTGGGAGGCCGGAGCGTCGAGATAGCGCAGTGAGTCGGTCATCAACAACTGGCCGTTGCCGCACTTGAGCGTATCGAGGGTGCCGCGCAGGGCGGCCACGGCTTCGCCGTTGGTGTCCAGCGCAAGACCGGCGCTGGCGCCACGGGACAGTGCCTCGAGGAACAGCGCGCCGCTGCCGGCGAAGGGGTCGAGCACGCGCGCACCAGGGACGTAGGCGGCGAGCCAGTTGAACAGGGTCTCGCGCACCCGGTCCGGTGTCGGGCGCAGACCGGGGCCATCGGGGAAGGCGAAGCGCCGGCTGCGCCATTCGCCGCCGATGATGCGCAGCTGGCCCTGGCCGCCGTGGGGCTTCTGTGCGGCGCGCGCGGCGCCGGCGGGTCGTTTGCTCATCAGTGCTCCGGTACGCCGGCGGGTTGCGCGGCGGGCTTGTCGGTGGGCGGCGGCAGCGGTTGCTGCGGCACGGTGGGGCCGGCGGTGACGATGACGAAGGCGTCCGGGTCGAGGTGGCGGCGCATCGCGGCCTTCACCTGTTCCACGCTCAGGCCCTGGACCTGGTTGAGGAAGGTCTCCAGATAGTCCAGCGGCAGGTTGTAGAAGCCGATGGCGCCCAGCTGGCCGACGATATCGGCGTTGCTCGCGGTGGACAGCGGGAAGCTGCCGGCGAGCTCGCGCTTGGCGTCGTCCAGTTCCTTCTGCGTCGGGCCCTTGTCGAGGTAGTCGCGGACGATGTCCTGGACCAGCTTGAGGGTGCCTTCGCTCATTTCGGCACGGGTCTGCAGGCCGATGGTGAACGGTCCGCGCGACTGCATGCCGGTAAAGCCGGAGTAGACGCCGTAGGTAAGGCCGCGCTTCTCGCGCACCTGGTCCATCAGGCGGGTGCCGAAGCCGCCGCCGCCGAGGATCTGGTTGCCCAGGTAGAGCGCGGCGTAGTCCGGGTCGTTACGGGTGATGCCCAGTTGCGCCAGCATCAGCTGGGTCTGCTTGGAGGGGAACTCGATGTGGGTGACGCCGGCCTTGGGCGTCTGCGGTTCGCCCGGAGCGGGCAAGGCAGGGCCCTTGGGCAGGGACTTGGAGACGCTGCCGGCGATGGCTTCGGCCTGCTCGCGGGTCAGGTCGCCGACCAGTGCGATGACCACGTTGCCGGCGGCGTAGGCCTTCTGGTGGAAGGCGCGCAGCTGGGCGACGCTGATCTTCGGCACCGACTTTTCGTTGCCGTCGCTGGAGTGTGCGTAGGGGTGGTCACCGTAGAGCCGCTTGAACAACTCCAGGCCCGCCAGCTTGCCGGGGTTCTGCTTCTGGTACTCGAAGCCGGCCATGACCTGGTTCTTGATGCGCGCCAGGGCGTCCTCGGGGAAGGTCGGCTGGCCTATCACCTGGTCGAACAGCGCCAGCGCGGCCTCGCGCTTGCTCGGCTCGCTCAGGCTGCGCAGGCTGGCCACCGCCATGTCGCGGTAGGAGCCGTTGCCGAAGTTGGCGCCCAGGTCGTCGAAGCCGGCGGCGATGGCGCTGGTGTCCTTGCCCGGCACGCCTTCGTTGAGCATGGCGTTGGTCAGCATGGCCAGGCCGTAGCTGTCGCCGTCCTGGCTGCTGCCGGCGGCGAAGGTCAGGCGCAGGTCGAACATCGGCAGTTCATGGGCTTCGACGAAGAGCACGCGGGCGCCTTCGGCGGTCTGCCATTGCTGGATGTTCAGCTTGCGGTGGCTGGGCGCCTTGCCGGCGGCCTCGGCCAGCGATTGCAGGCCGGTGGGCGCGGCGGCCCCGGTGGCGGCCGGTTGCGCAGGTGCGGGCGCGGCTGCCGCTGTCTCGGCGGCTGGACGGGAAACGAACAACACCAGTCCGGCGATCAGCGCGATGACGATCAGCCCGACCAGGCCGTAGCGCAGGCCATTGCGTTCACTCATGGCTGGGCTCCTTGTCGGTGGCGACTTCCGGCAGGACCTGGGCGAGGGTCAGGCGGGAGCGGGTGAAATAGGTACGGGCGGCTTGCTGGATATCCTCGGCGGTGACCGCCTGTATGGCTTCCAGGTCCTTGTCCGCCAGGCGCCAGCCGAGGCCGACGCTTTCCAGTTCGCCAATGGTGCTGGCCTGTCCGGCGATGGAATCTCGCTCGTAGACCAGCCCGGCGATGACCTGGGCGCGCACGCGCTCCAGCTCTTCCTGGCTCGGTGGGTTCTGCTTGAGGTCCTCCAGTTGCTTCCACAGGGCGGCCTCGACCTGGTCGAGGGTCTTGCCGGTCTGCACGTTGGGCGTGGCCGAGAGGAAGAACAGGCCGTCGCCGCGGGAGAACGCATCGTAGGAGGCCGAGGCCCCGGCGACGATTTCCTCGCCGCGTTCCAGGCGCGCGGACAGGCGGGCGCTGTAGCCGCCGTCGAGGATCGCCGAGATCAGGCGCAGGGCGTTGATCGACCTGGCGTCGTTGCTGCTGCCCAGAGTCGGCACGTTGAAGCCCATGATCAGGCTGGGTAGCTGGGTGCGCACATGCAGCTTCAGGCGGCGCTCACCCGGCTCGGCCAGCTCCAGCGGCTTGCGCGCGGCGGGCAGGTCGTGTCTGGGAATCTCGCCGAAGTACTTCTGCGCCAGCGCCTTCACCTCGTCGCCAGTCACGTCGCCGACCACCACCAGGGTGGCGTTGTTGGGCGCATACCAGGCCTGGTACCAGTGGCGCAGGTCATCGATGGTCATGCGCTGCAGGTCGGCCATCCAGCCGATGGTCGGCGTGCGGTAGCCGCTGGCGGGGTAGGCGGCGGCCTTGAAGCGCTCGAAGGCCAGCGCGCTGGGCTTGTCCTCGGTGCGCAGGCGGCGTTCTTCCTTGATCACCTCGATTTCGCTCTTGAACTGGTCGGCCGGCAGGGCGAGGTGCGCCATGCGGTCGGCTTCCAGCTCCAGAGCCACCGGCAGGCGGTCGCGGGCCAGCACCTGGTAATAGGCGGTGTAGTCGTCGGTGGTGAAGGCGTTCTCTTCCGCGCCGAGGTCGCGCAGTACCAGCGACGCCTGGCCGGGACCGAGCTTGCGGCTGCCCTTGAACATCATGTGCTCCAGGGCGTGGGAGAGCCCGGTGAGGCCGGGTGTCTCGTAGCTGGAGCCCACCTTGTACCAGAGCTGGGAGACCACCACGGGGGCGCGGTGGTCCTCGCGGACGACGACCTTCAGGCCGTTGTCCAGGGTGTATTCGTGGGTGGGCTGTGGTTCCGCGGCGCTCGCCATCAGCGGCAGCAACAGGGAGCCAAGCAGCAGGCCGGCATGGCGGCGTGCAAGGGTTTTCATCGTGGACTGAACCTTTCGGGCTGTCCGCGGGGTCTATGCAGGCTGGCGGCCAGCCTCTTAACCCCGGCGGGCGAGGAGATGCTAGGATACCCATCCGTTTTCCGGGCGGCCACGTTCAGGGCTTCGCAAAGCTGTTTCGAGGCTTTTTTGCCGCCTGGCTCTTTGTTGCCTGCCTGTGTGGCGCCCCCTAGAGATTCGATCCCTACATGTTTGGTTCCAACGACGACAAGAAGGCCCCGCCAGCGGGGGAGAAGAAGGGTCTGTTCGGCTGGTGGCGCAAGAAGCCCCAGGCCGAGGAGCAACCCGTAGCCGAAACCGAGCCGCAGGATGAACAGCCTGCCGCCGCCGAAGCGGCTCCGGTCTCCGAGCAGGCTCCCGCCGCCCAGGCCGAGCCGGTGGCGCCGCGCGCCGAGCCGACCCCCGAGCCGGTGATCGATGTAGTGCCGGCCAGCGTGCCGGTCGAGCCGTTGGCGCAACCGGTGCCGCCACCTCAGGCGCAGCCCGCTCCGCAACCTGAGCTGCCACCCGCTGCGCAGCCAGTCGTTGCCGAGGCGCCGCAGGCGGTCCGACCGGTCGAGCAGGCGTCTGTGGCGGCGCCCGTTCAGCCAGGACCTGTTGCCCAAGCGCGCGACGTGGTCGCCCAGCCAGAGCCCGAGGCTGCTCCGCTGCCCGAGCCCGAGCCGCAAGCCAGGCCCGCCGCCAGCGAGCCGGGCAAGCTCGGCTTCTTTGCCCGCCTGAAACAGGGCCTGTCGAAGACCAGCGCCAGTCTCGGCGAAGGCATGGCCAGCCTGTTCCTGGGCAAGAAGGCCATCGACGACGACCTGCTCGACGAGATCGAGACTCGCCTGCTGACCGCCGACGTCGGCGTCGAGGCGACCACCACCATCGTGCAGAACCTGACCAAGCGTGTTGCCCGCAAGGAACTGGCCGACAGCGAAGCGCTGTACAAGGCCCTGCAGGAAGAACTCGCCAGCCTGCTGCGCCCTGTCGAGCAACCGCTGGCCATCACCCGCGACAAGCAGCCCTACGTGATCCTCGTGGTCGGCGTGAACGGCGTCGGCAAGACCACCACCATCGGCAAGCTGGCGAAGAAGCTGCAGCTCGATGGCAAGAAAGTCATGCTGGCCGCCGGCGACACCTTCCGCGCCGCCGCCGTCGAGCAGCTGCAGGTCTGGGGCGAGCGCAACAACATCGCCGTGATCGCCCAGCACACCGGCGCGGACTCCGCCTCGGTGATCTTCGACGCCGTGCAGGCCGCCAAGGCCCGTGGCGTGGATGTGCTGATCGCCGACACCGCCGGTCGCCTGCACACCAAGGACAACCTGATGGAAGAGCTGAAGAAGGTGCGCCGCGTGATCGGCAAGCTGGACGAGACGGCTCCCCACGAAGTCCTGCTGGTGCTGGATGCCGGCACCGGGCAGAACGCCATCAACCAGGCCAAGCAGTTCAACAATGCCGTGGAACTCACCGGCCTGGCCCTGACCAAACTGGACGGCACTGCCAAGGGCGGGGTGATCTTCGCCCTGGCCAAGCAGTTCGGGCTGCCGATCCGCTACATCGGTGTCGGCGAAGGGATCGACGATCTTCGAACCTTCGAGGCCGATGCCTTCGTCCGTGCACTCTTCGAGACCCGGGAAATCGCATGATCCGTTTCGAGCAGGTTGGTAAGCGCTACCCCAACGGCCACGTCGGCCTGCACGAGATCTCGTTCCGCGTGCCGCGCGGCGAGATCATGTTCGTCACTGGCCACTCCGGCGCGGGCAAGAGCACCCTGCTGCGCCTGATCCTGGCGATGGAGCGGCCGACCTCCGGCAAGTTGTTGCTGGGCGGTCAGGACGTCTCGCGCATCTCCACCGCGCAGATTCCCTTCCTGCGCCGGCAGATCGGCGTGGTGTTCCAGAACCACCAGTTGCTCGATGATCGCAGCGTGTTCGAGAACGTTGCCCTGCCGATGCAGATACTCGGCCTGCCCAAGGCGGACATCGCCTACCGCGTGGAAGCGGCGCTGGACCGGGTGAACCTGAAGGAGAAAGCCGAAGACCGGCCCTCCGACCTCTCCACCGGCCAGCAGCAGCGCGTCGGTATCGCCCGCGCGGTGGTGCACCGTCCCGCCCTGCTGCTCGCCGACGAACCGACCGGCAACCTCGATCCGCGCCTGGCCTCGGAAATCATGTCCGTGTTCGAAGACATCAACCGCCTGGGCACCACCGTACTGATCGCCAGCCACGACCTGGCGCTGATCGCGCGCATGCGCCACCGGATGATCACCCTGCAGCGCGGCCGCATCATCGCCGACCGCGAGGAGAACGCCTGATGAGTGCCAATGACCTGCCCCGCGGCCAGGAAGAGGGTACCCCGACGCGTAACACGCGGGAGCGCCCGGACGACAACGAACACCAGGACCACAGCGCCTCCCTCTCGGCTTACGTGGAGAACCACCGCGCGAGCCTGATGGACAGCCTGCACCGCCTGGTCAGCCATCCCTTCGGCAGCTTCTTCACCTGCCTGGTGATGGGCATCACCCTGAGCCTGCCCATGGGGCTGTCGCTGTTGTTGAACAACGTCGAGCGCCTCGGTGGCTCCTGGCAGCGCGCCGCACAGATTTCCCTGTTCCTCGATCTGAAGGCCAGCGAGGCCCAGGGCCAGGACCTGCGCGAACAGATCGAGAAAATGCCCGATGTGATCGAGGCGCAGCTGATCAGTCGCGACGATGCGCTGAAAGAGCTGCAGGAGCAGTCCGGACTTGGTGAAGCATTGAAGGAATTGCCGGATAACCCGCTGCCGGCGGTCATCTCGGTGACGCCCAAGCAGATCGACAAGGCCCAGCTGGATGCCTTGCGTCAAAGGCTGTCGGAGCTGCCGGGTGTACAACAGGCGCAGCTGGACCTGGTCTGGGTCGAGCGGCTGTCGGCGATCCTCAAGCTGGGCGACCGCTTCGTCTTCGGCCTGACCCTCCTGCTGGTGCTGACCCTCCTGCTGGTGATCGGCAACACCATCCGCCTGCACATCGAAAACCGCCGTAACGAAATCGAAGTCATCAAGCTGGTCGGCGGGACGGACGGTTACGTGCGTCGCCCCTTCCTCTACATGGGCGCACTCTACGGCCTGGGCGCGGGCATCCTCTCCTGGGCCCTGCTGGCCTTCGGCCTGGATTGGCTGAACAGCTCGGTGGTCAACCTGGCCGGGCTGTACGGCAGTGATTTCGGCCTGGCGGGCGTACCGGTCGACGACGGCCTGTCGCTCACCGTAGGCGCTGTGCTGCTGGGCTGGATCGGCGCCTGGCTGGCCGTGGCGCGTCACCTGCGTGAGCTGGCGCCGCGCTGAAACCCCCTGATTTTCCTAGGGGTTAGGCGGGTGTAAAGGAACTTTTACACCCGCTTGCAGTCAGATTTCGCAGTGCTACACTGCGCGAGTTTCGTGAATCGGAGGATTCGCATGACCACTTCTCTGCAACCTGTCTATGCCCTGGCTCCTGGTGCGAACCTGGAAGCCTACGTGCACTCGGTGAACAGCATTCCGCTGCTGACGCCGGAGCAGGAGCGCGAACTGGCCGAACGCCTCTTCTACCAGCAAGATCTGGAAGCGGCACGGCAAATGGTTCTGGCGCACCTGCGCTTCGTCGTGCATATCGCCCGGAGTTATTCCGGGTATGGCCTGTCCCAAGGCGATCTGATCCAGGAAGGCAACGTCGGCCTGATGAAGGCTGTGAAGCGCTTCAACCCGGAAATGGGTGTGCGCCTGGTGTCGTTCGCCGTCCACTGGATCAAGGCCGAGATCCATGAGTTCATCCTGCGCAACTGGCGGATCGTGAAAGTCGCGACCACCAAGGCGCAGCGCAAGCTGTTCTTCAACCTGCGCAGCCAGAAGAAGAAACTGGCCTGGCTGAGCAACGACGAAGTGCACCGCGTCGCGGAAACCCTCGGCGTCGAGGCCCGCGAAGTCCGCGAGATGGAAAGCCGTCTCACCGGACAGGACATGGCCTTCGACCCGGCGGCGGATGCCGACGACGAGAGCGCCTACCAGTCCCCGGCGCATTATCTGGAAGACCATCGCTACGACCCGGCGCGCCAGCTGGAGGAAGCGGACTGGAGCGACAGCTCCACCGCCAGCCTGCACGAGGCGCTGGAAGGCCTGGACGAGCGCAGCCGCGACATCCTTTACCAGCGTTGGCTGGCCGAGGAGAAGGCGACGCTGCACGACCTGGCGGCCAAGTACAACGTGTCCGCCGAGCGGATCCGTCAGCTGGAAAAGAACGCGATGAACAAGCTCAAGGGTCGCATCGAAGCCTGACCGGCTTCGACGCGCCCTGCGAGTCGCGAACCGCACCCTGGTGCGGTTTTTTTCTGCCCGCACTCAGCGTCTGGAGAGTCCCATGCCGCGCCTGCGTCCCGTCCACGGGATGTTCTTCCTGGTCATCGCCCTGCTGGCCTTCGGGCTCGGCTCCTGGGTCGCCCGCACTTCGGCACCGCCCAAGCCACCGCAATGGTTCAGCGACTGGAAGGAAAAGGTCTTCGAGCCGCTGGCCGACGACAGGCTCACGCTGAATGACCTGCAGGACCAGCAACCCGGCGAGCTGTGGCTGACCGCCAGCCAGGACGGTCCGCAACTGCATTACCGCGGCAGACTGGTGACGGAAGAGGGGCCGTGGCACGTCGAGGCGGAGTTGGCCCTGAGCGAGGCCGAGCATGCCAGCCTGGCCAAGGCCACCGGCATGCAGCCGAGCAGCAAGGACCAGCCGCTGAGCGCCGAGCTGATGGGCCAATTGGGCAACAAGCCGGTCTCGGAGCTGGCGCTTGCGCCGCAGGAGGACCTGGCGGTCGGGCGTCTGGCGGTGAGCCTGGGCGACCCGCGCCTGCGCCTGCAGGTGGATGGCGGCGAGGCCTGGGTCTACCCGGAGAAGGGCATGACCGTGCTGCACCGCGACGGCACGCTGCAATGGGTGCGGGTGGTGCCGCGCAGTACGTTCAAGGCTGGCGAGGCGCCCTGACTCCTTCTGCTGGCCAGGCCAGGAAGATCCCCTCTCCCTTCAGGGAGAGGGAAGCGCCCAGCGCCAATCTCTCCCCGCCACAGCCGCTCCCTCACAGCCGCTGCAAATATTCATTGCCCAACTGCCACATCTGCTGGCGAATCCACGAGGCGCGCTGGCGCACATACGGGCCGGGTTTGCCGGCGCTCCACTTGCGCGGGTTGGGCAGCACGGCGGCCAGCAGGCTGGCCTGCTGCTGCGACAGGCGCTTGGCGTCGACGCCGAAGTGATGCTGCGCGGCGGCCTGGGCGCCGAATACGCCGGCGTCCCATTCCACGCTGTTGAGGTAGACCTCTAGAATCCGCTGCTTGGACCAGAAGGTCTCGATCAGCAGGGTGAACCAGGCCTCGAAGCCCTTGCGCACCCAGCTGCGCCCGGTCCAGAGGAAGACGTTCTTCGCCACCTGCTGGCTGATGGTGCTGCCGCCGCGAACCTTGCCGCCCTGCTCGTTGTGCGCCAGGGCCTTCTGGATCGCCGGCACATCGAAGCCGTGGTGTTCGGCGAACTTCTGGTCCTCGCTGGCGATCACGGCGAGCTTGAGGCTGTCCGGCAGTTCGTCCCAGGAGCGCCAGCTGCGCTGCAGGTCGATGGGCTTGCCGTTGAACCAGGACTCGACCTTGCGCTCGACCATGACCATGGTGCCCGGCGGCGGCACCCAGCGCAGGATGACGACCAGCGCCACGCTGATGGCGACGAACCAGAGCGCGATCTTGAACAGGCGGCGGAGGACGTTGCGCATGCGAGGCTTTGACTGGGCGGATGAGCGGGCCATTATAGCGGCACTCACCTGTCTGGAGTTTCCCGATGCTGCGCACTTTCCTGATGCTCGCCGCCGTCTTCGGTTTCACCGGGGTCGCCCTCGGCGCCTTTGCCGCCCATGGCCTGAAGAGCAAGCTCACGCCCGAGTACCTGGCGGTGTTCCAGACTGGCGTGCACTACCAGATGCTGCACGCCCTGGCGCTGTTCGGCGTGGCGCTGCTCTCGCCGCATATCGGCGGCACCCTGGTCAGCCTGGCCGGCTGGGCCTTCACCGTCGGCATCCTGCTGTTCTCCGGCAGCCTCTACCTGCTGACCCTGGCCGGCCTGGGCGTGGGCATCATCACCCCGATCGGCGGTCTGTTCTTCCTGATCGGCTGGGCGCTGCTGCTGGTGGCGGCCTTCCGCCTGGGTTGACCCGGACGTCAGAAAAGCCCGAGTGCGACGCTCCGGTAACTTGGTCATCCGGCGCGATCGGGCTAGAATGCGACCCCCTCCAGCAACGACCGTCCCGCCCATGCGTATTCAGTTGAACGGCGAACCCTTCGAGCTGCCCGACGGCCACAGCGTCGCCAATCTGCTCGAGCGTCTCGACCTCACCGGCAAGCGTGTCGCGGTCGAGCTCAACCAGGACATCGTGCCGCGCAGCCAGCACGCCGCCACCGCCTTGAGCGAAGGCGACCAGGTGGAAGTGGTGCATGCCATCGGCGGCGGCTAGCAGCCGCCTCCCAGACTTTCAGGCCCCGCCCGCCTTCCTTTCAGGAGTGATCCGATGAGCCAACCCAACTCCAACCTGCCGGTCGACAAGCCCTTCACCCTGGCTGGCCGTACCTACAATTCGCGGCTGCTGGTCGGCACCGGCAAGTACAAGGACCTCGAGGAGACCCGCGTCGCCATCGAGGCCTCGGGCGCCGAGATCGTCACTGTTGCCGTGCGCCGCACCAACATCGGCCAGAACCCGGGCGAGCCGAACCTGCTGGATGTGATCCCGCCGGATCGCTACACCATCCTGCCGAACACCGCTGGCTGCTACGACGCCGTCGAGGCAGTACGCACCTGCCGCCTGGCCCGCGAGCTGCTGGATGGCCACAACCTGGTCAAGCTGGAAGTCCTGGCCGACCAGAAGACCCTTTTCCCCAACGTCGTCGAAACCCTCAAGGCCGCCGAAGTGCTGGTCAAGGATGGCTTCGACGTCATGGTGTACACCAGTGACGACCCGATCATCGCGCGCCAGCTGGCCGAGATCGGCTGCATCGCGGTGATGCCGCTGGCCGGCCTGATCGGCTCGGGCCTGGGTATCTGCAACCCGTACAACCTGCGCATCATCCTCGAAGAAGCCACCGTTCCGGTGCTGGTGGACGCTGGCGTGGGCACCGCCTCCGACGCCACCATCGCCATGGAGCTGGGCTGCGAGGCCGTGCTGATGAATACCGCCATCGCCCACGCGCAGAACCCGGTGATGATGGCCGAGGCCATGAAGCACGCAATCGTCGCCGGCCGCCTGGCTTACCTGGCTGGTCGCATGCCGCGCAAGCTGTACGCCAGCGCGTCGTCGCCGATGACCGGTCTGATCAACTAAGTATTTCCATCCCGACGCGCGGGCCGGTTTGCCGAAGGCAGCCGGCCCGCGTGTGCATTTACCCGCAAGGTCCGAGTCATGAGTGACATTCCCGAGAATCAGCCCGAGAACCAGCCCGATGCCGACAACCGGCCGATGCGCGCCATCAAGAGTTTCGTGATGCGCGCCGGGCGCATGACCGAAGGCCAGCAGCGCGGCCTCGATCAGGGCTGGCCGAAGTACGGCCTGGAACTGGCGGACGGCGCGCGGGACTTCGACCAGGTATTCGGGCGCCAGGCGCCGCGTACCTTCGAGATCGGCTTCGGCATGGGCCACGCCACCCTGGAGATGGCCGCCGCTGCGCCGGAACAGGACTTCATCGGCGTGGAAGTGCACCGGCCCGGCGTCGGCGCACTGCTCAACGGCATGCTGACGCAGAACCTCACCAACATCCGTGTCTACAGCTGCGACGCCATCGAGGTGCTGCGCGACTGCGTCGCCGATGCCAGCCTCGACCGCCTGCTGCTGTTCTTCCCGGACCCCTGGCACAAGTCGCGTCACCACAAACGTCGCATCGTGCAGCCGGCCTGGGCCGAGCTGGTGCGGCAGAAGCTGAAGGTCGGCGGCGTGCTGCACATGGCCACCGACTGGGAGCAATACGCCGAGCACATGCTGGAAGTGATGAATGCCGCACCCGGCTATCGCAACCTTTCGGCGGACAATACCTATGTGCCACGCCCGCAAGAGCGCCCAGTCACCAAGTTCGAGCGTCGCGGGGAGCGGCTCGGGCATGGCGTCTGGGACCTGAAGTTCGAACGCGTCGACTGATTCACCGGAAAAAGGCCTGCCATGCGGGCCTTTTTCACGCAGGAACATCCTACAGACCGGGACCACCCGGCAGGCCGCCAAGGCCACCCTCACCTCCTGAATAAAAAGCGGCATCCGCCGCGGACGAAAATAAGAGTGATGGACAGGAGTCCGTCGCAAAGGAGTCTGCTGTGTTGAAGAAACTTGCTGTACTGCTGATGGCGGGCGTATGGACCCTGCCGGCGCAGGCGAAGGTCGATGCCGCCGAGGCCGCTCGACTGGGCCGCGACCTGACGCCGATGGGGGCGGAAATGGCCGGCAACGCCAGTGGCACCATCCCCGCGTGGACCGGCGGTATCACCAGCGCCCCGGCGGGCTACCAGCCCGGCACCCACCACCTCGATCCGTACGCCGCCGATGCCGTGCAGTACAGGATCGACAGCAAGAACCTGGCGCAATACCAGGCGCTGCTCACTCCCGGCACCCAGGCGCTGCTGCAGGAAAACCCCGACTACTACCTGCGCGTCTTCCCCAGCCGCCGCAGCGCATCCCTGCCCCAGCGCATCTATGACGCCACCCGTTTCAACGCCGAGAATGCCGAGCTGATCGCCGATGGTAACGGCGTGCAGGGCGCCGCCGCCGGCGTGCCGTTCCCGATGCCGAAGACCGGTCTGGAAGCCATCTGGAACCACATCATGCGCTACCGTGGCGAGCAGATTCACATGGTGACCAATCAGGCCGCCGTGCTCACCAGCGGCAGCTACAACCTGCTCAAGCTCGACCGCTACGTGTACTTCAACTACGGCCGCGAGGGCATGACCCCGCAGGACCTGAACAACACGCTGTTCTACTACAAGTACAACATCGTCGCCCCGGCCAAGCTCGCCGGCTCCGCGCTGGTGGTGCAGGAGACCATCGACCAGGTGCTGTCGATCCGCAAGGCCTGGCGCTTCAACAGCGGTGAGCGCCGTGTGCGCCGCCTGCCGAGCCTGGCCTACGACACGCTGCAGCCGGACACCAACGGCCTGGCCACCGCCGACACCGTGGACGTCTACAACGGCGCGCCGGACCACTACGAGTGGCAACTGCTGGGCAAGCGCGAGATGCTGGTGCCGTACAACAGCTATGCCGTGCACCAGAAGGGTATTCCCTACGCGGACATCCTCAAGACCAAGACCCTCAATCCCGAGCTGCTGCGCTATGAGCCGCACCGGGTCTGGGTGGTCGAGGCGACACTGCGCAAGGGCATGGGCCATCCGTTCGCCAAGCGCCGCTTCTACCTGGATGAAGACAGCTGGCAGATCCTTGCCTCGGACATCTACAACGCCGACGGCAAGCTGATCCGCGCCCAGGAAGTGCACCCGATCAACTACTACGACGTGCCCATGGTGCTCAGCACCCTGGAAGCGCTGTACGACTTCGAGGGCAAGCGCTACTTCGTCGACGGCCTGGACAACAACGAGCCGATGTACGACTTCAAGGTCCCGCTGGGACCGCGCGACTTCACCCCGCAGGCGTTGCGCCGCGAAGGTAACTGAGTCCCGCAGAGGCCGCCTATTGGCGGCCTTTGTGCATCTTCGTGATACAGGCGGGGGAGCGAGCTGGCCCGTTCCTGCAAGATCAAGAGCCCCTCTCCCGCAAGCGGGAGAGGGGACTGGATCGGTGCCGGCTGAAACCGACGCGTCAGCCGGCACGGACGGCTTCCTCTCCCTTCAGGGAGAGAGCTGGGGAGAGGGCAATGCCTGGCGCAGTACTTCCAGAAGAAGACAGTTGCTCCTACGAAGCGCAATGGGACATCACTCGATCAGTTCTGCCCCCAGCACCGTAGTCTCCGGCATGCGCATCGGCGCCGGGCTGATCTGCAGGTACTTGATGCTGGAGCGCGGGATGATCAGCAGGTCGCCGTCCACCTCGATGCTGATGACTGGCGATTCCATCTGCTTGCGGATGCCGCGGGCCACTTCGGCGGGGTCGTCGCTCTGTTGCGGGAAGCGCAGCGCCAGGCGCTGGCCATCGGAGAAGTGCAGGTAGAGATGCTTGATCGGCTTCATGTGTCCTCCGGCGGGTGGGTGGCCAACCGCCGGAGGAACGCAGGTCAACTGCGGTCGGCGATCATGCCAATCACGAAGAACACTAGCAGCAGGACGGGCGCCAGGGTGTAGTTGTTGAAGTAACCCAGGCCTTTGGCCAGCCAGGGGGTGACGAAGACCATGGCCAGGCCGTAGCCCACGGCACAGATCAGCACGAACAGCAGGGTGCGGAAGACGAAGTTCAGGCTGCCGATGCGCTGCTGTACCCAGGCGTTGATCGCCGGGCCGAACAGCACCAGCACGGTGGCCATGATCGCCAGGGCGATGTCGGACAGGTGGCCGCGGCACCAGCGGGAGACGTTGGCAATCAGGTCGAGCGCGAAGTCCATTGGGGCTCCTTGGGATCGAGAGTCGCCGGGGAGTGTACACGGGCGACGCCGGCAGAGTCGCCCGCCGGTTCTCAGGGCAGGAAGCGCTGCAGCAGGTCGTTGAGGAACAGCTGGCCGCGCTCGGTCGGGGCCAGGCGCTGCGGGTCGTTGACCAGCAGGCCGTCCTTGCAGGCCTGGCGACAGGCTTCGTCGATGGCGACCAGCGGCAGGCCGGTGCGCTCGGCGAAGGTCGCCGCCGGCACGCCATCCGTGAGGCGCAGGGCGTTCATCATGAACTCGAAGGGCAGGTCGTCCGGCTCAAGGTCACGTTCACCGGCCTGGAAGGGCTTCTCCGGGTTCAGGTAGTCCTTCGGCAGGCGGGTCTTCCAGGAGCGCAGGATGCGGCCTTGCGGCGTGCTCAGCTTGGCGTGGGCGCCGGCGCCGATGCCGAGGAAGTCGCCGAAGGTCCAGTAGTTCAGGTTGTGCCGTGCGCGCTTGCCGTCGCGGGCATAGGCGGAGGTTTCGTACTGGACGTAGCCTGCCTCGGCGAGCAGCGCCTGGCCGGCTTCCTGGATTTCCCACAGCTGGTCGTCCTCGGGCAGCTCCGGCGGCTGGCTCCAGAATACCGTGTTCGGCTCCATGGTCAGCTGGTACCAGGACAGGTGCGTCGGCGCCAGGGCGATGGCCTGCCGCAGGTCAGCCAGGGCGTCGGCGACGCTCTGCTCCGGCAGGCCGTGCATCAGGTCCAGGTTGAAGTTGTCGAAGCCGGCGCGGCGGGCCATTTCGGCGGCGCGTACCGCTTCGTCGCCATCGTGGATGCGACCCAGCGCCTTGAGCTTCTCGGCCTGGAAGCTCTGGATGCCGATGGACAGCCGGTTGATGCCGAGCTTTCGGTAGTCGGCGAACTTGGCCTGCTCGAAGGTGCCCGGGTTGGCTTCCAGGGTGATCTCGATATCGCTCTGGAACCCGACCTGCCGCTCCAGGCCATCCAGGATGCGGGCCAGGGCGTTGGCCGAGAACAGGCTGGGCGTGCCGCCGCCGAAGAAGATCGAGGTCAGCTTGCGGCCGTGCACGTAGCCGCGATCTGCCGCCAGGTCCGCCAGCAGCGCCTCGACATAGGCGTCCTCGGGCAGCTCCGGGCCGGCCGCGTGGGAGTTGAAGTCACAATAGGGGCATTTGCGTACGCACCAGGGGATGTGCACGTAGGCCGACAGCGGTGGCAGGCGGAAGCCGGAAACCACCGGCCCGGCGTCGAGCCCGTGGCTTCCTGCCTGGCTCATAGACCCAGCCGCTGCTTCAGCAGGGCCATCGCGCGGGCGCGGTGGCTGATCTGGTTCTTGCGCTCGGGCGGCAGTTCGGCGCTGGAGCACTCGGCTTCCGGCACCCAGAACAGCGGGTCGTAACCGAAGCCGTGTTCGCCGCGGGCTTCGCGCAGGATGCTGCCGTGCCAGAGGCCTTCGCAGAGGATCGGCAGCGGGTCGTCGGCGTGGCGGACCAGGGCCAGCACGCTGACGAACTGGGCGCCGCGCGCCTCGTCCGGCACGTCCTTGAGGGCGTCCAGCAGCTTGGCGTTGTTCGCCGCGTCGCCCTTGCCGTCAGCGTAGCGCGCGGAATAGATGCCCGGCGCGCCGCCGAGGAAGTCCACTGCCAGGCCGGAGTCGTCGGCCAGCGCCGGCAGGCCGGAGATGCGCGCGGCGTTGCGGGCCTTGAGGATGGCGTTCTCGACGAAGGACAGGCCGGTCTCTTCCGGTTCCACATCGCTGAACTCGCCGATGGAGCGCACCTTCACGTGGGCTCCGAGCATGGCCTGGAGTTCCTTGAGCTTGCCGGCGTTGTGACTGGCCAGCACCAGTTGTTCGAGCTTGATCATTCGTCTGGGAAGATTTCCTGCATGAAGTCGAAGCTTTGCGGGGCTTCGCTTCCGGACTGGACCTGGATGGAGAAGGTCAGGGTTTCGCGGCCTTCGATGGGGAATTGCGCCAGGTTGTAGACGGCGCCTTCCTCGACCACGCGCTTGAAAGTCAAAGGAATGGTCTGGCCCATCAGGTTCTTGGCGGAGCCGGCGACGGTGGCGTTGGCCGGCTTGCCGCTGGCGTCCAGCGGCACGATGTTGACCACGCCCTGGGCCTTGCTGCGCACCACGCCCACCGCTTGCGCGACATTGGGCTGGAGGAAGCTGGAGTTGAACACGCTGTAGTGAACCTGCAGGTCACCCAGGCGCTTCACCTGTTCGGCGAAGGCGGGCAGGGCGAGGACCAGGCAGGCGAAGAAGGTAAGCAGGCGGCGCATGATGTTTCTCCCGGGCTCTATCAGATAGCCGCGATCAGACGGCGATGCGGTGGTCTTGCACGCCAGCGCCGCTGATCCGGTAGATGCCGATCTCACCCAACAGATTAGGCCAGATTCGCGAGGCCCAGCCATGCTGGTGCTCGTGGTCTACCGCCAGGCGGTCCAGCACCTTCGCGTGCTGCTCGTGGCAGAGCGCCTCGAAGTCGCGGAAGGTGCAGAAGTGGATGTTCGGCGTGTTGTACCAAGTGTACGGAAGGAAATCCGAGACCGGCATGCGGCCATTGCGCGCGAGGTACCAGCGGCAGCGCCAGTGGCCGAAGTTGGGGAAGGTGATGATGCAGGTCTTGCCGACGCGCAGCATCTCCGCCAGCACCTTGTCCGGGTAGCGCAGGGCCTGCAGCGACTGGGTCATCACCACCACGTCGAAGCTGTTGCCGGCGAAGTTGCCCAGGCCCTTGTCCAGGTCCTGTTCAATGACGTTGACGCCACGTTCGATGCATTTGGCGATCTTGTCGGCATCGATCTCCAGGCCGTAGCCGCCAACCTGCTTGTGGTCGCGCAGCCAGGCGAGCAGTTCGCCGTCGCCGCAGCCCAGGTCGAGCACGCGGCTGCCGGCGGGGATCCAGTCTTGGATGATTTCCAGGTCGGCGCGCATGGTGATCCTTATACGATGATGCGGTTCATGTAACCGCCAAAGGCTTGCAGGTAGCGCGGAATCGGCATCAGGAAGGCGTCGTGGCCCTGTGGTGCGTCGATTTCGAGGTAGCTGACGTTCTTCTTCGCCGCCAGCAGCGCGTCGACGATCTCCCGCGAGCGCGCCGGGGAGAAGCGCCAGTCGGTGGTGAAGGACATCACGCAGAAGTCCGCCTTCACCCCGGACAGGGTGCGCGCCAGGTCGTCGCCGTGGGCGGCGGCCGGGTCGAAGTAGTCCAGCGCCTTGGTCATCAGCAGGTAGGTGTTGGCGTCGAAACGGGTCGAGAACTCTTCGCCCTGGTAGCGCAGGTAGCTTTCCACCTGGAACTCGACGCTGTGCAGGTCGTAGTTGAGCTTCTCCGACTTCATGTCGCGGCCGAACTTGGCGCCCATGGCGTCATCGGAGAGGTAGGTGATGTGCCCGACCATCCGCGCCAGGCGCAGGCCGCGTCGAGGGATCACGTCGTGTTCCTGGAAATGGCCGCCGCAGAACTCCGGGTCCGAGAGGATCGCCTGGCGCGCCACTTCGTTGAAGGCGATGTTCTGCGCCGACAGCTTGGGTGCGCTGGCAATGCATAGGCAGTGGCGCACGCGCTCCGGGTAGCTGATCGTCCACTGCAGCGCCTGCATGCCGCCCAGGCTGCCGCCGACGATGGCGGCCCAGCTCTGGATACCGAGGCGGTCGGCCAGGCGCGCCTGGCTGTGCACCCAGTCTTCCACGGTGACGACGGGGAAATCCGCGCCGTAGGCCTTGCCGGTGGCGGGGTTGGGGCTGGTCGGCCCGGTCGAGCCGTTGCAGCCGCCCAGGTTGTTCAGCGCAACGACGAAGAACTTGCGGGTGTCGATGGGCTTGCCCGGACCGATGCAGCTGTCCCACCAGCCCGGCTTGCGTTCATCTTCGCTGTGGTAACCGGCGGCATGGTGATGGCCGGAGAGGGCATGGCAGATCAGCACGGCATTGCTCGCCGTGGCGTTCAGCTCGCCGTAGGTCTCGATCACCAGCTGGTATTCGGGCAGCGTCTTGCCGCAGGCCAGGGGCAGCGGTTCGTTGAACTGCAGCGTCTGGGGGGTGACCAGACCGACGGAATCTTCGGGGAAGACTGTTGGCATCGACCCAGCTCATGAATAAAAAAGGACGGCCAGTCTAAAGAGCGCCGCCCCCTGCGGCAAGCGTACTTGGAAGCGGCGGGGCGGGCGTGGCGCGGCTTTCAGGCGCGCTGGGAGGTGGGCAGGGTGACGACCTTGGCCTGGCGCTGCAGCGGCGCCGGGCGGCGTAGCTGGCGGAGGATGTCGGTGGCCTCGGTGAGCTGCTGTTCCAGCTCCGCGGTATAGCGTCCCAGCAGCAGCGAGCGCTGCCGTGCCTGCTGGGTTTCCTGGGCCAGGGCCTTGAGGCGCAGCATGTGGGTTTCCAGCATCTGCTTGTGCTCCAGGCTGTACTGCATCAGCGGCATCAGGGCGTCGGCTGCCCACTGCTCGGCTTCCTCGCGCAGGCGCTGGTGCAGGCCGATGACTTCCTGGGCGACGGTGGCGAAGAAGCGCCGGGTCAGCAGGCGTTGCTCGGTGAGCAGGGTCTTCAGGTGCAGGCGGAAGCGATCGGCCTTCTCCTGCAGCTTGGCCAGGTCGCGCAGGTAGCGCTGCACGCGGAACTGCGGAGCATCCAGGGCGTTGAGCGGGTTCTCCTCGTTGTGCCGCTGGTAGATGGCCGCGACCATGCGGTTGGCGGTTTCCGCTTCATGCTCCATGGCGACCAGGTCGCCTTCCACGGTGCGGAAGAATTGCAGGATGGCCTGGTTGATGCCAACCGTGGTCCAACTGCCGCGCAGCTTGTCGTGGACCTTCTTCAGGTGCTGTTCCAGGCGCTCGGCGCGCACCGCCTCGCGCAACTGCTCGCCCTGGTGGCGCAGCAGGCGCTGGTTGGTCTTCAGGCTGAGCAGGCGCTTGTGGTGCAGGGTGTGGTCATCCTTGGTCCGCGCGGTCAGCTCGAACAGCAACTGGCCGCTGTCCTGTTGCTGGTCGTTGAGCAGCGCCTGCTGCTCCTTCACCTTGTCCAGGCGCACGCGCAGACTGTGCTGGCTGTTGTTGACCAGCGCCAGCACCTGGCCGACCACCGCAGTCTCCAGCAGACGTTCCTTCTGCGCGACGATGCGCTCGCAGAGCAGCTCTTCGAGGGACTCCATCTGGCTGCGCGCGAGCAGTTCGCGATCGCCGCGCACCTTGGCCAGCAGTGCCTGCTTGGCCGACAGCGGCAGCACGTCCTCGCGGGCAATGCCCAATTGGCGCGCGGTGGTGTCCTGGATGTGGCGGATGGCGTTCTGCACGAAGGCTTCGCCGGCCAGGTCGTCCCAGAGCACATCGATCTTGTTCAGCACCGCGTAGAGGGTGGTGTGGCCGTCTTCGCCGAGCTGGCGCACGTGGTCCTGCCAGATCGCCATGTCGGAGGCGGTGACGCCGGTGTCGGCGGCCAGCAGGAAGAGGATCGACTGCGCGCTGGGCAGCATCGACAGGGTCAGTTCCGGCTCGCTGCCCAGGGCATTCAGGCCGGGGGTGTCGAGGATGCGCAGGCCCTGGCGCAGCAGCGGATGGTCGAAGTTGACCAGTGCGTGACGCCACGCCGGCACCAGCACGAGGCCGGGCTTGTCGGTGGCTTCGAGCATGTCCGGGTGGAAGCCCAGCTGGATCGCCTGTTCCACCGGCAGCGGCTTGGTCTTGGCAACCTGGGCGAAGGCCTCGGCCATGTTCGCCGGGTCAGAGGTATCCAGGGGGATGTTCACCCAGTGCCGCGGGATGCGCTTGAACTGCGCCACGCTGGCATCGGCGACGCGGGTCTCGATGGGCAGCAGGCGGATATAGGGGCGCTCGGAGCGCGGGTCGAAGAACAGCTCGGTGGGACACATGGTGGTGCGCCCGGCCTGGGACGGCAGCATGCGCCGGCCGTAGCCGGAAAAGAACAGGCTGTTGATCAGCTCGGTCTTGCCGCGCGAGTACTCGCCGACGAAGGCCAGGGTGATGTGGTCGACGCGCAACAGGCGCAGGGTGCGCTCAAGACGGTTCTCGATTTCCGGGGTATTCAGCCGCGCGCGCTCCAGCCAACTGCGATAGCGGGTGATCTCACGGACCAGCTCGCGCTTCCAGGTGACGTAGGCATCGATCTGCTGACTGAGACGTTCCATGCTCATCCGGGCGGTCCTTGGGCTGGCGCGTCCTGCGCGGGAAATGGATGGCGTGGATTATGCGGCCGAGTGTAGGAATAGCAATTGGCCTACAGCACATTCCTACACGTAAGGTCGGCCAAGGCTACCGAGCGGCTATCCCAAGTTCTGCCGGAAGTTTCGCCGGCCGGGGAATGCGCACGCGCTTCTGGCGATTGAGCTCGCCGCTTTCCAGCTTCACCGCGCTTTTCGGCACGCCGAAGGCCTTGCCGAGAAAGGCCAGCAGGTGGGCGTTGGCCTTGCCTTCCACCGGTGGCGCGGTGAGGCGGATCTTCAGGCGCTCACCGTGCAGCCCGGCGAACTCGTCGCGGCTCGCCTTGGGCTGCAGGTGGCAGTCGAGGATCAGGTCCTCGCCGTCCCAGTGATAGAACGGCATGCCGGATTACATGAAGGGCGAGAGGATCTGCGGCATTCCGGTCATCGCCGCCAGATTGCCGATCACCAGCATGTCGATCAGCTTCAGCGCGATGAACGCGAAGATCGGCGAGATGTCCAGCCCGCCCAGGTTCGGCAGCAGCTTGCGGAAAGGCGCCAGGAAAGGCTCGCAGATCTGGTTCACCAACTGGGCGCCGGGGTTGTAGCTGCCCGGAGCCACCCAGGAGAGGATCACGCTGATGATCAGGGCGAAGAAGAAGATCTTCAGGAACAGCGAGGTCACCGCGATGATCGACCACACCAGCAGCTGCAGGATGTAGCCGCCGACGCCGTAGCCCATCAGGGTCAGGGTGATGACCATCAGCACCAGCTGGATCAGGATGGCCAGCACCAGCGAGGCGAAGTCGATGCCGCCGAAGCCGGGGATGACGCGGCGCAGCGGGTTCAGCAGCGGCTTGGTGGCGCGCACGATGAACTGGCTGAGCGGGTTGTAGAAGTCGGCGCGGACCAGTTGCAGGATGAAGCGCAGCAGCACGATCAGCAGGTACAGGCTGCCAAGTGTCTGGATCACATAGATGGCGGCTGTGGAAAGTCCGGTCATGGGGCGGTCCTTGGTGAACGTTGGGCGCCGGCGCATAGGGCCGGGCGAATCGGGCGGTCGGTCAACGACGGCGCTGTAACGCCATACTGTAGGGAATTCATCGTCGCCGGTCGCGTGTAAGTGTGTTTCGTCACGTGCAAATTCAACCCCGCTTGGCCATCAGATCCGGGCTGTTGCAGGCCGGGTCGGCGCTCCGGTCCAGGCCCAGCAGGGTGAAGCCGTTGGATTCCTGGCGGATGCTGACATAGCGCTGGTTGCCCTCGGCCAGGGGCTGCGGGCTGTCCAACTCGATGTCCACCTGGAAGCGCGTGGGGTCTTGCTTGCAGGCGCGCACGGCGGTGTAGGTCAAAGTGACGCCGGCGCGCTTGTTCAGACCGATGAGTTCATCGCGTGCCATCAGAGCCGCGTCGGCGCCGGCCGGTTCCGCCCAGGCGCGGGCGAGGCCGGCGTCTATCCGCAACCATTCATCGACGAAGCCGCGGCCATTGGACGCGGCCGGCTGGATGCGCTGGAAGGCTTCACCGTCCTGGCGGTAGCGAAAGATACCCGGGCGGGTCAGCAGGTCACCGTCCAGGCTGCCGACCTCGGCGCGCCACTCGAAGCCGTCGGGGCGGGCCTTGAGCTGGACTTCCTGTTCATCGCGAACGTAATCGTGCTCGGTATGCAGCAGGGTTCGCTGGGCCTGGTCCGCCGTCGCCGGGCGTACCACTTCCAGTGCCAGGTGGCTCCAGCGCGAGGTGCACCAGGGCGTGCCGTGCATCAGCGCCACGTCACCGCTGGCGAGGCGGCTGAGCATGAACAGGTCGCCGTAGGCGCCGGAGATGTCCGTGTAAGGGCCGCTCTGCCAGTCCAGCGCGCGCACCCAGGCGTCACCTTCGCGACGGTAACCGCGCAAGACGTTGTCGGTGCCGCAGGGAATGGCGAAGCCGCCGCTGACCAGCAGCAGCGCGGTGGGGCTGTCGCTCAGGCTGACGAGGATTTCGTTCTGGTCGGGCAAGGAAACTGCGCTGTCGCTGACAGGCTTTGGCGCGGGCAGCAGGCGCTGGCGCAGCTCGGCCTGCAGGGCATCGAGGTCCGGCGTGGCCTGGGCGCAGGCGAGATGGGCGTCGAAGGCGTCGGCCAGCGTCTTTTTATAGTGCTCGATGGCTTGGCTGAGCGCGGGTGTGACGGTGTTGTCCGCATCGTCGTTGAAACCGCTGGCCATCGCCTGCTGCATGAGCTGATAGGCCGTCAGCGCCGCCTCGTCGATGGACGGGGCAACCGGGCATTGCGCCGCCTGGGCGACGGCGCTGGCCAGCAGGAGGCAGGCGGCGAGGGGCGGTGCGACCTTCCGTGGTCGCCGGGTGGCGTGGGTCATCGCAATCAGCGGCCCAGCTGCTCGGCCAGTTCGGCGGAACGATGATCGGCGGCGTTGACCGCCTTCTCCACCAGCGCCTCGAAGCCGTTGGCCTGGAAGGTGGTGATAGCCGCTTCGGTGGTGCCCTTGGGCGAGGTCACGCGGCGGCGCAGCTCGGCCGGGTCGACATCGCTGGTGGTCGCCATCTGCGCGGCGCCCAGGGCGGTCTGGCGGGCCAGTTGGCCGGCGACTTCGCGGGACAGGCCGAGCTTCTCGCCAGCGGCGGTCATGGCTTCCATCAGCAGGAAGAAGTAGGCCGGGCCGCTGCCGGAGACGGCGGTAACCGCGTCGATCTGGCGCTCGTCGTCGAGCCACAGCGCAATGCCCACGGCGCTCAGCAGTTGCTGCGCCTGCCCGCGCTGGGCAGCGCTGACGCTGGCGTTGGGGTACAGGCCGCTGGCGCCCAGGCCGACCAGCGCCGGGGTGTTGGGCATGCAGCGGACGATGGCGCGCGGCTGGCCGTTCACCGTGCCCAGCCAGCGCTCGAGGCTGGCGCAAGGGATGCCGGCGGCGATGGAGACGATCAGCGCGTTCTCGGTCAGCGCCGGCGCCAGCGCCAGGCAGACGTCCTTCATGACCTGCGGCTTGACGGCCAGCACCACCACGTCGGCATCGGCCACGGCGCTGGCGTTGTCGCCGACCACTTCGATGCCGTGCTCGGCGGCGATCTTCGCGCGCTGCTCGGCGCCCGGATCGCTGGCGCGGATGTCGCCGGCGGCAACGCCCTTGGCGCGCAGGCCACCGATGAGACTGGCGGCCATATTGCCGGCGCCGATGAAGGCAATGCGGGTGCTGCTCATGGAGTCTCTTCCTTTATTAATGCGAGGCGCCGTAGTCGCGGGCGCCGAACAGGGCGGTACCGATCCGCACCCAGGTGGCGCCTTCGCCGATGGCGGCTTCGAGGTCGTGGCTCATGCCCATGGACAGGGTGTCCAGGCCGAGATTGAGGGCTTGCATCAGTTCGCGCAGGCGGGCGAATGCAGCGTGCTGCGCCGCAACGTCTTCGGTGGGCTCGGGGATGGCCATCAGGCCGCGCAGTTTCAGCTGCGGCAGTTGCGCCACCGCCTGGGCAAGGGTGGGCAGTTCGGCCGGGGAGCAGCCGGACTTGCTGTCCTCGCCGCTGACGTTCACCTGCAGCAGCACGTTCAGCGGCGGCAGGTTCGCCGGGCGCTGTTCGGAGAGGCGCTGGGCGACCTTCAGGCGGTCCACCGAGTGGACCCAGTCGAAGTGCTCGGCGATGGGCCGGGTCTTGTTCGACTGGATGGGGCCGATGAAATGCCAGGTCAGCGGCAGATCGGCCAGCTCGGCCTGCTTGGCCAGGGCTTCCTGCAGGTAGTTCTCGCCGAAATCGGCCAGGCCTTCGGCATACGCCTCGCGGATGGCGGCGGCGGGTTTGGTCTTGCTCACGGCCAGCAACTGCACCGAGCCAGGCGTGCGATTTTTCGCTTGTTCCGCCTCACGGATTCGTACGCGAACCTTTGCAATATTCTCTGCTATCGTGGACATTACCGTCGCTTTTCCGCCCGGCTGCTGCGTGTTCTGCGGCATTCTACCTGCTTGCTCTTGATTGGGGAGTCCCATGGATATTACCGAGCTGCTCGCCTTCAGCGCCAAGCAGGGCGCTTCGGACCTGCACCTCTCGGCCGGCCTGCCGCCTATGATCCGCGTTGACGGCGACGTTCGCCGCATCAACCTGCCGCCGCTGGAGCACAAGCAGGTTCACGCGCTGATCTACGACATCATGAACGACAAGCAGCGCAAGGATTACGAAGAGTTCCTGGAAACCGACTTCTCCTTCGAAGTGCCGGGCGTCGCCCGCTTCCGGGTCAACGCCTTCAACCAGAACCGCGGCGCCGGCGCCGTGTTCCGGACCATTCCCTCCAAGGTCCTGACCATGGAGGACCTGGGGATGGGCGAGGTGTTCAAGCGCGTCTCCGACGTGCCGCGCGGCCTGGTGCTGGTGACCGGCCCGACCGGTTCGGGCAAGTCCACCTCGCTGGCGGCGATGCTCGACTACCTGAACAACACCAAGTACAGCCACATCCTCACCGTCGAAGACCCGATCGAATTCGTCCACGAGTCGAAGAAGTGCCTGGTCAACCAGCGCGAGGTGCACCGTGACACCCTCGGCTTCAATGAGGCCCTGCGCTCGGCCCTGCGTGAAGACCCGGACATCATCCTGGTGGGTGAGATGCGCGACCTGGAAACCATCCGCCTGGCGCTGACCGCCGCGGAAACCGGCCACCTGGTCTTCGGCACCCTGCACACCACCTCCGCAGCCAAGACCATCGACCGTATCGTCGACGTGTTCCCCGCCGAAGAGAAATCCATGGTTCGTTCCATGCTCTCCGAATCCCTGCAGGCGGTGATATCCCAGACCCTGCTGAAGAAGATCGGCGGCGGCCGGGTCGCGGCCCACGAGATCATGATCGGCACCCCTGCAATCCGTAACCTGATCCGCGAGGACAAGGTTGCGCAGATGTACTCCGCGATCCAGACCGGCGGCGCGATCGGCATGCAGACCCTCGACATGTGCCTCAAGGGCCTGGTCGCCAAGGGACTGGTCACCCGCGACGCGGCGAAAGAAAAAGCCAAGATCCCGGAAAACTTCTAACCCCACCGGGCCCTCGTGGCCCGGCGCACGGAGCGCGCCACACGCACTCGCTTCGTGATCCGACAGCCCCGTCGTAGTCAGCGTGAACCTGGCGAGAAAGATCATGGAATTCGAGAAGCTGTTGCGCCTGATGGTGGAAAAGGGTGCCTCCGACCTGTTCATCACGGCAGGCGTGCCGCCTTCGATGAAGGTCAACGGCAAGGTACTGCCGGTGACCAAGACCGCGCTGTCGCCGGAGCAGACCCGCGAGACCGTGCTCTCGGTGATGAACGAGCAGCAGCGCCGCGACTTCGCCGAGAACCACGAGTGCAACTTCGCCATCAGCGCCCGTGGCGTCGGTCGCTTCCGTGTCAGCGCCTTCTATCAGCGCAACCTGGTGGGCATGGTGCTGCGCCGCATCGAGACCAACATCCCGACCATCGATGACCTGAAGCTGCCGGAAATCCTCAAGAAGCTGGCGATGACCAAGCGCGGCCTGGTGATCTTCGTCGGTGCCACCGGTACCGGTAAGTCCACCTCCCTGGCGGCGATGATCGGCTACCGCAACAAGAACTCCACCGGCCACATCATCTCCATCGAAGACCCCATCGAGTACATCCACCAGCACCAGGGCTGCATCGTCACCCAGCGCGAGGTGGGCCTGGACACCGACACCTTCGAGGTGGCCCTGAAGAACACCCTGCGCCAGGCGCCGGACGTGATCATGATCGGCGAGGTGCGCTCGCGCGAGACCATGGACCACGCCGTGGCCTTCGCCGAAACCGGCCACCTGTGCCTGGCGACCCTCCACGCCAACAACGCCAACCAGGCGCTGGAGCGGATCATCCACTTCTTCCCGGCCGACCGGCATGGGCAGGTGTGGATGGACCTTTCGCTGAACCTCAAGGCCATCGTTGCCCAACAACTGGTGCCGACCCCGGACGGCAAGGGCCGCCGCGCGGTGATCGAGGTGCTGCTGAACACCCCGCTGGCCGCCGACCTGATCCGCAAGGGCGAGGTCCACGAGCTCAAGCCATTGATGAAGCGCTCCACCGAGCAGGGCATGCAGACCTTCGACCAGGCGCTGTACCAGCTCTACACCCAGGGCGAAATCACCTACGAGGATGCACTGGCCTACGCCGACTCGGCGAACGACCTGCGCCTGATGATCAAGCTGGGCTCGGAGACCGATGCCGATCACCTGAGCACCATGACCCAGGGCCTGACCCTGGAGATGAGCGACGACGATCCCAATCGGCGTTTCCGCTAAGCCCGTCCTGCGAACAGATAGCGCCCGAGAAGCCCGCTCCGTGCGGGCTTTTCGTTTATGCTCAGGGCCTTGTCACGCAACGGGAGAAAGGCATGTCCGCCAACCCTGATACCCACAGCAAGGTCATCGGCTACCTGCTGTGGATCTTCGGCTTCACCGGCTCGCACCGCTTCTACTACGGCCGGCCGATCACCGGCACCATCTGGTTCTTCACCCTCGGCCTGTTCTTCATCGGCTGGATCATCGACCTGTTCCTCATCCCCTCCATGGACGACGCGGCGGACCAGCGCTACCGCTCCGGCGGCGTGGACTACAACGTCGCCTGGATCCTGCTGACCTTCCTGGGCGTGTTCGGCGTGCACCGCATGTACATGGGCAAGTGGCTCACCGGCATCCTCTACCTGTTCACCGGCGGGCTGTTCTTCATCGGCGTGCTGTATGACTTCTGGACGCTGAACAGCCAGATATCCGAGCGCAACGGGCCGCAGCGGATCTGAGCCTTCGTACCCCGTAGGAGCGGCCTGCGTCCGCGATTGGTCCACGGCGAGACGGAAATCATCGCGGACGCCGTCCGTTCCTGCGAAATGCAAAACCCGCCGTCTTTCGTCGCGCCGCCTGGCGCGAGCTGTGCCCCGCGCCTAAGGTCAGGAGGACAGAAGCAGGTGCCGCCGGGCGATCCCCGGCTCGCCCAGAAGGAGTGGCTGCCATGAGCAACGAATCCCGCCCTGCCGTGCTCGACCTGATCGGCAATACCCCCATGGTCCGCGTCACGCGCTTCGATACCGGACCCTGCACCCTGTTCCTCAAGCTCGAATCGCAGAACCCCGGCGGCTCCATCAAGGACCGCATCGGCGTCGCCATGATCGAGGCGGCCGAGCGGGACGGCCGACTCAAGCCCGGCGGCGTCATCGTCGAAGCCACTGCCGGCAATACCGGCCTGGGCCTGGCGCTGGTGGGGCGCGCCAAGGGCTACCGGGTGGTGCTGGTGGTGCCGGACAAGATGTCCACCGAGAAGGTCCTGCACCTGCGCGCCATGGGCGCCGAGGTGCACATCACTCGCTCCGATGTCGGCAAGGGGCACCCGGAGTACTACCAGGACGTCGCTGCGCGGCTGGCGAAAGACCTGCCGAACGCCTTCTTCGCCGACCAGTTCAACAACCCCGCCAACCCGCTGGCCCACGAGACCGGCACCGGCCCGGAAATCTGGGCACAGACCGGCCATGACCTCGATGCCGTGGTGGTCGGCGTCGGTTCCGCCGGCACGCTCACCGGCCTCACGCGCTTCTTCCAGAAGGTCCAGCCCGGGCTGGAAATGGTCCTGGCCGACCCGGTGGGCTCGATCATGGCCGAATACTCGCGCTCCGGCGCCATCGGCACGCCCGGTTCCTGGGCGGTGGAGGGCATCGGCGAAGACTTCGTGCCGTCGATTGCCGACCTCTCCAGCGTGCGCCATGCCTACTCGATCAGTGACGAGGAGAGCTTCGCCACGGCCCGCGAACTGCTGCGCAACGAAGGCATCGCTGCCGGTTCGTCCACCGGCACGCTGCTGGCTGCCGCGCTGCGCTTCTGCCGCGAGCAGAAAGCACCCAAGCGCGTGGTCAGCCTGGTCTGCGACACCGGCACGCGCTACCTGTCGAAGATCTACAACGACCAGTGGATGACCGACCAGGGCCTGCTGCAACGCAAGCGCTACGGCGACCTGCGCGACATCATCGCGCGGCGTTTCGAGGAAGGGCGCGTGGTCAGCGTCGGCCCCGGCGACACCCTGCTGACCGCCTTCCAGCGCATGCGCCTGGCGGATGTCTCGCAACTGCCCGTGCTGGATGGCCCTCGGCTGGTCGGCGTGATCGACGAATCCGACATCCTCATGGGCGTGCATGACGACCCGGCGCACTACCGTCGCGAGGTCGCCAGCGCCATGAGCGACACCCCGGAAACCCTCGCCCCCGGCGCCAGCCTGGGCGAACTGGAAGCCGTGCTGGCGCGCGGCCTGGTGGCGATCATCGCCGACGCCTCGGGCTTCCACGGCCTGATCACCCGCTTCGACCTGCTCAACCATCTACGGAGGACCCTCGCATGAGCCAGCACGACGACCGCCTCGGTTTCGCCACCCGCGTGATCCACGCCGGGCAGCAGCCGGACCCCTCCACCGGGGCGATCATGCCGCCGATCTACGCCAACTCCACCTACCGCCAGGACAGCCCCGGCGTGCACAAGGGCCTGGACTACGGCCGCTCGCACAACCCCACGCGCTGGGCGCTGGAGCGCTGCGTGGCGGACCTGGAGGGCGGCAGCAAGGCGTTCGCCTTCGCCTCGGGGCTGGCGGCGATTTCGGCGGTGCTGGAGTTGCTCGACGCCGGCTCGCACATCGTTTCCGGCAACGACCTCTACGGCGGCACCTTCCGCCTGTTCGAGCGAGTGCGTCGGCGCAGCGCCGGGCATGACTTCCACTTCGCCGACCTGGCCCAGCCCGGCGCGCTGGAAGCAGCGCTTACCGACAAGACCCGCATGGTCTGGGTGGAAACCCCGAGCAACCCGCTGCTGCGCCTGACCGACCTTGCCGCCATCGCCCGCACCTGCCGCGAGCGCGGCATCCTCTGCGTGGCCGACAACACCTTCGCCAGCCCTTATGTGCAGCGCCCGCTGGACCTGGGCTTCGACATCGTCGTGCACTCCACCACCAAGTACCTGAATGGTCACTCCGACGTCATCGGCGGCATCGCCATCGTCGGCGACAACCCCGACCTCGCCGAGCGCCTGGGCTTCCTGCAGAACTCGGTGGGCGCCATCGCCGGCCCGTTCGATGCCTTCCTCACCCTGCGCGGGGTGAAGACCCTGGCGCTGCGCATGGAGCGGCACTGCGCCAATGCCCTCGACCTGGCGAAATGGCTGGAGCAGCAGCCGCAGGTCAAGCGCGTCTACTACCCCGGCCTGCCGTCACACCCGCAGCACGAGCTGGCGCGCACGCAGATGAAGGGCTTCGGCGGGATGATCTCGCTGGACCTGGGCACCGATCTCGCCGGCTCGCGGCGCTTCCTGGAGAACGTCCAGCTGTTCGCCCTGGCGGAGAGCCTGGGCGGCGTGGAAAGCCTGATCGAACACCCGGCGATCATGACCCACGCCAGCATCCCGCCGGAAAACCGCGCGGCGCTGGGGATCGGCGATTCGCTGATTCGCCTGTCGGTGGGGGTGGAAGACGTGGAGGACCTGCGTACCGATCTGGCCAAGGCGCTGGCGATGATCTGAAGCACGAGACGCATTTGTAGGATGGAGCGAAGCGATACGCGTCGCTCGCGGCACCGGCAGCATGGGTATCGCTGCGCTCCACCCATCCTGCGCCCGGGCTTCCTGCAGATGCGCCAATAAAAAAGCCCGCCAATCGGCGGGCTTTTTTCATGGAGCGATGAGGCGTTACACCGCGTGGACGATATGCCCGTCCACCAGGGTGCAGCGCACTACGCCCGGCAGGCAGTGGCCGAGGAACGGGCAGTTCTGGCCACGGGAGTGCCAGGTCTCGCCCGCCAGGGTCTGGCCGTCGGCTTCGAACAGCACCACGTCCGCCGCGGCACCCACGGCCAGCTTGCCGGCCGGCAGGCGCAGGGCGGCGGCCGGGCCGCTGGAGAGGCGTGCGAGCAGGGTCGGCAGGTCGAGCAGGCCGTCCTGCACCAGGGTCATGGCCAGCGGCAGCAGCAGCTCGACGCTGCTGATGCCCGGGTCGGTCGCGGCGAACGGGGCGTTCTTCGCGTCCTGCTCGTGGGGCTGGTGGTGGCTGGCGATGGCCTGGATCACGCCGCTCTTCACCGCTTCGCGCAGGGCGTCGCGGTCCTTGCGCGAGCGCAGCGGCGGCTGCACGTGGTACAGGCTGGAGAAGTCCGCCAGCGCCTCGTCGGTGAGGATCAGCTGGTACAGCGCCACGTCGGCGGTGACCGGCAGGCCACGGGCCTGGGCCTGGGCGATCAGCTCGACGCCACGGGCGCTGGTCAGCTGGCTGAAGTGCGCGCGCACGCCGGACTGCTCCACCAGCAGCAGGTTGCGCGCCAGGGCAACGGTCTCGGCGGTTTCCGGGATGCCGGCGAGGCCGCGGAAGCTGGCGGTCGGGCCTTCGTGGGCGAGGCCGCCTTCGGCCAGGTCATGGTCCTGGGAAGTGAAGATCACGGTGAGGTCGAAGGTCGCCGCGTATTCCAGCGAGCGCAGCAGCACGCGGTTGCTCGCCATCGGCGCCAGGCCGTTGGTGAAGGCCACGCAGCCTGCGTCGCGCAGGGCGACCAGCTCGGACAGCTGCTCGCCGGCCAGGCCCCTGGTCAGCGCGCCGATGGGGAAGACCTTGGCGTTGCCGGCCTCGCGGGCGCGGTCGAGGATCAGCTCGGCGACCGCCGAGGTGTCCAGCACCGGCTTGGTCTGCGGCGGGAAGCACAGGCTGGTGACGCCGCCGGCTGCGGCGGCGCGGGTTTCGCTTTCGATGCTGCCCTTGCGGCTGTAGCCCGGCTCGCGCAGGGCGACGCTCAGGTCCACCAGGCCGGGCGCGGCGATCAGGCCGGCGGCGTCGATTTCCTGGGCGGCGTGGAAGTCTGCGGGGGCGTCGCCGATGGCGACAATGCGGCCGGCCTCGATGTGCAGGTCGCAGACCTTGTCCAGGCCGCTGGCCGGGTCGATCAGGTGGGCGCCACGAATACTGACGGTCATTGCGCGTCCTCCTGTTCCAGCTGGCGTTGGGCGTTCTGGCCGCTCATGGCCATGGACAGCACGGCCATGCGGATGGCGATGCCGTAGGTGACCTGGTTGAGGATCACCGACTGTTCACCGTCGGCCACGGCGGAATCGATCTCCACGCCGCGGTTGATCGGGCCGGGGTGCATGACAATGGCGTCGGGCTTGGCCAGCTGCAGACGCTTGCCGGTCAGGCCATAGAGCTTGAAGAACTCGCCCTCGCTGGGCAGCAGGCCGCCGGCCATGCGCTCGCGCTGCAGGCGCAGCATGATCACCACGTCGACGTCCTTCAGGCCTTCGTTGGCGTCGGTGAAGACCTTCACGCCGTACTGCTCTTCCAGGCCCACCGGCAGCAGGGTGCGCGGGGCGATGACGCGGATGTCCGGGCAGCCCAGGGTCTTGAGCGCCAGCATGTCCGAGCGGGCTACGCGCGAGTGCAGGATGTCGCCGACGATGGCCACCGAGAGGTTCTCGAAGCTGCCCTTGTGGCGGCGGATGGTGAGCATGTCGAGCATGCCCTGGGTCGGGTGGCCGTGGCGGCCGTCGCCGCCGTTGATCACGGCGACATTGGGGCTGACGTGCTCGGCGATGAAGTGCGCGGCGCCCGAGTCGCTGTGGCGCACGACGAACATGTCGGCGGCCATGGCCTCCAGGTTGCGCAGGGTGTCGGTGAGCGTCTCGCCCTTGCTGGTCGAGGAGGTCGACACGTTCAGCGAGATGACGTCGGCGGACAGGCGCTGGGCCGCCAGTTCGAAGGTGGTGCGGGTGCGCGTGGAGTTCTCGAAGAACACGTTGCAAACGGTCTTGCCGCGCAGCAGCGGGACTTTCTTCACCGCGCGGGCGCCGACTTCGAGGAAGGAGTCGGCGGTATCGAGGATTTCAGTCAGCAGTTCGCGGGACAACCCGTCGAGCGAGAGGAAGTGGCGCAGCTGGCCCAGGTCGTTGAGCTGCAGCGGGCGCTTGGCGTCGGTCGGCATGTGGCAGGCCCTGAAAGTTGGGAGTGGAGGTCCGGGCGCGCGGGGTCACAGCGCGGTGCTGAGAAGCGTGCGCTCGAGGACAAGTGGTGCGGGACCGCGCAATTTTACCCGCTCGTTGGGTGCCAGGGACAGGGTTTCGCCGACGATATCCGGGCGAATCGGCAGCTCCCGCTTGTTCAGGTCTACCAGGCTGACCAGGGTCACGCTGGCCGGCCGACCGTAGTCGAACAGCTCGTTGAGCGCGGCGCGAATGGTCCGGCCGCTCATCAGCACGTCGTCTACCAGCACCAGGTGCTGGCCGTCGATCTCGAAGGGCAGTTCCGACGGACGGACCTGCGGGTGCAGGCCGCTGCGGCTGAAATCGTCGCGGTAGAAGGAGACGTCGAGGATGCCGAGGATCTCGTCGCTGCCCAGTTCCTTGAGCAGTTCCTGGGCGACCCAGATGCCGCCGGTGTGGATGCCGACGAAGCGCGGCGAGTCGATGCCGCGCTGCGCCAGGTAGTTGCGCAGGTCGGTGGCCATGCGGGGGATGAGTTCGGCGGGGCTGGGCAGGGTCATGACGTCTCCGGTTCGGTTGGCGAGGCCACCCGGCGCGGGCGGCCATCGGGGCGGACCGTTCCGGGAAGGAGTGGTCCGGCAAGCTTAGTGGCTTTCGCTGCGCTGGCGCTGCCTCAGGTCAAGGACACCGCGGCCATGGCAGACAGGGGCCTGGGATCAGGCAGGGGCGTTTTCCGCCAGCCAGCCCTCCAGCAGCAGGGCGGCGGCCAGGGCGTCCACCGGGCGCTCGCGGTAGCCGTCGCGCTGGCCCTGGGCCAGGCGCTCGCCCTTGGCAGCGTAGGTGGTCAGGCGTTCGTCGTGGGTGTGTACCGGCAGGTTGTAGCGGCCATGCAGGCGGCGGGCGAATTTCTCGGCGCGCTCGCTCATGTCGCTGGGGGTGCCGTCCATGTTCAGCGGCAGGCCGACGACGATGGCGTCGGGCTGCCATTCCTTGATCAGGGCTTCGACGCGGCTCCAGTCCGGCACGCCGTTCTGCGCCTTGAGCACGCAGAGCTCTCGGGCCTGGCCGGTGATGGCCTGGCCGACGGCGACGCCGATCTGCTTGGTGCCGTAGTCGAACCCCAGGAGCAGGCGCAGGGGTTTGCTGCTCATCAGGCGTGCCCGGCCTGGGCGGTGAGCAGGCTGAGGTTGACTCCCAGACGCTCGGCGGCCGCCGACAGGCGCTGCTCGGCCGGTACCTCGAAGAGCACCGCCGGGTCGGCGGGGCAGGTCAGCCAGGCGTTGTCGGTCAGTTCCGCTTCCAGCTGGCCGGCTTCCCAGCCCGCGTAGCCGAGGGTGATCAGGTGCTGTGCCGGGCCGCTGCCGTCGGCGATGGCGAACAGCACGTCCTGGGAGGTGGACAGAGACAGCTCGCCCATTTCCAGGGTGGCCTGGTAGCTGCGCCCGGCAGGGTGCAGGACGAAGCCGCGGTCGGTCTGCACCGGGCCGCCGCTGTAGATGGTCATGCCCTGGCAGCGCACCGGCGGAAGTTCGTCCGGGCGCAACTGTTCGAGCACGTCGGCCAGGCTCAGGCCGCTGGGGCGGTTGATGATCAGGCCCATGGCACCCTGCTCGTTGTGTTCGACGATGTAGGTGACGGTCTGGGCAAAGTTGGCGTCCGCCATGTGCGGCATGGCGATGAGGAAATGGTGCTTGAGGTAGCTGGCGGCTGTGCTTTTCATGCCGCCTAGTTTCAGGCCTGCGGGTCAAAGGGACAAGACTTGAAAGCGCAACGGCGCACCACGGGCGCTGTCGGGCGAGTCGGGTCAGTTGCTGGACAGTCGGTCGCCGCGCTCGAAGCGCCAGGTGCGGATGATTTCCAGACGGTCGATGTCGTTCAGGTCGCCCGAGAAGGGCGCGAAGGGGGCGGCCAGTCGCACGATGCGTTGGGCGGCCTGGTCGAGCAGGGGTTGGCCGGAGGATTCCAGTACCTGCACTTCGTAGAGCGAACCGTCGCGGTTGATCGACACCAGCAGTCGCAGGCTGCCGTAGATGCGCTGGCGGCGGGCTTCGTCGGGGTAGTTGAGGTTGCCGATGCGCTCGATCTTCTTGCGCCATTCCTCTTTATACCAGGCGCCCTTGTCGCGCATGGTCGAGGCGGCGCTCAGGCGGTGGATGCGCGGGCGCTTGGCGTAGGCCTGCTGTTCGCGGGCGAGGTCGGCCTCCAGGCTGGAGATCTCCGCCGAAAGCTGGCTTGAATCGAACTGCGGCGCTGGCTTGGCGACGGTCTCGGCCTTGGGCGTCTGCTGCTTGGTCTGCACCTTGTCCGGGCGCGGGGTGCGGGTGGCGACGGCGGCCTTGGGCGCTTCCGGGCTCTTGGCCTGGCGCGGCGTGGCCGGCGGGGAGACTTTCTTGACCTCGGTGTCCTGGAACGGCGCCTGCTCGGTGGTCTTGGGGATCGCCTTGTGTTCCAGGGTGCCGCTGCCCTGCTGGTTCATCTGCGCGAGGTAGTCCGCCTTCTCCGGCGCCTTGTCGCTCTTGAAGCTGGCGAGGGTGATTTCCAGCGTCTTGCTCAGCTGGCTGGGGCTGGGCATGGTGAAGCCCACCCCCAGCAGCATGGCCACGTGCAGGATGGCCGCAACGAACAGGGTGAAACCCAGACGGTCCGCCGGACGTACGCCGGAGGACGCGGGGAAGTCTTGGTGGGTTGCAGCGTTCATTGCGGATCGCACGGGCCAGGGTGGGGCGGAAGTCTGCCGACGAGGCTTATAAAAGTCTATGACGCACTACGCGCCTTGAGCTTTTCGTCGATGACTGCCATCAGTCTCTCACCGATGCGCGTGTCGTAGGCCGCATCGATCTCGCGGATGCAGGTCGGGCTGGTGACGTTGATCTCGGTGAGGTTCTCGCCGATCACGTCCAGGCCGACGAACAGCAGGCCGCGCTTGCGCAGTTCCGGGCCGACCTGCGCGGCGATCCAGCGGTCGCGCTCGGTCAGCGGCTGGGCCACGCCCCGGCCGCCGGCGGCGAGGTTGCCGCGGGTCTCGCCCTGGGCGGGGATGCGCGCCAGGCAGTACTCCACCGGTTCGCCGTCGATCATCAGGATGCGCTTGTCGCCGTCCTTGATGGCCGGCAGGTAGCGTTGCGCCATGACCTGTTCCTGGCCGTGGCGGGTCAGGGTCTCGAGGATCACCGAGAGGTTCGGGTCGCCTTCGCGGTGGCGGAAGATCATCGAGCCGCCCATGCCATCCAGGGGTTTGAGAATGATGTCACGATGCTCCGCGGCGAAATCGCGGAGAATGTCGGACCGGCGGCTCACCACAGTCGGCGGCGCGCATTGCGGGAACAGCGTGGCGAAGTACTTCTCGTTGCAGTCGCGCAGGCTCTGCGGCTTGTTGACGATGAGCGTGCCGGCGGTTTCAGCCTGTTCCAGCAGGTAGGTGGAGTAGACGAATTCGTTGTCGAAGGGCGGGTCCTTGCGCATCAGGATCACGTCCAGGTCCGACAGCGGCTGGTCGACTTCCTCTTCCAGCTCGAACCAGTGGGCCGGGTCGTAGAACACCTTGAGCGGGCGCATGCGACCGCGGGCGACGTTCTCTTTCTGGTAAAGGTCCTGCTGTTCCATATAGAAGAGCTGCCAGCCGCGGGCCTGGGCGGCGAGCAACATGGCCAGCGAGCTGTCCTTCTTGAAGCTGATCTGCGCGATGGGGTCCATCACGATCCCGAGGCGTACGCTCATGGGATGTCCTCCTGGGGGAAATCGTCGGCGTGGGGCTGCGGCATCAGGCCGCGCCGCAAAGGCTGAAAATGGACGCTCAGGGTGGCGCTGGATGTGCGCTCGGTCAAGGAAAAAGCCTGCGTGTTCCGGGTCTTATGGCCTGAATTTGCTGGGCGTGGTAAAGATTCTGACGATTGTGGTAAAAGGTTCCCACGATTGGGTCGCAGCCCGACGGTGGCAGGGCGCGTGCGCACTGAAATAAAAAGCGGAAAAACGACTCACCGAGATGGTAAGGGCGAACATGGAACAGCATTCCGACGGTTTGAAAGTAATGGTGATCGACGATTCCAAGACGATTCGTCGCACGGCTGAAACCCTGCTGAAGAAAGTCGGCTGCGATGTCATTACGGCCATCGACGGCTTCGACGCGCTGGCCAAGATCGCCGATACCCATCCCAGCATCATCTTCGTCGACATCATGATGCCGCGCCTGGATGGCTATCAGACCTGCGCCCTGATCAAGAACAACAGTGCATTCAAATCCACGCCGGTGATCATGCTGTCCTCCAAGGACGGCCTGTTCGACAAGGCCAAGGGTCGCATCGTCGGTTCCGATCAGTACCTCACCAAGCCCTTCAGCAAGGAAGAACTGCTCGGCGCGATCAAGACCCATGTGCCCGACTTCACCCCGGTGGAGCACGCTTCCTGAAGTCCGGCGCGAGCGCCGGTGACGCCTATTCCGTATGGGGACCACAATGGCTCGAATTCTGATTGTTGATGACTCGCCGACCGAGATGTACAAGCTGACCGCGATGCTGGAAAAGCACTCGCACCAGGTACTCAAGGCCGAAAATGGCGCCGATGGCGTGGCCCTGGCTCGCCAGGAAAAGCCCGACGTCGTCCTGATGGACATCGTCATGCCCGGCCTGAACGGCTTCCAGGCGACCCGTCAGCTGTCCAAGGACCCGGAAACCAGCGCGATTCCGGTGATCATCGTCACCACCAAGGACCAGGAGACCGACAAGGTCTGGGGCAAGCGCCAGGGCGCTCGCGACTACCTGACCAAGCCGGTTGACGAAGAAACACTGCTCAAGACCATCAATTCGGTGCTGGCCGGCTGATCCAGCCGTTGCTGCACACCCGAACATAATTATTAGAGAAGGCCAGGGCCGGCATGGCGGAAGTCCAGAGTCCTTTCGAGGTTCTCGTCCAGATCGATCAGCGCTGTCGTCAGCTGGCCGCGGGGCTGCCCGCCCAGCGCGAAGTGGTGCAGAGCTGGAACGGCATCGGCTTTCGCATGGCTGGGCGCCTGTTCGTGGCGCCCATGGGGGAGGTCGGCGAGGTTCTTCACGAACCGCGCTACACACTGCTGCCCGGTGTCCGTGACTGGGTGAAGGGGGTCGCCAACGTGCGCGGCCGCCTGTTGCCGATCATGGACCTGTGCGGCTTCCTCGGCGCGGAGCTTTCGCCTCTGCGCAAACAGCGGCGCGTGCTCGTCGTGGAGCACCAGGAAGTCTTCGCCGGCCTCATCGTCGATGAGGTGTTCGGCATGCAGCACTTCCCGGTGGACACCTTCTCCGAGCAGTTGCCACCGCTGGAAGCGGTCCTGCAGCCCTTTATCCATGGCGTCTTCCATCGGGAGCAACCCTGGCTCGTGTTCAGCCCGCATGCGCTGGCTCAGCACCCGGGGTTCCTGGATGTCGCCAGCTAGCGTTTGACCGGTTGGGCCGGCGTTGCCGGCCCTTGTTGTGACATGGAATTCGTAATCGTGGTGGGTCCAGGCGGGGGCCGAATATGAAAAATATAAAGGCAGGCAGTCTTTTTTCGGGTGCGCGCAGCAGTTCGCTGATCCTCGGACTCTTCGTGGTCCTGATCGTGGCGATCGTCTTGCTGTTCGCCAACTTCGCTTACCTCAACACCCAGGCGAACCACGACAAGCAGTACATCGGCCATGCCGGCGAGCTGCGCGTGCTGTCCCAGCGTATCGCCAAGAACGCCACGGAAGCCGCGGCGGGCAAGGCGGAGGCGTTCAAGCTGCTGAAAGAAGCGCGCAACGACTTCGAGAAGCGCTGGAACATCCTGACCAAGGGTGACGAGAGCACCGGCCTGCCGCCGAGCCCGGATTCGGTACAACCGCAGATGGCGGATGTGCAGAAGGACTGGGACACCCTGCGCAAGAACGCCGACTCCATCCTCGCCAGCGAACAGACCGTACTGTCCCTGCACCAGGTGGCCGCGACCCTCGCCGAAACCATCCCGCAGCTGCAGGTGGAGTACGAAGAGGTCGTCGATATCCTGCTGGAAAACGGCGCCCCGGCCGACCAGGTCGCGGTAGCCCAGCGCCAGTCGCTGCTGGCCGAACGTATCCTCGGCTCGGTGAACAAGGTGCTGGCCGGTGACGAGAACTCGGTGCAGGCCGCCGACAGCTTCGGCCGTGACGCCAGCCTCTTCGGCCGCGTACTCAAGGGCATGAAGGAAGGCAACGCGGCGATGAGCATCTCCAAGGTGACCAACGCCGAAGCGGTGGATCGCCTCAACGAGATCGCCGAGCTCTTCGAATTCGTGTCCGGCTCGGTGGACGAGATCCTCGAGACCTCCCCGGAACTGTTCCAGGTCCGTGAAGCCGCCAACACCATCTTCGGTGGCTCGCAGACCCTGCTGGACAAGGCTTCCAGCCTCGCCGCCGGCTTCGAGAACCTGGCCGAAGGCCGTGTGTTCAACCAGGTCGCCAGCGCCGCGCTGGGTATCATCGCCCTGGGCGCGATCATCCTCATCGGCCTGGTGATGGTGCGTGAGACCAACCGCCGGCTGGCCGAGACCGCCGAGAAGAACGAACGCAACCAGGCGGCGATTCTGCGACTGCTCGACGAAATCGCCGACCTCGCCGACGGTGACCTGACGGTGGCCGCGACGGTAACCGAGGACTTCACCGGTGCGATCGCGGACTCCATCAACTACTCCATCGACCAGCTCCGAGAGCTGGTGGAAACCATCAACCTGACCGCCGTGCAGGTGGCCGCCGCCGCCCAGGAAACCCAGGCCACCGCCATGCACCTGGCCGAGGCTTCCGAGCACCAGGCCCAGGAAATCGCCGGCGCCTCCGCCGCGATCAACGAAATGGCCGTGTCCATTGACCAGGTATCGGCGAACGCCTCCGAGTCCTCGGCGGTAGCGGAACGTTCCGTAGCCATCGCCAACAAGGGCAACGAAGTGGTGCACAACACCATCACCGGCATGGACAACATCCGTGAGCAGATCCAGGACACCTCGAAGCGGATCAAGCGCCTGGGTGAATCGTCCCAGGAGATCGGTGACATCGTCAGCCTCATTAACGACATTGCCGACCAGACCAACATCCTCGCCCTGAACGCCGCGATCCAGGCGTCCATGGCGGGCGACGCGGGCCGCGGCTTCGCCGTGGTAGCGGACGAAGTACAGCGCCTGGCGGAACGTTCCTCCGCGGCGACCAAACAGATCGAGGCGCTGGTTAAGACCATTCAGACCGACACCAACGAAGCGGTGATCTCGATGGAACAGACCACCTCCGAGGTGGTACGCGGTGCCCGTCTGGCGCAGGACGCCGGTGTGTCGCTGGAAGAGATCGAGAAGGTATCCAAGACCCTGGCCGCGTTGATCCAGAACATTTCCAACGCCGCCCGTCAGCAGGCCTCTTCCGCCGGCCATATTTCCAACACCATGAACGTGATCCAGGAGATCACCTCGCAGACCTCCGCCGGTACCACCGCCACCGCGCGCAGCATTGGTAACCTGGCCAAGATGGCCGGCGAGATGCGCCACTCCGTATCCGGCTTCAAACTGCCGGACACCGCCGAACAGGCCTGAGCAGAGGAGGTGCGCTGCTCCTGGCCGGGTAGCGCACGACAATCTTGAGCGAGGGGCGCGACATGCAGGCAAGTGGCGTCTGGTCGTTGCAGCCGTTGGCCGACATGTCGGCCGCGGACTTCCGCGACTGGCAGGCACTGTTGGAAGACCGTACCGGCGTCGTCGTCAACGAACAGCGCCGCGCCTTCCTGCAGACCAGCCTGGGCGCGCGGATGCGCGAGCTGGGCATTGCCGACTACGGCACCTACTACCGGCAGGTCACCGATGGCCCGCGTGGCGCCGTCGAGTGGTCGAACCTGCTGGATCGCCTCACCGTTCAGGAAACCCGTTTCTTTCGCCACAAGGCTTCCTTCGAAGTGCTCGAGCGCTACCTGCTCCAGCGCCTCGAACAGGTCGGCCCGAGCCGGCCGCTGGCGCTGTGGAGCGTCGGCTGTTCCAGCGGCGAGGAGCCTTACTCCCTCGCCATGGTGGCCGCCAAGGTTCTCGAGGACGCAGGTCTGGCGCCGCTGTTCGGCGTGACCGGCACCGACATCAGCCTCAATGCCCTGAACCGGGCGCGCGAGGCGATCTATGCGGCACGCAAGCTGGAGGATATCGACCCGGAACTGGCCACGCGTTATTTCAGCGTGCAGGATGACGGTCGATACCGTGTGATACCCGATCTCGCCGGGCGCGTCTGTTGTGCGCGGCTGAATGTGCTGGAACTGGCCAAGGCGCCAATGTCCGGCATGGACGTGATTTTTTGCCAGAACCTGCTGATCTATTTCCGCCGCTGGCGGCGGCGGGAAATCCTCAATCGCCTGGCCGAGCGCCTGGCGCCCGGAGGATTGCTGGTGATCGGAGTGGGCGAGGTCGCCGATTGGCACCACCCGCTGCTCGAACCGGTCGCCGATGAGCGCGTTCTGGCCTTTACCCGGAAGGGATGACACAGACACATGAGTGGAGTGGCTATGGGTGATCGGCACGATTATGTCGCCCTGGAATGGGTAAAAGGCGAGATTGCCGAAACGCTCAAGCAGGCGCGGCAAGCCCTCGAATCCTACGTCGAAAATCCCCAGGACCCGACGCGGATGGGCTTTTGCCTGGCCTATATCCACCAGGTGCGCGGCACGCTGCAGATGGTGGAGTTCTACGGCGCGGCCCTGCTCGCCGAGGAAATGGAGTACCTGACCCAGGCCCTGATCGACGGCAAGGCCTCCAGCCAGAGCGAAGCGCTGGAAGTGCTGATGCAGGCCATCCTGCAACTGCCGGCGTACCTCGAACGCATCCAGAGCGCCCGGCGCGACCTGCCGCTGGTGGTGCTGCCGCTGCTCAACGACCTGCGCACCGCCCGTGGCGAGAAGCTGCTGTCGGAAACCAGCCTGTTCGCCCCCGACCTGTCCCAGGAATCGCCGGTGCTGCCGGTGGACGCCCTGGCGCGCCTGCGTACCGCCGAACTGCCGGCACTGCTGCGCAAGCTGCGGCAGATGCTGCAGGTCGCCCTGGTCGGCGTCATCCGCAACCAGGACCTGCCGACCAACCTGGGCTATCTGGCGCGCGTCTTCGCCCGTCTCGAATCCCTGTGCAAGGATGCCCCGCTGGGGCGCCTTTGGGTGATCGCCTCGGCGATGATCGAAGGCCTGGCCAACGGCAGCATCGCCAACGGCACCTCGGTGCGTAACCTGCTGCGCCAGGTCGACCGCGAGTTCAAGCGCCTGGTCGACCAGGGCGCCGACGCCATGAACCAGCCGGCGCCCGACGAGCTGATCAAGAACCTGCTGTTCTACGTGGCCAAGGCCTCCGACCAGTCGCCACGCGTGCGCGCGGTGAAGGACGAGTACCGGCTGGACGACGCCCTGCCGGGCGCGGCCCTGGTGGACGAGGAACGCGCCCGCCTTGCCGGCCCCGACCGCGACGCCATGCGCTCGGTCGTCGGCGCGCTGTGCGAGGAGCTGGTGCGGGTCAAGGACAGCCTCGACCTCTTCGTGCGCAGCGACCGCAGCGGCGTCAACGAGCTGGGCAGCCTGCTGGCGCCGCTCAAGCAGATCGCCGACACCCTCGCCGTGCTGGGTTTCGGCCAGCCGCGCAAGGTCATCCTCGACCAGATCGAGGTGGTCAGCGGGCTCGCCCACGGCCAGCGCCAGCCCAACGACGCGACCCTGATGGATGTCGCCGGTGCGCTGCTGTATGTCGAAGCCACTTTGGCCGGCATGGTCGGTCCGAGCGAGGAGCCGGGCCGCGAAGAGAATGTGCTGCCGACCACCGACGTCGAGCAGATCCACCAGGTGGTGATCAAGGAAGCGCGCAACGGCCTGGAACTGGCCAAGGACGCGATCATCGAGTTCATCGCCTCGCAGTGGAACCACGAGCACCTGGCCCGCGTGCCGGAACTGCTGACGCAGGTTCGCGGCGGCCTGGCGATGATCTCCCAGGAACGTGCGGCGAAACTGCTGGAAAACTGCAATCGCTACATTCAGGAACAACTGCTGGTGCGCCAGGCCGTGCCGGACTGGCACAGCCTGGACACGCTCGCCGACGCCATCACCAGCGTTGAGTATTACCTCGAGCGCCTGTCGGAAGACCACAACACCCAGGGCGACCTGATCCTCGACGTGGCCGAGGAGAGCCTGGACAGCCTGGGCTACTCGCTCAAGCCGCGTCCGTCGATCCTCGACGCCGCGCCGGAAACCCGTGCGCCGGCGCCTCTGCCTGCACCTCTGGATAATCCGCTCGACGAAATCGACGTGCTGGCCGCCCAGCCGCTGGCCGAGCCGACCGAAGCGGCACCGGTGGACGAAGTCCCGGAACGGGGCGCGCCGGTGGAAATCGCCGACAGCTTCGGGCCGTCCGGCTTCGAGGTCGCCGCGCTCGAAGAGCCGTCGGTCGAGCAGCCTTCCCAACGGGCTCCTCTGGAAGAACTGGCTCCCGTCGAAGAGGCGCAACTGGTCGAAGAACCGCTCCTGGACCTGGCCGACTTCGAGCTTTCCGCCGAATCCGAGGCCCAGCCCGCCGGCGAAGCCGGAGCGAGCTTTACCTTCGAGCCGCTGGAGCTGGACTCCGGCCTGCCTGCCGCCGAGCCCACCGCCGAACTGGGGGCCTGGACCCTGGATGAGGTCGAGCCGCTGGCCGCCACTACCGAATCGAGTGCGCCGACTGCCACCCTGGAACCGGACAGCCTCAGCTGGGATATCGAACTGGAACCGGCTGCACCGATCACCGATACCACCCTGGCCGACGAGGGCTGGTCGCTGGACGACAGCCACAAGGCCGACAGCATCGAGTTCAGCCTCGAAACGCTGGAAGAAACCCCCGCGCAACCACTGGCCGATGGACTGAGCTGGAGCCTGGACGACGCTGCTCCGCTGGCCGAGGCACCGCGCTTCGAGGAGCCGGCTCAGGCGCAGCCCGCCGTTGCCGGGCAGTCCTGGGAAGCCCTGGACCTGACCGTCGCGCCGAGCGAAGCCCCGGCAACCGCGGAACTGCCCGAAGACTTCGCCAGCCTGCCGTCGCTGGAGGCCGCCCCGGCTTCGGTGGACGAGCTGAGCTGGGACATGGAATCGCTCACCCCGGCCGGCGAGACGCCTGCCGAGGAAGACTGGTTCAGCGTCGACCTGAGCCAGCCGGCCGCCGAATCGCCCGCGCCGTCCCTGGAGCTGGACGAAAACTTCGCCAGCCTGGAAGCCCTCGAACCCGCCCCGCTGGTGACGCTGGAGTCTCTGGACGACCTGACTTTCGACGCCCCGGCAGTGACCGTCGAGCAGCGCGAGCCGGAAGCCTCGCTGGTCAGCGACGACAACTGGACCCTGGGCGAACTGAGCGAACCGCACGCGCTGGATGCAGGCGTCGACTTCAGCCTCGACGCGCCGCTGCAGCTGGAGCCACTGGAGCCGCTGGAGCCGCTGGCCGAAGCCGAACCCCCCGCTTTCCAGGCCGAAGCCTGGAGCGACGAGAACATCGCCGACCTGGACCTGCCGGAAGTCGAGCTGCCCAGCCCGCCGGCCGAGCCCGAGCCGGTCGCCGAGGCACCGGCCAAGCCGCTGTCCCTGGCCGAAGTCATGGCTGCCCCGGTCCAGGCGATCAACCCGCCTGCCCAGGATGTGCCGCCCAGCCTGCTGCCACCGCCCGCCGACGAAGAACCGATCGACGACGAGCTGCGCGAAGTCTTCATCGAAGAAGCCGGCGAAGTGCTGGAAACCATCGGCGAGCACCTGCCGACCTGGCTGGCCAACACCGATGACCGCGATTCGCTGACCGAGATCCGCCGCGCCTTCCACACCCTCAAGGGCAGTGGCCGGATGGTTCGCGCGCTGGTAATCGGCGAGCTGGCCTGGTCCATCGAGAACCTGCTCAACCGCGTACTCGACCGCAGCATCGCCGCCTCGCCTGCCGTGTTGCAGGTGGTCCGGGACGTGGTCGGGCTGATGCCCGAGCTGGTCGACGAGTATGCTGCCAGCGCCCAGCGCCAGCGTGACGATGTCGACCGCCTGGCCGCCACCGCCCACGCGCTGGCCAAGGGGCAGCCGGTGCCTCCGCCCGATGGTGGTCTGCCTGAGTCGGCGCCGCCGGTCGAGGACATCACTCCCGAGCTGGCCGATGTCGAGGAAATCGCCGCGCAGGCCGCCAAGGAGGGTCTCGACGAGAGCCTCGATCCGCAGTTGCTGGAGATCTTCCGCAACGAGGCCGAAGCCCATCTGGAAACCCTGGTCGGCTTCCTCGCCGATTGCGCGCAGCAGCTGCCGCAGCCGGTGACCGACGACCTGCAGCGCGCCCTGCACACGCTCAAGGGCAGCGCGCACATGGCCGGCATCCTGCCGATCGCCGAGATCGCCACGCCGCTGGAGCGGCTGGTGAAGGAGTTCAAGACCAACCTGTTGCAGGTCGACCTGCGCGAGGCCGAGCTGCTGCACGCCGCCGAAGGCCTGTTCCGCATCGGTCTCGACCAGCTCGTCGAAGGCCGCCCACTGGCGCCCATCGAGGGCAGCGAGGAATTGCTGGCGCGCATCGCGCAGATCCACCAGGAGCGCCTGGAGGCCGCCGAGGCCAAGCGTCGTGGTGAAAGTGGCGAGGGCAGCGGCAATGATCCGCACCTGATCGGCATGTTCCTCGCCGAGGGCATGGACATCCTGCTCGACGCCGAGGACCTGCTGCGCCGCTGGCGCGAGCACCCGCAGGAGCGCCAGGAGCTGGGTGCCCTGTACGACGAGCTGGAAACCTTGAGCCGTGGCGCGCAGATGGCCGAGCTGCCGCAGATGGCAGAGCTCGCCGACGCCCTGCTGGCCGTCTACGGCGCCGTGCGCCAGGGGCGCCTGGAAACCGGCGATGCCTTCTTCTCCGCTGCCGAGACGGCCCACGAGGCGCTGATCGGCATGATGGACCAGGTGGCTGCCGCCCTGCAGGTCAGCGCCCGCCCCGAACAGGTTGAGGCGCTGCACCGCCTGCTGGACGCTCCGGTCGCCGCACCGGATGAACCTGGGGCCGATCTGCAGGACGCCTCGGACACCGAGTTCGTCGACCTGGAAAGCCTGACGGCCGACGACTTCCCGGCCGAAGACGAGGAGTTCCTGCTCGACAGCCGTCCGGTGGACGACGACAACCTGCCCGACGGCCTGAGCTGGTCGCCGCGCAATGACAACGATGGCGCCCCGCGCGGCGCCGCCGACGATGACGACGATGACGTCATCACCGCGGAGACGCCGCATGCCCACCCCGCCCCGCAGCAGCCGCGGGCGCTGGATGAGGAAATGGTGGCGATTTTCCTCGAAGAGGCGGTCGACATCCTGGACAACGCCGGCCAGGCGCTGGACCAGTGGCTGGGCTCGCCCGAAGGTCTTGCCGCACTTTCGACCCTGCAACGCGACCTGCACACCCTCAAGGGTGGCGCGCGCATGGCGGAAATCCGCGAGATCGGCGACCTGTCCCACGAACTCGAATCGCTCTACGAAGGCCTGCTGGACCATCGTTTCCAGCACAGCCCGCCGCTGGGCGACCTGCTGCGCACCTGTCACGACCGCCTGGCGACCCAGCTCGACCAGTTGCAGGCCGGCCAGGCGCTGACCGACCCGGCTGATCTGGTGCAGACCATCCGTACCTTCCGCCAGAATCCAGCTGCCGGCCTGAACCTGCCGCAGGCCCTGGCTGCGCAGCAGGAAGCCGTGGCTGAGCAGGAAGAAACCTTCGAGCTGCCGCCAGTCAGCGAAACCGAGATCGAGCTGGAGCTGCCCGCCGAGGCAACGCCGCGAGCTGCCGAAGCTTTCATCCCGGAAGCTCTCGAACCCGACAGCGTTGACCTGGAGAGCGTCGTTCCCGATGCCGCGGTCGAGCCGCAGCAGCAAGCCGCCTCGGATGACCTCGACCTGCAGGCCGTCCTCGACCAGGCCGAAGCTGAAATCGGCGAGTCGTCGCAGGCTCGGCCGGAGGTCATCGAGCCCGCTGCACCGGTCGCTGGCGCGGAAGTCGTGGGCGTGCAGGACAGCGAGTACGAGCTGGACGAAGACCGCGATCAGGAACTGGTGGAAATCTTCCTCGAGGAAGGTTTCGACATTCTGGAAAGCTCCTCCGGTGCCCTGCATCGCTGGATGGAAAACCCCGACAACAGCGTGGAGCTGGAAGCGCTGCAACGCGACCTGCACACCCTCAAGGGCGGCGCGCGGATGGCCGAGATCCGCCCCATCGGCGATTTTGCCCACGAACTGGAATTCCTCTACGAGGGCCTCAGCGGCGGGCGCCTGCGCGCCAGCCCGACACTCTTCGAGTTGCTGCAGCGCTGCCATGACCGTCTCGCCGAGATGCTCGAAGCGGTCCAGCAGCATCGCCGGATTCCGGGAGGTGAATCGCTGATTGACGCGATTCACCGATTTCGTGCCAACCCCGAAGAACAACTGAGCATCCCCAGCAGCGTCAGCCTGCACGCGATCAGCTCCACCCCTGCCGCGCCGGAAGGCCCGGAAGCCGACATCCTGGATATCTTCCTGGAAGAGGCGGACGACCTGCTTGAAAGCATGGAACAGGCCCTGGGCCGCTGGGACGCCGAGCGTGAGAACGGTGCGCTCGACGAGCTGCTGCGCATTCTCCATACCCTCAAGGGCGGTGCGCGCCTGGCTGGCCAGACCAGCCTGGGCGACCTGGCCCATGACCTCGAACAGCACCTGAGCGAAGCCCAGCAGCAGGGCGCGCCCTGGCCGGAAAGCCTGCTGATGGACGCGCAGTCCGGCTTCGAAGGCCTGCAGGCCGAAGTCGACCAGCTGCGCCTGCACCTGGGTGAAGTCGAGACTGCCGATAGCCTGCACGAAGACCTCGCCGAGGCGCCGATCGCCGAACAGCCGGCCCCGGTGAGCCTGCCGGCATTGCCCGAAGCCATCATGGCCGCGGCCGTGCCGCAACGCGTCGACGCGCCCGTGGTGCTGCCCTTCGTCCGTCGTGCCCAGGAAGCCGCCCAGGAAGCCGCTGCGCGCCGCGCGCCGCAGGAACTGGTGAAGGTGCCCGCGCAACTGCTCGAAGGCCTGGTCAACCTTGCCGGTGAGACCTCGATCTTCCGTGGCCGCGTCGAGCAGCAGGTGAGCGACGTCGGTTCGACCCTGGGCGAGATGGACGCCACCATCGAGCGGGTTCGCGATCAGCTGCGCCGCCTCGATACCGAGACCCAGGCGCAGATCCTCTCGCGCCACCAGGCCGACGCCGAGCGCGCCGGCTACGAGGACTTCGACCCGCTGGAAATGGACCGTTACTCCCAGCTGCAGCAGCTATCGCGTGCGCTGTTCGAGTCCGCGTCCGACCTGTTCGACCTCAAGGAAACCCTGGCCGCCAAGAACCGCGACGCCGAGACCCTGCTGCTGCAACAGGCGCGGGTCAACACCGAGCTGCAGGAAGGCCTGATGCGCACGCGCATGGTGCCTTTCGACCGCCTGGTGCCGCGCCTGCGCCGGATCGTTCGCCAGGTGGCGAGCGAGCTGGGCAAGCAGGTCGAGTTCGTGGTCAGCAACGCCGAAGGCGAGATGGACCGCACCGTGCTCGAACGCATCGTCGCGCCGCTGGAGCACATGCTGCGCAACGCGGTCGACCACGGCATCGAGTCCGGCGAGGCGCGCCGCATCGCCGGCAAGCCGGAGCAGGGCACCATCCGCCTGACCCTGGGCCGCGAGGGCGGCGACATCCTCCTGACCCTGGCCGACGATGGCGCCGGCATTCGCCTGGAAGCGGTGCGCCGCAAGGCCATCGAACGCGGCCTGATGACCGACGACAGCGAGCTGAACGATCACGAGGTGCTGCAGTTCATCCTCGAGGCCGGCTTCAGTACCGCCGAGAAGGTCACGCAGATTTCCGGCCGTGGCGTGGGCATGGACGTGGTGAACTCCGAGGTGAAACAGCTCGGCGGCTCCATGAGCATCCATTCCAGTGTTGGCGAAGGCACCCGCTTCGACATCCGCCTGCCGTTCACCGTGTCGGTGAACCGCGCGCTCATGGTGCTCTCCGGCGAAGACCTCTACGCCCTGCCGCTGAACACCATCGAAGGCATCGTGCGGGTCTCCCCGTATGAACTGGAAGCCCTCTACGAGCAGGCTGCCGCCGACGAGGCCGGCGCCGCGCCGAGCTTCGAATACGCCGGCCAGAGCTATGAACTGAAATACCTGGGCGACCTGCTCAACAACGGCCAGCATCCCAAGCTGGTCGGGCAGTCGCTGCCGTTGCCGGTGATCCTCGTGCGCTCGGCGGACCACGCCGTGGCGGTGCAGGTGGATGCTCTGGCAGGCTCGCGCGAGATCGTGGTGAAGAGCCTCGGTGCGCAGTTCGCCGGCGTCAGCGGCATTTCCGGCGCGACCATCCTCGGTGACGGCCGCGTGGTGGTGATTCTCGATTTGCTGGCGACCATCCGCGTGCTCCATGCGCAGCACGTCCAGCACGCGCCGCGCCGCCAGTTGGCCGGCCCGGCTGCCGCGGAAATCGAGCACCAGCGCCCGACCCTGGTCATGGTGGTGGACGACTCGGTCACCGTGCGCAAGGTCACCAGCCGCCTGCTCGAACGCAACGGCATGAACGTACTCACCGCCAAGGACGGGGTGGACGCCATCGCCCAGCTGCAGGAACACAAGCCCGATATCATGCTGCTGGACATCGAGATGCCGCGCATGGACGGCTTCGAGGTGGCCACCCTGGTGCGCCACGATGAACAGCTGAAGGACCTGCCGATCATCATGATTACCTCCCGTACCGGCGAGAAGCACCGCGACCGTGCCCTGGCCATCGGCGTCAACCAGTACCTGGGCAAGCCGTACCAGGAATCCGAGCTGCTGGAGAACATCCACAAGCTGGTGAAGACCCATGTCTGAACAGAGCACGCCGCGCATTGCGGTGATCGCCGACACCTCGCTGCAGCGCCACGTGCTGGCGCAGGCCCTGGCCGGCCATGGCTACCAGGTGGTGCTCAACGCCGACCCGGCGCGCCTTGAGAGCGAGCAACTGGACGCCTGCGAGACCGACCTGTGGCTGGTGGACCTGGCGCAGCAGGAGGATTCGCCGCTGGTCGACAACCTGCTGGAACAATCGCGGGTGCCCGTGCTGTTCGGCGAAGGCCATGCGCCGGAGCGGCATTCCGAACATTACCCGCGCTGGGAGCGGCGGCTGGTGTCCAAGCTGCGCAAGCTGGTGGGCGACCCCAGCGCCGGCGTCGGCCGCAGCCTGGCGGCGCTGCTCGACGAAGCCCAGCGCCCGACACGCGTGGCGCTGCCCGATGACCTTGCGGCATCCCCGCTCAAGGCCGGCGAACCGGCGGCGCAGGTCTGGCTGCTGGCCGCCTCGCTGGGTGGCCCGGCGGCGGTGAAGACTTTCCTCGATGCGCTGCCCGGCGGCCTGCCGGTGGGCTTCCTGTATGCCCAGCACATCGACGCTTCCTTCGAGGCCAATCTGCCGCAAGCGGTGGGCCGGCATAGCCAGTGGCACGTCAACACCGTGCGCGACGGCGACCCGGTGCGCTGCGGCGAAGTCGTGGTGGTGCCGATCGCCCGCGAACTGGGTTTCGACGGCTCGGCGCGCATGCGCGTGGAAGAACGCAGCTGGCCGGAGCCCTACAGCCCGTCCATCGACCAGATGATGCTCAACCTCGCCCAGCAGTACGGCGATCGCTGCGGCGTGATCGTGTTCAGCGGCATGTGCAGCGACGGCAGCGCCGCCGCGGCCTACGTGCGCCGCCAGGGCGCGCCGATCTGGACCCAGCGCGCCGACAGCTGCGCCTGCTCCAGCATGCCCGACAGCCTGCGCGAAGGCGGCTACAGCACCCTTTCCGGCGACCCGCGAGAACTCGCGGCGGCGCTGGTCAATCACCTCGCCGAGCAATGCATCGGCGTCGTCACGCAGTGAGATAAGGCCCGATGAGTGATCTCCCCGTCGCCAATGCCAGCGCCGCCAATGCCGCCGTGGCCAACGCCGCCCCCGGCAGCCTGACCGGCCTGCTGGTGCCGCTGGCCGACCGCAACCTGCTGCTGCCCAACGTGGCGGTGGCCGAGCTGATCACCTACCGTGCCCCGCACCCGGTGGACGGCCTGCCGTCCTGGTACCTGGGCCAGGTGGCCTGGCGCGACCTGCGCCTGCCGCTGCTGTCCTTCGAGGCGGCTTCCGACGGCCGGGCCGAAGTCAGCCCCGGCGCGCGGGTGATCGTGGTCAACGCCCTGGGCGGAAGGCCCAACGTGAAGTTCTTCGCCCTGCTGGTGCAGGGTATCCCACGCTCGCTGAAGGTCGGCGACGACCTCAAGCGCCTGGACGTGCCGCTGGCGCCCCTGGAGCTGGACGCGGTGGACCTGGGTGACGCCCACGCACGCATCCCCGACCTGGCCGCGCTGGAGCAGAAACTGGCCGACTCCGGCCTGATCTGAGCCAGCCATGAGCGCTGGCCTGCGCCTTGCCCAGCTGGGGGACCAGCCCGGCTTCGAGGTCGCCGGCGCCACCCTCGGCGGCCACCGTTTCGAACGCCACAGCCACGATGAATTCGTCATCAGCGCCAACCTGTGCGGCGAGGAAAGCGTCTGGCTGGACGGCCGAACCTTCGATGCCGGCCCCGGCGCGATCACCGCATACAACCCGGGGCAGATCCAGGGCGGCGGCGTTGCCGAAGGCCAGCCCTGGCAGTTCGTCAGCCTCTACGTCGCGCCCGAACAGTTGGCCCGGATGCTCGGCCTGCTGCGCCTGGAGTTCGAGCGCCCCACCCACTGCCTGCCCGCCCTGGCAGCTGCCATGGCCGACGCTGTCGAGCGCGTGCTGGGCGATGACGCCTTCGTTCGCCAGCGCGGCGAGGAGCGCCTGACCCTGCTGCTGGCCGAGATCGCCCGAGCCATGGGCGTGCGGCTGCCACAGGAACGTCTGGAGACCGGTGGCCGGATTTCCGATTTACAGGACTGGCTGGCCGCCGACCTCGCGCGGCAACCCAGCCTCGACGAGATGGCGGCCTACCTCGGCCTGTCGCGCTTTCACCTGCTGCGCAGCTTCCAGAAGCGGGTGGGCCTCAGCCCGCGACAGTGGGCCATGCAACTGCGCACCCGCCGCGCCCAGGCCATGCTGCGCGCGGGCCTGCCAGCCACGGAAGTGGCTCATGAGCTCGGCTTTGCCGACCAGAGCCACCTGAACCGGCACTTCCGCGCCGCCTATGGCGTATCGCCGGGCAGTTTCCAGCGCGCCCTGCGCTGAAGGGCGCAATCCGGTTCAAGTCGCCGGGGGAGCGGTCAGGCAGACTGCCTCCATCGCCATCCCGCTCGAGAGTCGATCCATGCTGACCCTGTTCTTCGCCGCGCTGCTGTTCGGCGCCGTCTTCTGCCTGTCCCCCGGCGCCGTGCTCGCCGAAACCTTGCGCCGAGGCCTCAAGGGCGGTTTCCGCCCGGCGTTGCTGGTGCAATTCGGCTCGCTGATCGGCGATGCCGTCTGGGCGCTGATCGGCCTGACCGGCCTGGCGCTGTTGTTCGGCCATGAAACCTTTCGCCTGCCGCTGACCCTGGCCAGCGCCGCCTACCTGGCCTGGCTGGGCGTGCAGAGCCTGCGCGATGCGCGTGAGGTCGGCGTGGTCGAGGAGGGCGAGCCCGGTAAGCACAACGCCGGGGCGTTTGCTTCCGGGGCGATGCTGTCGCTGTCGAACCCGAAGAACATCGTCTACTGGGGCGCGCTGGGCGGCGCCATGGCCGGGCTGGTGGACGGCGTGCCGTCGCTGGCGGATTCACTGGTGTTCTTCGCCGGCTTCATGACCGCCTCGGTGCTCTGCTGCTTCCTCTGCGCGGCACTGGTGGACTGGCTGCGGCGCAACGCCTCGCCGCGCTGGCACCGGGTCAGCCATGCGCTGTGCGGGTTGGTACTACTGGTGCTGGCGGGGTTGGCGCTGCGGGGAATCTGAATCGCCGAAGCGCTCAGAAATCCCCCCACAGCTGCTGCGCCACACTCAACGCCACCACCGGCGCGGTCTCGGTGCGCAACACGCGCGGGCCCAGTCGCGCGGCATGGAATCCGGCCGACTGGGCCTGCGCCACTTCCGCATCACTCAAACCGCCTTCCGGGCCGATCAGGAAGGCCAGGCTTGCCGGCTTGTCATGGCTGGTCAACGGCTCGGCCACCGGGTGCAGCACCAGCTTGAGTTGTGCCTCGCAGCTTTGCAGCCATTCGGCGAGGGTGATGGGGGCGTTGAGCAGCGGCAGTACCGAGCGGCCGCATTGTTCGCAGGCGCTGATCGCCACCTGGCGCCAGTGGGCCATGCGCTTGTCGGCGCGTTCGTCCTTCAGGCGTACTTCGCAGCGCTCGCTGACGATCGGGGTGATTTCGCTGGCGCCCAGTTCGGTGGCCTTCTGGATCGCCCAGTCCATGCGTTCGCCACGGGACAGGCCCTGGCCCAGGTGCACGCGCAGCGGTGATTCGGCCTGGCCGTCGAAGGCTTCGCGCAGGTCCACGCGGACGTTCTTCTTGCCCACCTCGATCAGTTCGCCCAGGAATTCGCGGCCCGAGCCGTCGAACAACTGCACCGCGTCACCGGCGCTGTGGCGCAGTACGCGGCCGATGTAGTGGGCCTGGGCTTCGGGCAGCTCGTGCTGGCCGAGGGAGAGCGGGGCGTCGATGAAGAAGCGGGAGAGGCGCATGGCGATGTCGAACTGATGGGGGAAAGCGGCAAGCTTAAAGCTTTCGGCCTGCCGCTTGTAGCCGATCAGCCCGGATCGCGATGCTCGGGGAAGCGTTCGCTGACCGCTACGCTCACGCTGTCGCGGGTGGCGATGTCGATACCTTCGCTGGCGACCTCGGCGAGGAAGTCGATCTGCTCGGGGGTGATGATGTACGGCGGCAGGAAGTACACCACGCTGCCCAGCGGGCGCAGCAGCGCACCGCGTTCCAGACCGTGCTGGAAGACCTTCAGGCCGCGGCGTTCCTGCCAGGGGTAGGCGGTTTTGCTGGCCTTGTCCTGAACCATCTCGATGGCGAGGATCATGCCGGTCTGGCGGATTTCCGAGACGTGCGGGTGGTCGGCCAGGTGCGCGGTGGCGCTGGCCATCTTCGCCGCCAGGGCCTTGTTGGCCTCGATCACGTTGTCCTGCTCGAAGATGTCCAGGGTCGCCAGGGCGGCGGCGCAGGCCAGCGGGTTGCCGGTGTAGGTGTGCGAATGGAGGAAGGCGCGCAGGGTGGCGTAGTCGTCATAGAAGGCCTGGTAGACCTTGTCGGTGGTGAGCACCGCGCTCATCGCCAGATAGCCGCCGGTCAGCGCCTTGGACAGCACCAGGAAGTCCGGGGTGATGCCGGCCTGTTCGCAGGCGAACATCGTGCCGGTGCGGCCGAAGCCGACGGCGATCTCGTCGTGGATCAGGTGCACGCCGTAGCGGTCGCAGGCCTCGCGCAGCAGCTTGAGGTAGACCGGGTGGTACATGCGCATGCCGCCGGCGCCTTGCACCAGCGGTTCGACGATCACCGCCGCGACCTCTTGATGGTGCTGCTCCAGCGCCTGTTCCATGGCGGCGAACATCGTCCGCGAATGTTCTTCCCAGCTCACGCCTTCGGGGCGCAGGTAGCAGTCCGGGGTCGGCACCTTGATGGTGGCCATCAGCAACGACTTGTAGGTCTCGGTGAACAGCGCCACGTCACCCACCGACATCGCGGCGACGGTCTCGCCGTGGTAGCTGTTGGTCAGGGTGATGAAGCGCTTCTTCTCCCGCTGGCCGAGGTTGTGCCAGTAGTGGTAGCTCATCTTCAGCGCCACTTCGATGCCGGCCGAGCCGCTGTCGGCGTAGAACACCCGGGAGAAACCCGCCGGCGCCAGGCGCAGCAGGCGTTCGGAGAGCTCGATCACCGGCTGGTGGCTGAAACCGGCGAGGATCACGTGCTCAAGCTGGTCCACCTGGTCCTTGATGCGCTGGTTGATACGCGGGTTGGCGTGGCCGAAGACGTTGACCCACCAGGAGCTGACTGCGTCCATGTAGCGCTTGCCTTCGAAGTCCTCCAGCCAGATGCCTTCGCCGCGGCGGATCGGGATCACCGGCAGGCGCTCGTGGTCTTTCATCTGGGTGCAGGGGTGCCACAGCACCTCGAGATCGCGCTGCATCCACTCGGCGTTCAGGCCCATGGCGGTACTCCTCTTCGTCACTGTCGGCTCGCTCTGGTCGGCAAGCCTATTCAATGCACCTGAGATGAACAAGGACACGTCCTACGACACATGCCGCAGGTAGCCGACCAACATGGCTATTCGGCTTTCAGGCGCTCACGTATGCTTCGCGCCTTTGCACCAATTCGGGGAATTCCGGCGATGAAAATGGGATGGCTGCGCGCTGCCGCGCTGCTTGCTCTGGGGGTGTTCAGCGCGGTGGCGCTGGGCAAGGACAAACAACCGACCGCCATCGTGGTCGGCGGCGGCCTCGCCGGTCTTTCCGCAGCCTACGAGCTGCAGCAGGCGGGCTGGCAGGTCACCGTGCTCGAAGCCAAGCCGCAGGTGGGCGGCCGTTCGGGCCTGGCCACCAGCGAGTGGATCGGCAACAACAAGGTCCAGCCGACCCTCAACGGCTACCTGAGCACCCTGAAGGTGAATTCGGTGCCGGCGCCGGATTTCGTCCGCACCCCGAGCTACCTGATCGACGGCGTCTACTACACCAGCGCCGACCTGAAGGCGAAAATGCCCGCCGTCGCCGCGGACCTGGAGCGCTTCGAGAAGTCGCTGAACGAGCTGTCCGCCTCCATCGACGACCCGCTCAACCCGCTGGCGAACAAGACCCTGTTCGCCCTGGACCAGCTCACCGCCGCGCGCTGGCTGGACAAGCTGAACCTGTCGCCGACCGCGCGCCTGCTGGTCAACCAGCGCATCCGCTCGCACTACGACGAGCCGTCGCGCCTGTCGCTGCTCTACCTCGCCCAGCAGGGCCGGGTGTACCGGGGCGTCGACGACCGTGACCTGCGCGCGGCGCGTCTGCCCGGTGGCAGCCAGGTGCTGGCCCAGGCCTTCGTCAAGCAGATCAAGACCATCAAGACCAACGCCAAGGTCACCTCGATCAGCCAGGACAAGGACGGCGTGACCGTCAAGGTCGGCCCCACCGGCTACACCGCCGATTACCTGGTACTGGCCGTACCGCTGCGCGCCCTGGGCAACATCACCCTGACTCCGGGCCTGAACGAGAAGCAGCTGGCAGCCCTCAAGGGTACCAACTACGGCTGGCGCGACCAGATCCTGATGAAGTTCAAGCGCCCGGTATGGGACGACAAGTCGCGCCTGTCCGGCGAGATCTACAGCGACCAGGGCCTGGGCATGATCTGGGTCGAGCCCGCGACCAAGGGCGGCGCCAACGTGCTGATCAACCTGTCCGGCGACAATGCCCGCGTGATGCAGGCCTTTGGTGACCGCCAGCTCTCCGAGCAGGTGCTGATCCGCATGAACAAGTACTACCCGAAGATGCGCGGCGCCTATGACGGCTATGAAATGCGTCGCTACAGCACCGATGTCGGCACCGGCGGTTCCTACCTGGCCTACGGTCCGGGGCAGATCAGCCGCTTCTGGCGCGTGTGGGAGACTCCGGTGTCCCGCGTGGCCTTCGCCGGCGAGCACACCGACGCGCTGTATCCGGGCACCATCGAGGGCGCCCTGCGCAGCGGCAAGCGCGCTGCCAGCCAGGTCCGCGACCTGCAGGCCGGCAAGACGCCGGTGCTCGAAGGCAAGGCGATGATCGCTGACAACAAGCCGGCTGCCAGCGACAAGCCGGCCGAGAAGGGCGAGAAGAAGGGCATCATGTCCTGGCTGCCGTTCTGATCGAACCCGTTCTATCCACAATGCCGGCGAAAGCCGGCATTGTCGTTTCTGGCTCTGGGACGGGCGTTTCGGAGCGGACTTATCTTGTCAGTCGATGTTTCAAAGCAGGATTTTCTGCTTTTATTCGATGGATTTGCCGCTAGGCTTGAATTCCCCGTTTTCAAGGATGTCGATCGATGCAATGGCGTAATTCCCCCGCTCGCTACGGACTGGTCAGCCTGTTCCTGCACTGGGGCAGTGCGCTGGTGGTGTTCGGCCTGTTCGGCCTGGGCCTGTGGATGCGCGAGCTGGACTACTACGACACCTGGTACCACCGCGCCCCGGAAATCCACAAAAGCATCGGCATTCTCCTGGCTATCGCGCTGATGGTGCGCGTGCTCTGGCGCTTCCTCAGCCCGGCGCCGCCGGCACCGGCCAACCACGGCCAGATGACCCGCCTGGCCTCCAAACTCGGCCACCTGGCGCTCTACGCGTTGCTGTTCGCCGTGATCATCGCCGGTTACCTGATTTCCACCGCCGAAGGCAAACCCATCAGCGTGTTCGGCTGGTTCGACGTGCCCGCCACCCTGAGCGGCCTCACCGACCAGGCCGACATTGCCGGCGCCATCCACCTGTACCTGGCCTGGACCCTGGTGGTGCTGGCCGTGCTGCATGCCCTGGCGGCGTTCAAACACCATTTCCTCGATCGAGACGCGACGCTCGTGCGCATGCTCGGTCGTGCCGCGAAATAACACCTCACCTCAAAGGGAGATTGCTTCAATGCTGAAGAAGACGTTCGCCGCTCTGGCGCTGGGTACCGCCCTGTTCTCCGCTGGCCAGGCCATGGCCGCCGACTACAAGATCGACAAGGAAGGCCAGCACGCCTTCATCGAGTTCCGCATCAAGCACCTGGGTTACAGCTGGCTGTACGGCCGCTTCGACGATTTCGACGGTGCCTTCACCTTCGACGAGAAGAACCCGTCCGCCGACAAGGTCAAGGTGACCATCAACACCAACAGCGTGAACTCCAACCACGCCGAGCGTGACAAGCACCTGCGCAGCCCGGACTTCCTGAACGTCTCGAAGAATCCGACCGCGACCTTCGAGTCGACCGCCGTGAAGGCCGACGGCAAGAATGCCGAGATCACCGGCAACCTGACCCTGAACGGCGTGACCAAGCCGGTCACCATCAAGGCCGAACTGATCGGCCAGGGCGATGACCCGTGGGGCGGCTACCGTGCCGGCTTCCTCGGCACCACCACCCTCAAGCTGAAGGACTTCAACATCCAGCGCGACCTCGGCCCGGCTTCCCAGGAAGTCGAGCTGACCCTGTCGGTAGAAGGGGTGCGTCAGTAAGACGCAGCGAAGCGAAAACGCCGGCGAATGCCGGCGTTTTCGTTTGTGCGGTCAGTCCGCGCGGCCTTGCAGGCACTGCCGCAGGAGCTGGGTGAGGGTGCGTTGCTCCTCGTCGTTCAGCGGCGCGAACAGACTGTCATGGGTCCGTGCGAGGATGGCCTGGGTGCGCTCGTCGATGCGGCACCCGGCCTCGGTGAGGAACAGCTGGAAGCTGCGCTGATCGATCGGGTTGCGTTCACGGCGAACCAGGCCGAGGGTTTCCATCTCGCGGATCTTGCGGGTCACCAGCGCCTTGTCGCGGCACATCTTGCGACCCAGGCTCTGCAGGCTCTGGCCGGCATCGGCGCCGATCAGCTCGAGGAGGCGGATGTCCGGCGGAGTGAGGTCGATTCCCTCCGCGCACAGTTGGTCCTGAAGGCGCTCGCGCAAATGGTCGAGAACCTTCATCAAGGTCTGTGGCAGGTCGGGATTCACGCTGTGGGTCATCGGCTCGGTCACGGTAAACCTTGTGTAAATCAGGTTGATCGGCTCAACCATTTTTTCGTATTTTAGTTGATGTTATCAACTTTGTTCGCCGCTGCGACTGCCTTGTGGGAAACCTACTGTGATAACGGCCATTGGCTAAAACGTTTCAGTAGTTTTCCCTCAGGGCTTTCGGACGTTTACAAACACAGCTGAATGTAAGTATTTTTGCCAGCTTTTCCGGACCGGCAAGCCCACAGCCAAACCGGATGCTTTGCTCACGAGGACAACGATATGCAACGAAAGCCAGCCATGCGCGCCCTGGTTCCGGCCCTGCTCGTCGCCATGGCCACTCTTGCCGGCTGCGACAAGACCGAGGCCCCGCAGCAGAAGCAGATCCCCGAGGTCGGTGTGGTGACCCTGCAACCGCAGGAAGTGACCCTGAGCACCGAGCTGCCGGGTCGCACCACCGCGTATCGCATCGCCGAGGTTCGCCCGCAGGTGAACGGCATCATCCTCAAGCGCCTGTTCAAGGAAGGCAGCGACGTCAAGGAAGGCCAGCAGCTGTACCAGATCGACCCGGCCACCTATGAAGCGACGCTGCAGAGCGCCCAGGCCAACCTGGTCTCCACCCAGCAGCAGGCGGAGCGCTACAAGGAACTGGTCAAGGACGAGGCGGTGAGCAAGCAGCAATACGCCGACGCCCAGGCGGCCTACCTGCAGGCCAAGGCCACGGTGGACAACGCCAGGATCAACGTGCGCTACACCAAGGTCTATTCGCCCATCTCCGGCCGCATCGGCCGCTCCAGCGTGACCGAGGGCGCCCTGGTGCAGAACGGCCAGAGCACCGCGCTGGCCACCGTGCAGCAGCTGGACCCGATCTATGTCGACGTCACCCAGTCCTCCACGTCGCTGATCCGCCTGCGCCGCGAGCTGGCCGCCGGGCAGCTGGAGAAGGCCGGCGACAACGCTGCCAAGGTCAAGCTGTACCTGGAAGACGGCTCCGAATACCCGGTCGAGGGCAAGCTGGAGTTCTCCGAGGTCTCGGTTGACCAGGGCACCGGCTCGGTGACCGTGCGCGCCATCTTCCCCAACCCGAACAAGGAATTGCTGCCGGGCATGTTCGTCCATGCGCAGCTGCAGGAAGGCATCAAGAAGCAGGCCATCCTGGCGCCGCAACAGGGCGTGACCCGTGACTTCCGTGGCATGGCGACCGCGCTGGTGCTCAACGCCGAGGACAAGGTCGAGCTGCGCACCATCAAGGCCGACCGTACCGTCGGCGCCTACTGGCTGGTCAGCGATGGCCTGAAGCCGGGCGACCGCCTGATCACCGAAGGCCTGCAGTACGTCCAGCCGGGCGCCCAGGCCAGGGCCGTACCCGCGAAGAACGTGGCGCCCACCGCTGGTGCCGCCGACAAGCCCGCCGCCGCCGAGCCGGCCAAGCAGGGTTAATCAAGGGGATTCGTCATGTCGAAGTTTTTCATTGACCGGCCCATTTTTGCCTGGGTGATCGCCCTGGTGATCATGCTGGCGGGCGGTCTGTCGATCCTCAAGTTGCCGGTGAACCAGTACCCGGCCATTGCACCGCCGGCCATCGCCATCCAGGTGAGCTACCCGGGTGCCTCCGCCGAGACGGTGCAGGACACCGTGGTGCAGGTCATCGAGCAGCAGATGAACGGTCTGGACCATCTGCGCTACATCTCCTCGGAGTCCAACTCCGACGGCAGCATGACCATCACCGTGACCTTCGACCAGGGCACCAGCCCTGACATCGCCCAGGTACAGGTGCAGAACAAGCTGCAGCTGGCCACGCCGCTCCTGCCGCAGGAAGTGCAACAGCAGGGCATCCGCGTGACCAAGGCGGTGAAGAACTTCCTGATGGTGGTCGGCGTCGTCTCCACCGACGGCAGCATGACCAAGGAAGACCTGTCGAACTACATCGTCTCCAACATCCAGGACCCGCTGTCGCGGACCGCCGGTGTGGGTGACTTCCAGGTGTTCGGTTCGCAGTACGCCATGCGCATCTGGCTCGACCCGGCCAAGCTCAACAGCTTCCAGATGACTCCGGGCGACGTGAAGACGGCGATCCAGGCGCAGAACGTGCAGATCTCCTCCGGCCAGCTGGGCGGCCTGCCCGCGGTCAAGGGCCAGCAGCTCAACGCCACCATCATCGGCAAGACCCGCCTGCAGAGCGCCGAGCAGTTCAAGAACATCCTGCTCAGGGTCAACGCCGACGGTTCCCAGGTTCGCCTCAAAGACGTCGCCGACGTCGCCCTGGGTGGCCAGGACTACAGCATCAACGCCCAGTTCAACGGCAAACCGGCCTCGGGTATCGCGATCAAGCTGGCTACCGGCGCCAACGCGCTGGACACCGCCAAGTCGATCCGCGCAACCCTGAGCACCCTGGAGCCGTTCTTCCCGCAGGGCATGAAGATCGTCTACCCGTACGACACCACCCCGGTGGTCTCCGCCTCCATCCATGAGGTGGTGAAGACCCTGGGCGAGGCGATCCTGCTGGTGTTCCTGGTGATGTACCTGTTCCTGCAGAACTTCCGCGCCACGCTGATCCCGACGATCGCCGTGCCGGTGGTCCTGCTGGGCACCTTCGGCGTACTCGCCGCCTTCGGCTTCTCGATCAACACCCTGACCATGTTCGGCATGGTGCTGGCGATCGGCCTGTTGGTGGACGACGCCATCGTGGTGGTGGAGAACGTCGAGCGGGTGATGGCCGAGGATGGCTTGTCACCCCGCGAGGCGGCGCGCAAGTCGATGGACCAAATCCAGGGCGCGCTGGTGGGTATTGCCCTGGTGCTCTCGGCGGTGTTCCTGCCGATGGCGTTCTTCGGCGGCTCGACCGGGGTGATCTACCGCCAGTTCTCCATCACCATCGTCTCGGCCATGGCCCTGTCGGTGCTGGTGGCCCTGGTGCTGACCCCGGCGCTCTGCGCCACCATGCTCAAGCCCATCGAGAAGGGCGACCATGGCGAGCACAAGCGCGGCTTCTTCGGCTGGTTCAACCGCAAGTTCCTCGCCACCACCCATGGCTACGAGCGCGGCGTCACCTCCATCCTCAAGCACCGCACGCCGTACCTGCTGATGTATGTGATCATCCTGGCCGGCATGGTCTACCTGTTCACCCGCATCCCCACAGCGTTCCTCCCCGACGAGGACCAGGGCGTGCTGTTCGCCCAGGTGCAGACCCCGGCCGGTTCCTCCGCCGAGCGCACCCAGGTGGTGGTGGACTCCATGCGCGAGTACCTGCTGGAGAAGGAAAGCAGCTCGGTGGCCTCGGTGTTCACCGTGACCGGCTTCAACTTCGCCGGCCGCGGCCAGAGTTCGGGCATGGCGTTCATCATGCTCAAGCCCTGGGAAGAGCGTCCGGGCGCGGAGAACAGCGTGTTCGCCCTGGCCCAGCGTGCGCAGCAGCACTTCTTCAGCTTCAAGGATGCGATGGTGTTCGCCTTCGCCCCGCCGGCGGTACTCGAACTGGGTAACGCCGTGGGCTTCGACATCTTCCTCCAGGACCAGGCGGGCGTCGGCCACGAAGTGCTGATGCAGGCGCGCAACCAGTTCCTCGGCCTCGCCGCGCAGAACCCGATGCTGCAACGCGTGCGTCCCAACGGCCTGAACGACGAACCGCAGTACAAACTGCTGATCGACGACGAGAAGGCCAGTGCCCTGGGCATCTCGCTGGCGGATATCAACAGCACCCTGTCCATCGCCTGGGGCTCGAACTACGTCAACGACTTCATCGACCGTGGTCGGGTGAAGAAGGTCTACCTGCAAGGCCGCCCGAACGCACGGATGAGCCCGGAAGACCTGGACAAGTGGTACGTGCGCAACAGCGCCGGCGAGATGGTGCCATTCAGTGCCTTCGCCACCGGCGAGTGGAGCTATGGCTCGCCGAAGCTGGCGCGCTACAACGGCGTACCGGCCATGGAAGTCCTCGGTGAACCGGCCCCGGGCCGTTCTACCGGTGAGGCAATGGCGGCAGTGGAAGACATCGTCAAGCAGTTGCCCAAGGGTGTCGGCTATGCCTGGACCGGCCTTTCCTACGAGGAACGCCTGTCCGGTTCGCAGGCCCCCGCGCTCTACGCCCTGTCGCTGATCGTGGTGTTCCTCTGCCTGGCGGCGCTGTACGAGAGCTGGTCGATCCCGTTCTCGGTGATGCTGGTGGTGCCGCTGGGCGTCATTGGTGCGCTGCTGGCGACGTCCATGCGCGGGTTGTCCAACGACGTGTTCTTCCAGGTGGGCCTGTTGACGACCATCGGCCTGTCGGCGAAGAACGCGATCCTCATCGTCGAGTTCGCCAAGGAACTGCACGAGCAGGGCAAGGGCATAGTCGAAGCGGCCATCGAGGCGTGCCGGATGCGTCTGCGCCCGATCGTCATGACCTCCCTGGCCTTCGTCCTCGGTGTGCTGCCGCTGGCGATCTCCACCGGCGCGGGCTCGGGCAGCCAGCATGCGATCGGTACCGGCGTGATCGGCGGCATGGTCACTGCGACCATCCTCGCGATCTTCTGGGTGCCGTTGTTCTATGTGGTGGTCAGTACGCTGTTCAAGGACCCGGCGTCCAAGGAACAGCAAGCCGCCGAGAAGGGGCATTGATATGAGAAAGTCCTTTTTGTTGCCCTCCTTGTCGTGGGCCGTTGCCGCCGTCGTATTGTCCGGCTGCTCCCTGATCCCCGACTACGAGCGCCCCGAGGCGCCCGTGGCCGCGGCCTATCCCCAGGGCGATGCCTACGGTGCGGCGCAGCCGGCCAACGCCTCTGCCGATATCGGCTGGCGCGAGTTCTTCAAGGACCCGCAACTGCAGCGGCTGATCGAAGTGTCGCTGGAGAACAACCGCGACCTGCGCGTTGCCGCGCTGAACATCGAAGCCTACCGGGCGCAGTACCGCATCCAGCGGGCCGACCTGTTCCCGGCGGTGGATGCCAGCGTCTCCGGCTCGCGCCAGCGCCTGCCAGCCGACCTGTCGCAGACCGGCAGCTCGATGATTAGCAGCCAGTACGGCGCGACCCTGGGCGTGACCGCCTGGGAGCTCGACCTGTTCGGCCGTCTGCGCGCCCTGCGTGACCAGGCGCTGGAAACCTACTTCGCCAGCGAAGAGGCCCGTCGCAGCACCCAGACCAGCCTGGTGGCCAACGTCGCCAACGCTTACCTGACGCTGCGCGCCGACCAGGCCCAGCTGGAGCTGACCCGCAATACCCTGGGCACCTACCAGAAGAGCTACGACCTGACCAAGCGCAGCTACGAGGTCGGTGTCGCCTCGGCGCTGGACCTGCGTCAGTCGCAGACCCAGGTGGAAAGCGCGCGGGCCACCCTGGCGCAATACACCCGCCTGGTGGCGCAGGACCAGAACGCTCTGGTCTTGCTGCTTGGCTCCGGTCTGCCAGCGGACCTGCCCCAGGGCCGCCAGCTGTCCGACGAGCTGCTGGCCACCGTGCCGGCGGGCCTGCCCTCCGACCTGCTGCAGCGCCGCCCGGACATCCTCCAGGCGGAGCACCAGCTCAAGGCGGCCAACGCCAACATCGGCGCGGCGCGTGCGGCGTTCTTCCCGAACATCAGCCTGACCGCCAACGCCGGCAGCCTCAGCCCGGACCTGTCCGGCCTGTTCGACGGCGGCTCCGGCACCTGGCTGTTCCAGCCTTCGATCACCTTGCCGATCTTCAACGCCGGCAGCCTGCGGGCGAGCCTGGACCTGGCCCGGGTGCAGAAGGACATCAACGTCGCGCAGTACGAGAAAGCCATCCAGACGGCCTTCTCCGAGGTCGCCGACGGCCTCGCCGCGCGCGGCACCTTCAACGAGCAACTGCAGGCGCAGCGCTCGCTGGTGGACGCCAGCAGCGAGTACTACCGCCTGGCCGACAAGCGCTACCGTACCGGTGTGGATAACTACCTCACCGTGCTCGACGCGCAGCGCTCGCTGTTCAGTGCCCAGCAGCAGCTGATCACCGACCGCCTCAACCAGCTGACCAGCGAGGTCAACCTGTACAAGGCCCTCGGCGGCGGATGGCAGGCCACGGCCGCTCAAGCCAAGCCGATCTCCAACGAGGCGCCGGAAGGCCGATTGTTCTGATCGCAAACAGCAACGCCGCCCTTCGGGGCGGCGTTTTTGTTTGGGGACAGGCGATGGCAACACGTCGGTCGGATAACCCGGGACGGGTAATCCGCCGCTACTGCTCTCGTAGGATGGCGTGGAGCGAAGCGATACCCATCGATTGGTACGTAGGGCGAATACCCTGAGTGGGTTGCCCGCCCCGATGGCGGATAACGCCACAGGCGTTATCCGCCCTACGGTGGCGCTCGGCGCGCGAGCATCCGGACTACCACATCGCGCTGCGCGTGGCCGGCTGGATCTGGTTGTCGGCCAGCCAGTCCAGCGCACATTCGCGCAGGCGCTCGCCCTGGTAGACGTACCAGGCCTGCAGCAGCTCCGGATAACCCATCAGCACGTGGCGGAACGCCTTGAACGGCTTGCGTCCCTCGATGGCGTTGGCCAGCGCGGAATAGGCGTGGGGTTCGGGTACTTCGCGCAGGAAGTCGCGCATCAGCTCCAGCGACTGACCGCTGCTCAGCGGCTCGATGGGCAGCAGGCGCTCCGGCTCGCGGTGCAGCAGTTCGGCGAGCTCCGGGTCGGGGTCGTCCTCCGGTATCAGCAGCACCTGGCCACTGAACAGGTCGAGGTAGTGATCGATACCCTGGGTATCAAGCGCGAAGGCCAGTTCGTCGATATCGATGGTCAGCGGGCGCATGGTCACTCTCCCTTCATGGCGAGTGTCCGATCCTACGCCATGCGCATGACAACTGTCCTGCCGTTATCGGCCGGAGCGGGCGTACCGACCGACAGGCGCGTCACAGGCGGAAACGTCCCACCTGCAGTTGCAGCTCGTTGCCCAGGCGCGCCAGTTCGGTGCTGGAGCTGGCGGTCTGCTCGCTGGCGGCGGCGGACTGGTCGGCGATCTCGCGGACCTGCACCACGCTGCGGTTGATCTCCTCGGCAACGCTGCTCTGCTCCTCGGCGGCCGAGGCGATCTGCAGGTTCATGCCCTGGATGTCGGCCACGGTGCGGGCGATCTCGCCCAGCGCCTCGCCAGCGCGGCGGGTCAGCTCCACCGAACTGCCGGTCAGGCGGCGGCTGTCGTCCATGCGCGTCACTGCATCCTGGGCGCCGCGCTGCAGGCCGGCGATCAGGCCCTCGATTTCGGCGGTAGAAGACTGCGTACGCTGGGCCAGGCCGCGCACCTCATCGGCGACCACGGCGAAACCGCGCCCGGCCTCGCCGGCACGGGCGGCTTCGATGGCGGCGTTGAGCGCCAGCAGGTTGGTCTGCTCGGCCACCGACTTGATCACGTCCAGCACGCTGCCGATCTTCTCGCTTTCCTTGCGCAGCAGTTCCATGGCCTCGGCGGAGCGATCCACCTCGATGGCCAGGCGGTCGATCTGGTTCACTGCGTCCTGCACCACCTGATCGCCCTGGCGGGCCTGCCGGTCGGCCTGCTGGGCGGCGGCGGAAGCCTGCTCGGCGTTGCGCGCGACCTCCTGCACGGTGGCAGCCATTTCATGGATGGCGCTGGCGACCTGCTCGGTTTCCACGCGCTGGCTGTTCACTCCGGCGCGGGTCTGCTCGGTGACGGCGGAGAGTTCGTCGGCAGCGGTGGCCAGCTGGCTGACGCTGCCGCCGATGTGGCCGAGCAGCTGCGACAGGCTCTCGCGCATGCGCAGCATTACCCGCTGCAGCTGGCCCAGCTCGTCGCTGCGTTGGAGGTTGAGATCGCGGGACAGTCCCTGGGACAGATCGCACTGGGCGATGCGCTCGGCCAGTTCCAGGGCTTCGTGCAGGGGACGGACGATCTGGCGGTTGATCGCCCAGCCTGACAGCATGCCGAAAGCCAGCGCCAGGATGGCGAGGATAATCTGCCGGGTCTTGGCGGCGGCGGTTTCGGCGTCGTTGCGCGCCAGGGTGTCGTCGTACAGGCGGGTGGCGGCGGTGAGCAGCGCTTCGCTGGCGCCGTTCAGGCCCTTGCGCGCTTGCAGGGTGGCGTTCACGCCATCGCGGAAGTGCTCGATGCCGCTGCGGTAGTTCTGCAGGTCCTTGAGCGCAGCGCCCAGGCCGTCGGCGGCGATGGCCGGCAACTGGCTCTGCAAGGCGGTGCCAGTATCGCGTAGCTTGTCGAAGGCGGCGAAGGCAGCCTGTTCGGCGCTGGCCGATTGTTCGAATACATAGCCGCGTACCTGGTAGCGCACCACCAGCAACTGCTGGTGCAGCTGGCCGGCAGCCTGGGCGCCTTGCAGGAGTTGTGCATCGCCGGGCTGCTCGGCGAGCAGCTCGAAGAGCTGCTTGTCCAGCGCTTCGAAAGCCTGCAGGGCGCTCTGCGCGCTGCCGACCAGAGTGCTGCGGGCCTGAGTGCGTTGGTCCACCGCACGGGTGAGGGCGCTGAAAGCTTCGCGGTATTGACTGACTGCCTGGCGCGCGGCTTCCAGCTGGCGGGCGTCGATGTCGCTTCCCTTCAGGCGTTGTTCGATCAGCTCCAGCATCTTCGTGCTGTGCTGTTCGACGCGCTCGGCCTGGCTGCGATCACCGCCCAGCTCGAATTGCAGGCGCGCGAGATTGGCCTGCTGGCTGAGGTCGTTGAGCTCGGTGATGGTCGCCATCTGCTTGCCGCGTTCGGCCTGGTTGTCCAGGCTGTGCAGGCCGCCTAGCAGCACCAGCAGGGTGAGGAAGAGAAGGATGCCGAAGCCCACTACCAGCTTCAGGCTGACGTTCAGGCGTCCCAGCTGTACTACTAGCCAATCGTACATGTCGCAAACTCCAGGCAGGCGTCGCCGCGGGATCGACGGCCCGTGGCTGGCAAGAGCGAAAGGTGCAGAGGCGAGGTGGAATTGTCGGGACGCATCTTCGTGCGTCAGAGGCTATCGGCGGCAGATTGAGAAACTGAAGGCGGGAATTCGTCGCGGCATATCGGACGCGTAGGCGCCGCGGGCGAGCTTTCGTAGGACGGCGTGGAGCGCAGCGATACCTGTCGCAGGCCGCGCCGATGGGATGATGGGTATCGCAAGCTCCACCCATCCGACAGTTGGGTCCTGCGCAAGGGGCTGGCAGACGCAGCTGTAAGGGCTGTCCATGGAAAAGGCCCGCATTGCGCGGGCCTTTTTCGTTGCGGAGGAATCAGACGCGGAAGCGGCTGACCAGTACCTGCAGCTCGTTGCCCAGGCGCGCCAGTTCGACACTGGAGGCAGCGGTTTCCTCGCTGGCGGCGGCAGTCTGCTCGGAGATGTCGCGCACGTTCATCACGCTGCGGTTGATCTCCTCGGCCACGGCGCTCTGTTGCTCGGAAGCGGCGGCGATCTGCTGGTTCATCGACTGGATGGTCGATACGGTGCGGGTGATCGCGCCCAGGCGCTCGCCGGCACGGCGGGTCAGGTCGACGGTGCTGACGGTCAGGTCGCGGCTGGTTTCCATCATCTGCACGGCCTGCTGGGTGCCGCTCTGCAGGCCTGCGATCAGCTCTTCGATTTCCTCGGTGGAGGACTGGGTGCGCTGCGCCAGGCCGCGCACCTCGTCGGCCACCACGGCGAAGCCCCGGCCCGCATCGCCGGCGCGGGCGGCCTCGATGGCGGCGTTGAGCGCCAACAGGTTGGTCTGCTCGGCCACGGCCTTGATCACGTCCAGCACGCTGCCGATCTTCTCGCTTTCGCGCTTGAGCTTGAGCACCGACTCGTTGGTGCGGCCGACTTCGCCGGCCAGGCGGTCCATTTGGGTCACGGCCTCATTCACCGCACCTTCACCATCGCGGGCCTGACGGTCGGCGGCGGAGGCGGCCTCGGAGGCTTCCTCGGCGTTGCGTGCGACTTCCTGTACGGTGGCCGCCATTTCGTTCATGGCGGTGGCGACCTGGTCGGTCTCGGTCTTCTGGTTGTTCACCCCGGCGCTGGTCTGCTCTGTCACCGCGGACAGTTCCTCGGCGGCACTGGCAATCTGCGTCACGCCGTCGTGGATACGGCCGATCAGTTCGCGCAGGGACAGGTTCATGCGTTGCATGCTCTTCTGCAGTTGGCCCAGTTCGTCGTGCCGGTTGGTGGGGATGTCACGGCTGAGGTCACCGTCGGCGATGCGCTCGGCATGGCCCAGCACCTCGCGCAGCGGATTGACGATCTGCCCGGTGATGATCCAGGCGGCGATGCTGCCCAGCACCAGGGCGATCGCCGCGGCCAGGCCCAGCAGGGTCTTGGCCTGGGCGACACCGGCGTCACGCTTGGCGGTCTGGGTGGTGGTCAGCTCGGCGCTGAGCTTCTCGATCTGCTGGCCGGCGTCGCGCATGCGGTCGCGGGCGGCCTGGCTGTCGTTGACCTCGTTGCGGTAGTTGGTCAGCGCGTTGCGGTAGGTCTCCAGCGCATCGAGGGTGGCGCGGAATTCGCCGGCGAGCTCGGCCGGCGAGGTGCTCATGTCGCTCTTCACGCCGTCGATCAGCTTCTGCAGGCCGGCGAAGGCGGGCTGTTCGAGGTTCTGCGCGTCGGTACTGGTGTAGGCCATGACCTGCAGGCGCGCCTGCATGACGGAGCGGCCGAGGCCGGCGAGGTCCTGCAGGTGCTGCAGGCTTTCCGTGCTGGCGCTGTCCACCAGCTTCTGTTCGGCCTTCTGCATGCCTTCGCTGACAGCGCTGGCAGCCTGGATCAATAGCTGCTTGGCGGCGTCGCGTTCTTCGAAGGACTTCAGCAGCTGGGTGTACAGCTTGCGGTACTCGATGCTCAGCTCATGCTGTTGATCGATGACGCGGCGGTCCTCGGCTTCGGTGAACTGTTCATTCAGTACACGGTGACGCTGGTCCAGCTTGTCCAGGGTATCGAGCACCAGCTTGGCGTCTTCCGGTGCGCGCGTGGACTGGAACTTCAGGCGGGCGATGCGCAGGTCCTTGGCAATCGCGATCAGCTCGGAAATCTCGCCGAGCTTGTCGCCACGGCTGATGACGTTGCTCAGGTTGATCCAGCCGGTGAGGGCGATCAGCAGGGTAAGCAGCAGCACCAGGCCGAAGCCCGAGGCGAGTTTGAGTTTGACAGTCAGGTTGTTGAACCAGCGAAACATGAGGGCGCTCCAGCGTTGAACAGGGCCGGTACGCAGGGCTGAGCAGGAAGTGCGCAGAGTGGGGACGACCGGTAGCCCAGATATCGGCTTCGCTGGCGGGAACTGAAGCGTTTCGGGTTATTTTTCTGACTGGTGGTTCACGCTGGAGGCCCCGTGGTTACTGGCCTCTAGCCATTTTTCGTTAGTACAGGCGTGCCAAAAGCGCGGTCACGGCGGTCTCGACGCGCAGGATGCGCTCGCCCAGCTGAACAGGGTTCAGGCCGGCCTCGCACAGCTTGTCGACCTCATAGGGAATCCAGCCGCCCTCTGGGCCGATGGCCAGGGTCACCGGCTCGCTCAGTGCACGCGGGCACTCGGGCCAGGGGCCGGGATGGCCGATCAGGCCGAGACTGCCGGCGGCCAGCGCGGGCAGGCGATCCTCGACGAAGGGCTTGAAGCGCTTCTCGATGATCACCTCGGGCAGCACGGTATCTCGGGCCTGTTCCAGGCCCAGGATCAGTTGCTCGCGCACAGCTTCGGGTTCGAGGAAGGGGGTCTGCCAGAAGCTCTTCTCCACCCGGTAGCTGTTGAGCAGCACCAGGCGCGGCACGCCCATGGCGGCGACGGTCTGCAGTACGCGGCGGAGCATCTTCGGGCGGGGCAGGGCGAGCAGCAGGGTGAGCGGCAGCTTGGCCGGCGGGGCCTGGTCGAAGCTGACCTGCAGCTCGGCTTCGCTGGCGTCCAGGCGCAGCAGGCGGCCTTCGCCCATCTGTCCGCCGAGGCGGCCGACGCGCATCCGGTCGCCGCTTTCGGCGCGGTGGACTTCCTGCAGGTGGGTCAGGCGGCGGTCACGCAGGATCACGCGGTCCGCCGCCACGAAGTCGGCGTCGTCGAGCAGCAACAGGTTCACGGGCGGGTGGCCGGCGGCTGGTCGCCCTTGGACGCTTCTTCCTCTTCCGGGCCGCGCTTGCGGATCAGGTGGCTGAACAGCACGCCGGCCTCGAACAGCAACCACATCGGCACGGCGAGCAGGGTCTGCGACAGCGGGTCCGGCGGTGTGAGGATCATGCCGACCACGAAGCAGCCGATGATCACATAGGGACGGATCTTCTTCAGGTAAGCCACGTCGACCACCCCGATCCACACCAGCAGCACGGTGGCGACGGGAATCTCGAAGGCCACGCCGAAGGCGAACAGCAGGGTAAGGAAGTCCAGGTAGCTGTTGATGTCGGTCATCGGTGTCACGCCTTCCGGGGCCGAGCCGAGGAAGAAGTGGAACATCAACGGAAACACCATGAAGTAGGCGAAGGCCATGCCGGCGTAGAACAGTACGATGCTGGAGGCCAGCAGCGGCAGGGCGACGCGTTTCTCGTGCTTGTACAGCCCCGGCGCGATGAAGCCCCAGACCTGGCTGAGGATCACCGGCATGGCGAACAGCACGGCGACGATCATGGTCAGCTTCAGCGGTGCGAGGAAGGCCGAAGCCGGGTCGATGGCGATCATGGTCGCGCCTTCGGGCAGGAAGCGGCGCAGCGGCTCGGAAGCCAGCGCGTAGATCTTCTGCGAGAAGTACAGCAGGCCGATGAAGATCACGAAGATCGCGATCACGCAGCGCAGCAGGCGGTTGCGCAGTTCGGTCAGGTGCGAGACCAGGGGCATTTCCTGGTCATGTTCGGGCTGGTCAGGCTTTTCGGCGCTCATGGGGTACGCGGCGTCTCGGACGAAGCGGGCGGCTGGCTCGCGGCGGTCGTTTGGCTTGGCTGGCCGGCTTCCGGCGCCTGCGGTGCAGCGGCAGGAGCCTCCACAGTGGCAGGCGCGAGGCCCGCCCCCGGCAGGCTGTTCAGCCGGCTATTGGGTGCGATGACCGGCGCTGCGGGCGACTCGGTAGAAGTGGCCTGGCCTTCCGGCTGGGCCGAAGGCTGCAGCGGATTGAAGGCTTCCCGAGCCTGGTCTTGCAGGTCGGTCAGCGGCGCCATCAGCTTCTTGGCTTCCTGTTCCATCTGCAGGATGTGTTCGTTGTGCAGCTGGCGACGGATTTCATCCGCGCCGAGCTCACGCTCCACTTCCGTCTTGATGGCGTTGAAGCTGCGCTTGAGCCGGCCGATCCACAGCCCGGCGGTGCGCGCGGCACCCGGCAGGCGGTCGGGGCCGAGCACCAGCAGGGCGACGAGACCCACCAGCAGCAGTTCGCTGAAGCTGATACCGAACATGAATCAGTCCTTGCGCGCCGGCTCTTCGACCTTCTGCGCCTGGGCGTCGATGGTGTGCGGCTGGTTCAGCGGCGGGTTGCCGGCAGCGGCATTCGGGTCTTTCTTCTCGTCTTCCTCCGTGTTCATCGCCTTCTTGAAGCCCTTGATGGCTTCGCCGACGTCCGAGCCGAGGTTCTTCAGGCGCTTGGTGCCGAAGACCAGTACCACGACGATCAGGATGACGACCCAGTGTTTCCAGTCAAAGATGCCCATCTTGTATTCCTCGCAAAGTTGTCGGGTTCAGGCTGACGGCTGGCGCGCGGCTTTCTCGTCATGCCCGGAAAGGCCGAAGCGGCGGTCCAGCTCGTCCAGTACCGCCTGCGGGTGCTGGCCGAGAGCGGCGAGCATCACCAGGGAATGGAACCAGAGGTCAGCCGTTTCGTAGATCAGGTCCGTGCAGTCACCGCTGGTGGCGGCGTCTTTCGCGGCCAGGATGGTTTCCACCGATTCCTCGCCGACTTTCTCCAGAATCTTGTTCAGGCCCTTGTGATACAGGCTGGCCACGTAGGAACTGTCCGGTGCGGCATTCTTGCGCGCTTCGAGGACTTCCGCCAGACGGGCGAGGGTATCAGTGCTCATGGGGTTTTCCTGTACCTACGTGGGAGTAGATGGCATCCGGGTCCTTCAGCACCGGGTCGACGGTCTGCCAGGCGCCGTTCTCGAACACCCGGTAGAAGCAGCTTTCGCGGCCGGTGTGGCAGGCGATACCGCCCAGTTGCTCGACCATCAGGATCACCACGTCGGCGTCGCAGTCCAGGCGCAGCTCGTGCAGCTTCTGCACGTGGCCGGACTCCTCGCCCTTGCGCCAGAGCTTGCCGCGCGAGCGCGACCAGTAGATGGCGCGGTTTTCGGCGGCGGTGAGGGTCAGGGCCTCGCGGTTCATCCAGGCCATCATCAGCACGCGGCCGGTGCGATGGTCCTGGGCGATCGCCGGCACCAGTCCATCGGCATTCCAGTTGATTTCGTCCAGCCAGTCTTTCATCTCGGGTTCCGTACAGCGGGCGCACACAGCGCCCAGAGCCACTTTGCAAGCCACTTGGTCCAGCGGTTAAGTGTGCCAGCCAGTGCGGCGACTGGCTATCGGCGCAGAATCAGATACAGACCACCGGCCAGCATTGCCCACGCCGGCCAGGCGGCGAGGCTGTGGGTGGCGAGGCCGGTTTCGGCGGCGCCGGCCACCAGCACTGCGCCGATCAGTCGCGCCGGCCAGGCGCTTGCGCCGGAGTCGTGGCTCTCGATGATCAGGCGCTTGTCCGGGTCCGGATCGCGCGACAGGCGTTCCAGCGTCTCGCGGGTCATCTGCGCCAGGTGGGGAATCTGCTCCAGGTGCTGCTGGGCATTGCGCAGCAGGGTGCCCGGGCTGACGCGCTCGCGCATCCAGCGCTCGAGGTAGGGCTGCGCCGTGGTCCACAGATCCAGTTCGGGATAGAGCTGGCGGCCCAGGCCTTCGATGTTCAGCAGGGTCTTCTGCAGCAACACCAGTTGCGGCTGCACTTCCATGTTGAAGCGCCGCGCGGTCTGGAACAGGCGCAGCAGCACCTGGCCGAAGGAGATGTCCTTGAGCGGCTTCTCGAAGATCGGTTCGCAAACGGTGCGGATCGCCGCTTCGAAGTCGTTGACCTTGGTTTCCGCCGGCACCCAGCCCGAGTCGATGTGCAGTTGGGCGACCTTGCGGTAGTCGCGCTTGAAGAAGGCGATCAGGTTGCGCGCCAGGTAGTCCTGGTCCTCGTCGGTGAGGCTGCCGACAATGCCGCAGTCCACCGCGATGTACTGCGGGCTCCAGGGCGTGCGGGTGCTGACGAAGATGTTGCCGGGGTGCATGTCGGCGTGGAAGAAGCTGTCGCGGAACACCTGGGTGAAGAAGATCTCCACGCCGCGCTCGGCCAGCGCCTTGAAGTCGGTGCGTTGGTCGCGCAGGGTCTCCAGGTCGGTGACCGGGATGCCGTAGATGCGCTCCATCACCAGTACCTTGGGGCGGCACCAGTCCCAGTAGACCTGGGGCACGTAGAGCAGCGGCGAGCCTTCGAAGTTGCGCCGCAGCTGCGAGGAGTTGGCGGCTTCGCGCAGCAGGTCCAGCTCGTCGTAGATGGTCTTCTCGTAGTCGCTGACGACTTCGGCCGGATGCAGGCGGCGGGCATCGGCGGAAATTCGCTCGGCGGTGCGCGCAAGGATGTGCAGCCAGGCGATGTCGGAGCGGATCACCGGTTCCAGGTTCGGGCGGATGACTTTCACCACCACTTCCTCGCCGGTCTTGAGCTGCGCGGTGTGCACCTGCGCCACGGAGGCAGAGGCCAGCGGCTCGCGCTCGAAGCGGGCGAACACCTGCTCGATCTTCGCCCCCAGCTGCTGCTCGATGAGCGCGACGGCCAGCTCCGGCGGGAAGGGTGGCACCTTGTCCTGCAGGAAGGCCAGCTCCAGGGCGATGTCGTCGGGCAGCAGGTCGCGGCGGGTGGAAAGGATCTGGCCGAACTTGATGAAGATCGGTCCCAGGTCCTCCAGCGCCAGGCGCAGGCGTGCGCCACGGCTGAGCGCCAGCGGCTTGCGCGGCAACCAGCGCCACGGCAGCAGGCCACCGGCCAGGCGCAGCCACCAGGGCAGGAAGGGCAGGTCGAGGACCATGTCGTCCAGTCGGTAGCGGATGGCTATGCGCTGGATGCGCAGCAGGCGGCGGATGGCGAGCAGCTTCATGCGTCGGGCTTGATCTTCTGGGTCAGGCGGTTGATCCGCGCGTCGAGGCGGTCGAGGGAAATTTTCAACTGGTCCAGCTCGGCGAAGCGGGCTTCGGCTTCTTGCTGGCCGACCAGGCTGCGGCTTTCCTCGGCGAGGTAGTCGGCGAGGCTCAGGCGCAGGCTTTCCAGGCTGTCGCCGGCCCAGGCCATGCCGCCGCGCAGGCGCGCGCCGAGCAGGTGCGCAGGCACCGGGCCGAGCCAGCGGGAGACTTCGTACTCCCAGTCCAGCTCCAGGCCCTGGAGGATGTCAGCCAGCTCCAGCAGCATCGCGCTGTCGCCGCCCATGGTCACTTCGGGGCTGTGAAGGACGCGGGTCTTGTCCTTGGCCAGCGCCAGTTGCAGCAGGTTGCCGGCGGGCGCGACGAGGGTGCAGTCGACTTGCGCCTCGTGGTGCGCGGCCAGGTGCAGGCCGTCGGCGTCGGGCAGGATGAACAGCCTGAGCGCGGGCGCCTGGCAGTCCACCTCCAGCACCTTGCCGGCAAGCCGGCCCAGGCGTTTCAGCGCCACGCCGTCGAGCCGCAGTACGCGATTGACGGTTGCCTCGGCGCCGGCCAGGGCGGCCTGCAGGAGCAGGGTCATCAGGGCTTGATGCCGCGGTGCAGGGCGACCACGCCGCCGGTCATGTTGTGGTAGGTGACGCGGTCGAAGCCGGCCTCCACCATCATCGACTTCAGCGTTTCCTGGTCGGGGTGCATGCGGATCGATTCGGCGAGGTAGCGATAGCTTTCGGAATCGTTGGTCACCAGCTTGCCCATCAGCGGCAGCAGGGTGAAGGAGTAGGCGTCGTAGGCCTTGGACAGCAGGCTGCTGGTGGGCTTGGAGAATTCCAGCACGAGCAGGCGGCCGCCGGGCTTGAGCACCCGCAGCATGGAGCGGATGGCTTCGTCCTTGTGGGTGACGTTGCGCAGGCCGAAGGCGATGGTCACCGCGTCGAAGTGGTTGTCGGGGAACGGCAGCTTCTCGGCGTCGGCCTGGACGAAACTGACGTTGCCGGCGACGCCGCTGTCGAGCAGCTTGTCGCGACCGACCTTGAGCATCGAGGCGTTGATGTCGGCCAGCACCACTTCGCCGGTCGGGCCGACCAGGCGGGAGAACTGGCGGGTCAGGTCGCCGGTGCCGCCGGCGATGTCCAGCACCCGGTTGCCGGCGCGCACGCCGGACAGCTCGATGGTGAAGCGCTTCCACAGACGGTGGATGCCGCCGGACATCAGGTCGTTCATCAGGTCGTACTTGGCGGCGACCGAGTGGAATACCTCGGCGACCTTCTCGGCCTTCTCGCTCTCACGCACGGTCTTGTAGCCGAAGTGCGTGGTGGGATCGGCGCTGTCCTGGCCGGCTTGGGGCTTGCGCGGTTCGCTCATGGCATTTCTACCCTGGAAGTCAGTGGCGGGCATTCTAACAGGAAGCAGAGAAAACGCCGCCTTGGTCAGGGCGCCGCCGGGGTGCGGCGATACGGCGCGGCGCGTATCATTTGGCAAGTCAGTCACTCGCGGAGTTCAAGAATGTCCCGTATCCACGTCGAACGTCATCACTCGCTGGGCCTGGAAGCCGCCCGCGCCAAGGCGCAGAAACTCGCCGACAAGCTCACCCGCGAGCACGGTGTGAACAGCGAGTGGCAGGGCGACACCCTGCTGTTCAAGCGCAGTGGCGTCGACGGGCGCATCGAGGTGGGCGCGGACAAGGTCGCGGTGGACGTGAAGCTGGGCCTGATGCTCTCGGCCATGGGCGGCCTGCTCAAGGGCGAGATCGAACGCGCGCTGGACAAGGCCCTCGCCTGATTCCCTGCGGCCCCGCTCCCCGCGGGGCCATGCCGTTTTCAAGCGGCGCCGGCTTTCCTACAAAGCCTGGTATGTGTTTTCTAATTTTCCCCGATACCTTGGCTCACAGTCCCGCCTGATGCGGGCAGCGTTCGACATCATCGAATCTGAACCCTGTGAGGTGCCACCATGGCCAAGGCCGTCAGCAAGAAGAAAGTCGTAGAACTCGAATCCTCTCTCTATTCCGATGCCAAGCACTATGCGCGGCAGATCTGGCTGGCAGGCCTGGGAACCTATGCCCGCGTGGGCGCCGAAGGCAGCGAATACTTCAAGGAACTGGTCAAGTCCGGCGAGTCCGTGGAGAAGAAGGGACGCGACCTGGTGAGCACCCAGATCGACGCCGCCAACGACAGCGTCAAGGGTCGCCTGCACAGCGTGAAGGCCAAGCTGAACTTCGAGAAGATCGAAGCGGTGTTCGATGCGCGTGTCGCCTCTGCCCTCAACCGAATCGGAATTCCCTCCAGGCGTGATGTGGAGGCGCTCTCTGCTAAGCTGGATGAGCTGAGCGCAGTGCTCGAGCGTGTCGCGAGAACCCAATAAGGAGAGCAGGATGGCTGGCAAAAAAACTACCGATAAAAAAGAGTCCAGTTGGATCGGCGAGATCGAGAAATACTCGCGGCAGATCTGGCTGGCTGGCTTGGGGGCCTACTCGAAGGTCAGCAAGGACGGCAGCAAGGTGTTCGAGACCCTGGTCAAGGACGGCGAGAAGGCCGAGAAACTGGCCAAGACCGAAGTCGAGGGTGCGGTGAAAACCTCCACCCGTTCCGCGAAGGCGCGCGTCGATGCCGTCAAGGGCGCCGCGATCGGCAAGTGGGGCGAGCTGGAGGAAGCTTTCGACAAGCGCCTGAACAGCGCGATCTCGCGCCTGGGGGTACCGAGCAGCCGTGAAGTGAAAGACCTGCACAGCAAGGTCGACAGCCTCACCAAGCAGATCGAGAAACTCACCGGCGTCAGCGTCAAGACCGCTGCCAAACCGGCCGCCAAGCCCGCAGCGAAAGCCGCCGCCAAACCGGCTGCGAAACCCGCTGTGAAGACTGCGGCGTCCAAACCGGCTGCCAAAGCCGCCGCCAAGCCCGCTGCCAAACCGGCCGCCAAGCCTGCCGCTAAAGCCGCCGCCAAACCGGCTGCCAAGGCTGCCGCGAAGCCGGTTGCCAAGGCTGCGACCAAGCCTGCCGCGAAACCGGCGGCCAAGCCCGCTGCTGCGAAAGCTGCTGCGAAGCCTGCCGCCAAGCCCGCTGCAAAACCGGCTGCTGCCGCCAAGCCTGCCGCTGCGAAACCTGCAGCCAAGCCGGCCGCGGCGAAGAAGCCTGCCGTGAAGAAACCCGCTGCACCCAAGGCCGCTGCCAAGCCGGCTGCTGCGAAACCGGCAGCCGCTCCGGCCGCCACCCCGGTACCGTCGGCTCCCGCCGCCGCGCCGGCCGTGACGCCGTCCGCCGCTGCTCCGGCAACGCCGCCGCCGTCCCAGGCCTGATCGGTCTGCTGCAATACCCGCGCCCGGCCTTGCGCCGGGCGTTTTCATTCTCCCTGGGAAAAAGCTTTCGCGGGGGCGTCAGGGCGTGAGGTAGCGCTTGGCGAGCCGCTCGGCGATCAGCTGCGAGTCCGGTCGCAGGTGCGGCGCCACCAGCATCATCACCTGGAACACCACCTGGCGGACGTCGCCGGCGTGGCCGAGGATGCGCTGGTAGTCGAGGGAGAACAGCAGGGTCAGGGTGATCTGTTCCACCAGTTGACCGAGGGCTTCGGTGTCGCTGAGCAATTCGCCCTGCGCCTTGAGCTGCGCCAGCAGGGTGGCCAGTGTGCGCTTGAGCTGGTTGAGCCAGGCGCGCACGCCGCGGGCCAGCCTGGGCAGGCGCCCGGCGAGGTTGGAGAGGTCCTGGAAGAGGAAGCGGTAGTGCGCCAGGCGCTCGACGATCAGGTGCAGGAACAGCCAATAATCCTCGGCGTCCAGGCGAACGTCTTCCGGCGGGTCGAGCAGCGGCGCCAGCTCGTCCTGGAAGCGCTCGAACAGCGCGAGTACCAGAGGCTCCTTGCCGTGGAAGTGGTAGTAGAGATTGCCGGGGCTGATGCCCAGTTCGGTGGCGATCTCCAGGGTTGAAACGTTGGGCTCGCCCTGTTCGTTGAACAGCTGCAGGGCGCATTCGAGAATCCGGTCGCGCGTTTTCATCCGTGTTCAGGTTCCAGCCGCAGTGGGCCGACGATAGCCGCGGGCAAGGGTGGATGCCAATGGTCTCGCGGCAAACTTCTGCATGGAGCGCTCTTTGCGCTCCGCTCCAACGGACGCCGGGAGAACTTTTCGCAGGATGGCGTGGAGCGCAGCGATACCCATCAATTCGACGCGCCGATGGCAGGGGTATCGCTGCGCTCCACCCATCCTACAAGAGCCTTCCACGGTGCCTGAACAACCCGCGATGGGGTGGCACACTCAGCGTACGTGCACGTAGGTACCCGGCGCGGCTTCCTTGACCGGGTATTCGGCGTTGCCCAGCTCGAAGTGCACCGGGCGGCGTTCGCCCGATCGTTCCTGGATCCATTCCAGCCACAGCGGCCACCAGCTGCCCTCCTGGCGCTTGGTGTCGTAGTACCAGGCGCGCGGGTCGGAGCTGATCTTGCCGTTCTCGAAGTAGCATGCCTTGGGGTTGCCTGGCGGGTTGAGGATGCTCTGGATGTGGCCGCTGTTGGACAGCACGAAGCGGGTATCGCCGCCCAGCAGTTGGGCCGAGCGGTACACCGCGTCCCATGGCGTGATGTGGTCGGTGATGCCGGCCACGTGGAAGTTGTCCACTGCCACCTTCTTCAGGTCGATGGCCGTGCCGTTGATTTCCATGGCGCCGGGGCGGGCCAGTGGGTTGTGCTTGAAGAAGTCGAGGAAGTCGCCATGCAGCGCGGCAGGCAGGCGCGTGTTGTCGTTGTTCCAGTAGAGGATGTCGAAGGCCGGGGGTTGCTTGCCCAGCAGGTAGTTGTTGACCCAGTAGTTCCAGATCAGGTCGTTGGGGCGCATCCAGGCGAATATCTTCGCCATGTCGCGTCCATCCAGCACGCCGTGCTGGTAGGAGCGGCGCTTGCTGGTTTCCAGGGTCTGCTCGTCGGCGAACAGCGCGGCGGGAGTTTCCACCTGGCTGTCCAGCAGGCTTACCAGGTAGGTGGCGCTGGCAATCTTGCGCAACTGCCGGCGCGCTTGCAGGTGGCCTTGCAGCGCGGCAATGGTCAGGCCGCCGGAGCAGGCGCCCAGCAGGTTGACGCTGCGGCTGCCGCTGATGGAGCGGCACACGTCGATGGCCTCGTCCAGCGCGGTGACATAAGTCGACAGGCCCCACTCCCGATGGCGCGCGTCGGGGTTGCGCCAGCTCACCATGAACAACTGCAGGTTATTTTTCAGGGCGTACTGGACGAAGCTCTTTTCGGCCGTCAGGTCGAAGATGTAGAACTTGTTGATCTGCGGCGGCACGATCAGCAGCGGCCTGGCATGCAGGTGCTCGCCCATCGGCTTGTACTGGATCAGTTCCAGTACCTCGTTGCGGAACACTACCGCGCCGGGCGTGGTGGCCAGGTTCTGGCCGATCTCGAAGGCGCTGCGGTTGACCTGGCTGGGCATGCCGCCGTTGTGCATGAGGTCGTCGAGCAGGTGCTGCGCGCCTTTGAGCAGGCTCTGTCCGCCGGTGTTGAACAGCTCCTTCACCGCCAGCGGGTTGAGCAGGGTGTTCGATGGCGAGGCGGCGTCGGAGAGGATCGACAGCAGGAAGCGCGCGCGGGCGCGGTCGTCGCTGTTCAGGTCGCTCTCGTCGACCCAGGCCAGCAACTGCTTCTGCCAGGCCAGGTAGGCCTGCACGGTGCGCCGGTAAAAGGGATTCAGGTGCCAGGACGGGTCCTGGAAGCGCGCATCCTGCGGGTTGGGCTGCAGCGGTGAATCGCCGATCAGCACCTTGCCCACCTGCTTGCCGAAGGCTGCCAGGTGCCTGGCCGAATGGACCGGATGGCGTACGCCCTGCAGCGCCAGCATGCGCAGGGTGGACAGCATGTCCTTGCCGCGCAGGCCGACCATCGCGCTCTGCGCATTCATGTATTGGGTGGGGACGGGGACGCTACCCGGTTCAGCTTTCTCTCGCATGAACAGCACTCCGTAAAGGGTCCGACCTGCCAAAGGCGGAAGCAAGGGCTGTACCGGAGTGGGGAGGAGCCCGGTCCAGACGCTTGTCGCCGGTTCGAGGGTGTGCACGGGTATCGACGCGAGAGGGCTACTGCACGAAAACAGGGCAGTGGATCAGCAGCCGGGTTGCCCTGCGGTCACCTGCAAAGGTGGCCGCGGCGGTCCCGAATCAGGCGCTACGTATCGATACCCGTGGACACGCCTGTTTGTTGTTCGGCTCTGTATAAAAAAGTGCCTGCGCAGCGATCGGTCAAGGCAGGATGCCCGCCGACTGTGACGAAGCTGTGATGCTTCAGCTGGCCTTCGGGGCGAAAGGCCGTGGGTGAATGACCGCGCGCTGCCGTTCTTCCTGGAGGAACTTCATGATGATCGGTGCCACGGTTTCCGCGCGGGTCACCAGGAACAGGTGGCCGTCGTCGATCACGTGCAGCTCGGAGTTGGGGATGCGCCAGGCGATCATGCGCATGTTGATCAGCGGGATGATCGGGTCGTCGTCGCCGGCCAGGATCAGCGTCGGCTGACGGATCTTGTGCAGCCAGTGGATGCTGGTCCAGCCAAGTCCGGCGAACAGCTGCCAGTAGTAGCCCATCTTGCCGGACGAGCGAACCTTGCTGGCGAAGGCCATGGCCAGCTTCGGGTCGCGGCGGAAGGCGCCGCCGTAGATGTCCGGGGCGATGTGCACGCCATAGGACGGCTGGATGTAGCGCCGTGGACTGGCCATGCGCCAGAGCACCCTGGGCTTGCCCGGCACCATCACCGCGCCGGCGGCGGTGGCGGCGAGGATCAGCTTCTTGCAGCGCTCGGGGTAGTCATGGGCGAACTGCTGCGCCAGCGCGCCGCCCCAGGACACGCCGATGGCCGTCACCTGGCCGTAGTCCAGGTAGTCGAGCATCCGCGCGGCCAGCTTGGCCAGGCCGGGGAAACGGTACGGCGTGCTGGGCGTGGACGAGCCGCCGACGCCGGGAACGTCGAAGGCGATCACCTCCAGATCCGGGTCCAGCGCGGCGACGAAGGGGAAAACCAGTTCCAGGTTGGCGCCGATGCCGTTGAAGATCAGCAGCGGCGTCATGTGCTTCTTGCCCGGACGCACGGCGGTGCGGATGGTCTGCCCGTCGAGTTCGATGGTGCGGAACTCGAAGGGCTGCGCCGCCGGCGCCTTGCTCGGCAGGATCTCCTCTGCGCTGCGTTTGCTGCGCGCGCGCCGGCTCGGCGGCGCGGCCACTTCCAAGGCCTGCGACGATTCAGGAGGGTTGGCGTCGTCCACGGCGCCGGCTTGCGGGAGGAGTTCTGTTTTCATCGTTCGTGCACGTAGGTTCCGGGAGCGGCTTCACCAGCCGGATGGGCCTTGCTGCCCAGCACGGTCGGCGCCTTGCGCGTCTTGCCCGAGCGCTCGGCCAGCCAGTTCTGCCAGTGCAGCCACCAGGAGTCGGCGTGCTTGCTGGCGTTTTCCTGCCAGGTCTTCGGATCGGCCGAGAGTTCCGGGCCGGTCATGAAGCGTGCCTTGGGGTTGCCTGGCGGGTTGAGGATGCTCTGGATGTGACCGCTGTTGGACAGGATGAACTCACACTTGCCGCCCAGCAGGCGCGCGGAGCGGTAGCAGGCCTCCCAGGGCGTGATGTGGTCGGAGAGGCCGGCCACGCAGTAGAAATCGCAGGTGACCTGCTTGAGGTCGATCGGCGTGCCGCCGACTTCCAGCGCGCCGGGGCGACCCAGCGGGTTGGTCTTGAACATCTCCACCAGCTCGCCGTGCAGGGCGGCCGGCAGGCGCGTGGTGTCGTTGTTCCAGAACAGGATGTCGAAGGCCGGCGGCTCGTTGCCCAGCAGGTAGTTGTTGACCCAGTAGTTCCAGATCAGGTCGTTGGGCCGCATCCAGGCGAACACCTTGGCCATGTCCTTGCCTTCGAGCACGCCGGACTGGTACGAGCGGCGCTTGGCGGCTTCCAGGGTCTTCTCGTCGGCGAACAGGGCGATCTGGGTATCCAGTTCGAAGTCCAGCACGCTGACCATCTGGGTGAAAGCATTGACCTTGTGCTCGCCCAGGGCCGCGTAGTGGCCCAGCAGGGTGACGGTCGTGATGCCGCCGGAGCATGCGCCGAGCATGTTCAGGTCCTTGGCGCCGGTGATGGCCAGGACCACATCGATGGCTTCCTTGAGCGCCTCGATGTAAGTGGTCAGGCCCCACTCGCGCTGCGCCTTGGTCGGGTTGCGCCAGCTGACGATGAAGGTCTGCACCTGATTGCGCAGGCAGAAGCGCGCCAGGCTCTTTTCCGGCGACAGGTCGAAGACATAGAACTTGTTGATCTGCGGCGGCACCACCAGCAGGGGGCGCTCATGCACGCTCTCGGTGATCGGCTTGTACTGGATCAGTTCCAGCACATCGTTGCGGAACACCACCGCTCCTTCGGTCAGGGCGAGGTTCTTGCCGACCTCGAAGGCATCCATGTTGACCTGGCTGGGCATGCCGCCGTTGTTCACCAGGTCCTTGGCCAGATGGGTGAGGCCGTCGAGCAGGCTCTTGCCGCCGGTCTCGAAGAAGCGTTTGACCGCCGCCGGGTTGGACAGCGTGTTGGTCGGCGCCATGGCCTCGGTCATCAGGTTGATGACGAACTGTCCGCGGCTGATGTCCTGGGCGGACAGGTCGCTGTCGCCGATCCACGCGTGCAACTCCTTGCGCCAGGCCAGGTACGTCTGCAGGTAGCGGCGGTAGAGCGGGTTCTGGCTCCAGGCCGGATCGTTGAAGCGGCGGTCGTCGTCCGAGGGCTTCAATTCGGATTTGCCGAGCAGGACATTCTTCAGCTCCAGGCCGAAGTGGGTCACGTGCTTGGCGCTGTGGAAGGGCTGCTTGATCGCTTGCAGCAGCACCATCCGGGCAGAGGTGAGCAGGTCCTTGCCGCGAATTCCGATCACCGGGTTCAGGGCGAGGGTATTTTCCGCGGCTTGCTGGGGTAGATCGCTGTTGTTCTTCTGGGTCATCGGCGACGCTCCATTGTCCTGAGACGCATACTGGCGGGGCTCACCTGGGTGACGTAAGGCCAAGTACTGCTCGGGGTTGCGGAACGTGGAGACAGCTCCACGCGATTCATCTACTTGGCGGCATCACTGGAACTTCAGGTGACCACGCTCGGTGCACTGTAACTCCGTACATTGCACTGCCTTGGTTACCCGAGTTTCCTTCGCCGCGCAAGCTGGTGCAGCGTGGGCCTTCTCCTAGGAGTATGTCGGGAAAAGTTAGAAAACGCGCCCTAGAGCGGGGGCATCTCGCCAATTCCCTGACGGCGAACACGCAGGCAGCAGTCTGCATCGGGAATGTTGCAAATGGCGTGCCCTGGAGCGAGTGCCCGACGAAGGTTGGTGCGGAGGCGGAGGCGGGGAGGAAAGATCGAACGAGTTGGAGGCGCGGGCCATGCCGCAATCGCGTCCCTGGGGCGTTCCTGTCCGGGAATGCAGAATTGGGGTTTTGGAGCGCCGATAGGAGCAACAGTCTTTCTCTGAAAGTCCGTGCCGTTGACTCCCTCTCCCTTCAGGGAGAGGGCGAGGAGAGGTCGCCCCGGCGCGATATTTCAGGTAGGAGCGGATTCCTCCTCGATGGTTGAGCGTGCCCTGGGGCCGATCGCGGTCGGAGTCCGCTCCTACGCAGTCGGGAAGTGTGGTGTACCGCTAGAGCATCAGCTTGACCACGGATTCCGACGGGTCGCGCGACTTGCCGGCCTTCTCCAGCTGCGCCAGGTAGTCGGCCCACATTTCGTCGTGGCGCACGCAGAGTTCGTACAGGTAATCCCAGGTGAACAGGCCGCTGTCGTGGCCGTCGTCGAAGGTCAGCTTGAGCGCATACTGCCCGGCCGGCTCCAGGTTGTTCAGGCCGACGTTCAGCTTGCCCACCTGCAGCACCGGGTTACCGTGGCCCTGGACTTCCGCCGATGGCGAATGCACACGCAGGAACTCAGCGGACAGCTCGTAGGATTGCTCTCCATAAGTCAGCGAAAGCTTCTTCGAGGCCTTGTGCAGCTTGATGGCGGAAGGAATGCGCATGGACGGCTCCTGAACGGCGATTCCGGCATTGTAGCGCCGGCAGAAAAACAGCGGGGCGCCCTGAGGCGCCCCGTCGCAGCGATGTGGATCGCTCAGAGGATGTAGCGCGACAGGTCTTCGTCCTGGGCCAGTTCGCCCAGGTGACCGTTGACGTAGGCCGCGTCGATCACGATGGCCTTGTCGCTGTGCTCGCTGGCGAGGTCGGCGGCGTCGAAGGACACTTCTTCGAGCAGGCGCTCGAGCAGGGTGTGCAGGCGACGGGCACCGATGTTCTCGGTCTTTTCGTTGACCTGGAAGGCGATCTCCGCGAGGCGCTTGATGCCGTCGGCGGCGAACTCGATGTCCAGGCCTTCGGTCTTCAGCAGCGCGGTGTACTGCTCGGTCAGCGAGGCGTGCGGTTCGCTCAGGATGCGCTCGAAATCGCTCGGGCTCAGGGCCTTGAGCTCGACGCGGATCGGCAGGCGACCCTGCAGTTCGGGTACCAGATCGCTGGGCTTGGACAGGTGGAACGCGCCCGAGGCGATGAACAGGATGTGGTCGGTCTTCACCATGCCGAGCTTGGTGTTCACCGTGCAACCCTCGATCAGCGGCAGCAGGTCACGCTGCACACCCTCGCGGGAGACATCGGCGCCGCCGACGTTGCCACGCTTGGCGATCTTGTCGATCTCGTCGATGAAGACGATGCCGTTCTGCTCGACCGCTTCCAGGGCGCGGGCCTTGAGATCCTCTTCGTTGACCAGGCGCTGCGCTTCCTCGTCGCGGATCAGCTTCATGGCCTCGGCGACCTTCAGCTTGCGGCTCTTGCGCTTGCCCTTGCCCATGTTGGAGAACAGGTTCTGCAACTGGTTGGTCATCTCTTCCATGCCGGGCGGGGCCATGATTTCCACGCCCGAGGGGATGTCGGCGACCTCGATGTCGATTTCCTTGTCGTCCAGCTGGCCTTCGCGAAGGCGCTTGCGGAACAGCTGGCGGGTGTTGGAATCCTCGCGCGGCGGCTCGTCACCGAAGCCGGTGGTGCGCGCCGGCGGCAGCAGTGCATCGAGAATGCGCTCTTCGGCGGCGTCTTCGGCGCGGTACTTCACCTTCTGCACTTCCTGCTCGCGGAGCATCTTGATCGCGGCGTCGGCGAGGTCGCGGATGATCGACTCGACGTCACGGCCGACGTAGCCGACTTCGGTGAACTTGGTCGCTTCCACCTTGATGAAGGGGGCGTTGGCCAGCTTGGCCAGGCGCCGGGCAATCTCGGTCTTGCCGACGCCGGTCGGGCCGATCATCAGGATGTTCTTCGGCGTTACCTCGGCGCGCAGCTCGGCCGGCAGCTGCATGCGCCGCCAGCGGTTGCGCAGGGCGATGGCGACGGCGCGCTTGGCGTCGTCCTGGCCGATGATGTGGCGGTTGAGTTCGTGGACGATCTCGCGGGGAGTCATGGACATTGGACGGGCTACTCCGGAACGACAGCGCTCAGACGGCGCTGTCGAGCTCCTCAAGGGTCAGGTTCTGGTTGGTGAACACGCAGATGGAGCCGGCGATGTTCAGCGCGGTCTCGGCGATCTCGCGGGCGCTCATGTCGTCGCTGCCTTTCTGCAGCAGGGCCAGGGCTGCTGCCTGGGCGAAGCCGCCGCCCGAGCCCATGGCGATGAGGCCGTGCTCGGGTTCGACCACGTCACCGTTGCCGGTGATGATCAGCGAGGCGTCCTTGTTGGCCACGGCCAGCATGGCTTCCAGGCGGCTCAGGGAACGGTCGGTACGCCAGTCCTTGGCCAGCTCGACAGCGGCGCGCACCAGGTGGCCCTGGTGTTTTTCCAGCTGCTGTTCGAAGCGTTCGAAGAGGGTGAAGGCATCGGCGGTGGCGCCGGCGAAGCCGGCCAGCACTTCACCGTGGTACAGGCGACGGACTTTCTTCGCGTTGCCTTTCATCACGGTGTTGCCCAGGGAAACCTGGCCGTCGCCGCCCATGACGACTTTGCCATTGCGGCGGACAGATACGATGGTGGTCAAGGGTCTTACTCCACACTAGCGGGGCGATGTGCCCGAATGCAGAGTCAGATGGGGACTAGGAAGGCGGGGTTCAAGTCCTGCGCCGGACGAGTAGCGCGCATTTCGCGCGCCGCCCGTCGGCGCAGGCCCTGGCGTGGCCGGGTTTCAGCGGGTCTGGCGCTGCTGTAACAGCAGGTTGCTGAAACCGTTGCCGGCCAGTTGTTTCTGCGCGGCTGAGGCCTTGGCGCGGTCGCCGTAGGGGCCGACCATGACGCGGTACCAGGTTTCGTCACGCACGGTGCCGGATTCCACGCGGGCGTTCTGGCCCATCATGATGATCTGCGCGCGCAGGTGGTCGGCGTCGGTCTGCTTGCGGAACGAGCCGGCCTGCAGGTAGTACTGCGTGGCGGCCACGGCTGGTGGCGGCGTCGGCTTGGCCGGTGCGGTGTCGCTGGTCGGAGCCTGCGGCAGCGCCTGCTTCTGCGCGCTGGCAACCTGGGTCGCGGGCGGCGTGGCGGGCGTCGCCGGCTTGACCACCGCGGGCGGCGGCGGATTCTGCCCGCTCAACGCGGCCAGGGCGCGCTGGGTGTCGATCTTCTCGGCTTCTTCCTTGGTCGCGACCACGGTCGCCGGCTGCTGCGGCTTGGCCGGCGGCGGCACGGCTTCCGGCGGCACGGCGACTTCCGAGCCGGGCAGCAGGGTGTAGAAGTCGTACTTGGGCTTCACCCCGGTCGGCGCGGCCGGTTGTTGCGGCTGCACGGTGCCGGAGGGCTTGTTGGAGCCGACCACGGTCTTGGGCGCGTCCGGCTTCTCGCGTTTGACGTCGTTGCGACCCGGCTCCAGCTTCATCAGGAACATGATGAAGCCGCCGATGGCCAGGCCGGCGACCAGCCAGACCCAGCCGGGGACCGAACTCTTCTTGGCCGGGGCCTGGTAGCGGCTGGCGCCGCGCTTGGGAGCGGGTTTCTTCTTCGCCATGGGTGCTTACATGCGCTCCAGGGTTTCCAGGCCCAGCAGCTCCAGGCCCTGCTTGAGGGTGCGGCCGGTCAGCGCGGCGAGGCGCAGGCGGCTTTCCTGTTGCGCCGGGTCTTCGGCGGTGAGGATCGGGCAGTGCTCGTAGAAGCTGGAGAACAGGCCGGCCAGCTCGTACAGGTAGGCGCAGAGGATGTGCGGGACACCCTTCACGGCGACGTTGTTGAGCACATCGGCGAACTGCGCCAACTGCGCGGCCAGGGCCATTTCCTGGGGCTGCTGCAGGACGATCTTGCCGCCCACCTCGTCGTAACCCTTGCCCAGCTTGCGGAATACGCCGGCCACACGGGTGTAGGCATAGAGCAGGTAGGGGGCGGTGTTGCCCTCGAAGCTCAGCATCAGCTCGAAGTTGAAGCTGTAGTCACTGGTGCGGTGCTTGGACAGGTCGGCGTACTTGACCGAGTCGATGCCCACCACGTGGCCGATGCGGCGCAGTTCTTCCTCGTCGAAGGGCGTTTCGCCTTTCTCGATGCGCTTCTCGTTGAGGCCTTTGACCAGGGTGTAGGCGCGCTCCTCGGCTTCGATCAGCAGGTCGATCAGCTTCACGGTGCCGCCGTCGCGGGTCTTGAACGGCTTGCCGTCGGCGCCGTTCATGGTGCCGAAGCCCATGTGCTCCAGGTCCATGCTGGCCGGGACGAAACCGGCGCGGCGGGCGACTTCGAACACCTGCTGGAAGTGCAGGGCCTGGCGCTGGTCGACGAAGTACAGCACGCGGTCGGCGTGCAGCACCTTGTGGCGGTAGCGCATGGCGGCCAGGTCGGTGGTGGCGTAGAGGTAGCCGCCGCCGGCCTTCTGCACGATCACCGGCAGCGGTTCGCCCTCGGCGTTCTTGAATTCGTCGAGGAACACGCACAGGGCGCCGTCGCTCTCGACCAGCAGGCCCTTGGCGGTGAGGTCGGCCACCACCTGTGCGAGGTCGTCGTTGTAGGCGCTCTCGCCCTTCACGTCGGCCATGGTCAGCTTCACGCCCAGCAGGTCGTAGACCTTCTGGCAGTGCGACAGGGAGATGTCGTTGAAGCGGGTCCACAGGGCGATGCACTTGGGATCGTTGGCCTGCAGCTTGACCACCAGCTCACGGGCGCGGTCGGCGAACTCGGGGGATTCGTCGAAGCGCTTCTTGGCGGCGCGGTAGAAGACTTCCAGGTCGTGCAGCTCGGCCTGGGCGTCCACCGGTTGTTCTTCCAGGTAGGCCAGCAGCATGCCGAACTGGGTGCCCCAGTCGCCCACGTGGTTCTGGCGAATCACCGTGTCGCCGAGGAATTCCAGCACGCGGCTGACGCCGTCGCCGATGATGGTCGAGCGCAGGTGGCCGACGTGCATCTCTTTCGCCAGGTTCGGCGAGGACAGGTCCACCACCACGCGCTGCGCGGGGCCGGCCTTGCGCACGCCGATGTGGCTGTCGGCCAGGGCCTTGTCGAGGCTGGCGGCGAGCCAGGTCTGGTCCTGGAAGAAGTTCAGGAAGCCGGGACCGGCGATCTCGACCTTGGCCACTTCCGGGCTCTGCGGCAGCGCCGCGACCAGCTGGGTCGCCAGGTCGCGCGGCTTCATCCCGGCCGGCTTGGCCAGCATCATGGCGATGTTGCTGGCGAAGTCACCGTGGGTTCGGTCCTTGGTGTTCTCCACCTGGATGTCGGGCGTCAGGCCGGCCGGCAGGGTGCCGTCTTCGGTGAGGCGGACAAGGGCTTGCTGGATCAGGTGGCGAATGGTGTCTTTCATGGTTTTCTCCGTGCTCGCGTGCATCCGGCGCGCGCGACCGGTTATCGGGCTCAGAACCGCGCATTATCCGTGGCCGGGCATGGCTTGCCAACCGCGGAGCGCTCCAAGTTCAGTCTCGCCGCTGTGCCATCCGTCGCGGCTGATGGAAGTCAATGTAGGACGGATGCGCAAGCACGGACGGTTTTATCTGTACGGGGGCTCTGTCAGAAGAGGTCGATCGGGTCCACGTCCAGCGACCAGCGCACCTGGCGCCCGCCGGGCATGCCTTCAAGCGTCTGCAGCCAGGGCGTCAGCAGGCGGTGCAACGGCGCGCGGGCGGCACTCATCAATAGCAGCTGGGCGCGGTAGCGGCCGGCGCGGCGCTCCATGGGGGCCGGTACCGGGCCGAGGAGTTCCACTTCGTGGCCGAGCGTGGCCTGCAAGCGCTCGGCCTCGGCGCAGGCTTCGTCGAGGAAACCTTCGGCCTGCCCCGGGTTGTGCGCTTCGGCACGCAGCAGGGCGAGGTGCGAGAAGGGCGGCAGGCCGGCGGAGCGGCGCTCGGTGAGGGCCTGGTCGGCGAAGGCGAAGTAGCCTTGTTCGGTGAGTTGTACCAGCAGCGGGTGGTCGGCCAGGTGGGTCTGGATCAACACGCGGCCCGGCTCTTCGGCGCGTCCGGCGCGGCCGGCGACCTGGACGATCTGCTGGGCCATGCGCTCGCTGGCGCGGAAGTCTGCGGAGAACAGCCCGCCGTCGGCATCGAGGATGGCCACCAGGGTGACGCGCGGGAAGTGATGTCCCTTGGCGAGCATCTGGGTGCCCACCAGGATGCACGGCTCGCCTTTATTGATGGTGGCGAACAGGTCGCGCATGGCGTGCTTGCGCGAGGTGCTGTCGCGGTCGATGCGCAGCACCGGGTAATCCGGGAAGAGGATGCGCAGGCGCTCCTCGGCGCGCTCGGTGCCGGCGCCCACCGGGCGCAGGTCCACCGTGCCGCATTTCGGGCAGTTGCGCGGTGGCCGCTCGCGGTGGTCGCAGTGGTGGCAGCGCAGCTCGCCGCTGCCCTGGTGCACCGTCATCCGCGCGTCGCAGCGCGGGCACTGGCTGATCCAGCCGCAGTCGTGGCACAGCAGGGTCGGCGCGAAGCCGCGGCGGTTCAGGTAGACCAGCACCTGCTGGCCGGCGGCCAGGGTTTCCTTGATCGAGCGCTGCAATGGCATGGAGATGCCCGAATCCAGCGGCAGGCTCTTCACGTCCAGGCGCTGGAACTTCGGCTGGTGCGCGCCGCCAGCGCGCTGGGTGAGGCGCAGCAGGCCATAGCGGCCGCTCTGGGCGTTGTGCAGGCTTTCCAGCGCGGGGGTGGCCGATCCCAGCAGGATCGGCACGTTTTCCAGGCGCGCGCGCACCATGGCCAGGTCGCGGGCGTGGTAGCGCAGGCCTTCCTGCTGTTTATAGGAAGCGTCGTGTTCCTCGTCGATGATGATCAGCCCCGGATTCTTCAATGGGGTGAACAGCGCCGAGCGGGTGCCGATGACGATATCCGCCTCGCCATCGCGGGCAGCCAACCAGGCGTCGAGGCGCTCGCGGTCGGTCAGCGCGGAGTGCAGCAGGGCGATACGTGCGTTGAAACGGCGCTCGAAGCGGGAAAGGGTTTGCGGGCCCAGGTTGATCTCGGGGATCAGCACCAGCGCCTGCTTGCCGGCTTCCAGGGTCTCGCGGATCAGTTGCAGGTAGACCTCGGTCTTGCCGCTGCCGGTGACGCCAGCCAGGAGGAAGCTGTGGAAACTGCCAAAGCCGGCGCGCACGGCCTCGAAGGCGGCCCGTTGCTCGGCATTGAGCGGCAGTTCCGCCTGGGCCAGCCACGGGCCATGGTGCGGCGGCACACGGTGTTCGCGCACCTCCAGGGTGACCAGTCCCTTTTCCTGCAGCAGGTCGAGGCTGTCCTTGTTGATCTGCAACTGGCTCAGCAGGTCGTGAGCGACGCCGTGCGGGTGTTGCTTGAGTATTCTCAGCGTCTCGCGCTGGCGCGGTGCTCGGGCCAGGCGTGGGTCCTCCTCGCGGGCGCCGGGTTCGGCGTGCCAGAAGCGCTGCTGGCGCGCCTCGGCCGGGTCGCCCTGGCGCAGCAGGTTGGGCAGCGCCCAGGAAAAGGTGTCGCCCAGGCTGTGCTGGTAGTACTGCGCCGTCCAGCGGCACAGCTCCAGCAGGTGCGCCGGCATCGGCGGTTCGCGGTCGAGCACGGCCAGCGCCGGGCGCAGCTTGTCCGCCGGCACGTCGGAGGTCTCCACCTTGTCCACCAGCACGCCGACCATTTCGCGGCGGCCGAACGGCACGCGCAGGCGTACGCCCGGCTGCAGGCGTGCCACGTCGACCCCGCGCGGAGGCAGGTAATCGAACAGACGGCGCAGCGGCGAGGGCAGGGCGAGACGCAGGATGGCAGGTGACGGCACGCGACGGATTCCGGGGCGGCGAGGAGCGTCGGATGGTAGCATGGGCGACGCGACGGTCGGTCATGCCCGATCTTGCGTTGAAAGCGATCTCTGGTATGATCCACGCCCTTAATTTCGTGCGGTGCCCGGTAAAAGATCCCGCCCGCGGTCCTTGATGGCCGTGGCTCGGCTTCTGCCAGAGACTGGGTGGCGGCACACCACCGAGAGGAAAAGAGCATGAAACCGGAAATCCATCCCGCGTACGAAGAAATCGAAGCCACCTGCAGCTGCGGCAACGTGATCAAGACCCGTTCGACCCTGTGCAAGGCTATCCACCTGGACGTCTGCTCCGAATGCCACCCGTTCTACACCGGCAAGCAGAAAGTCCTGGACACCGGCGGCCGTATCGATCGCTTCAACCAGCGCTTCGCCATGTTCGGCGGCAAGAAGTAAGATCGATTTCCGGGAAAGGCCGACGATGGTTTTTCACGGTAATTCGAAAAAGGCGTCCCTTGTGGGCGCCTTTTTTATGGCCGTCCTTTTTTCCCTGGAAGCCGGCGCGGCTGCCTGCCCGAAACCTTCGTCGCCCGAAACGGTGCGCGTGGCACGGGTGGTGGATGGCGACACGCTCAGGCTGGCCGATGGCCGCAGCGTCCGCCTGATCGGCGTCAACGCCCCGGAGCTGGCCCATCACGGCCGTTCCGAAGAAGCCTTCGCGGTGGCCGCCCAGCGTCGCCTGCAGGAGCTGGTGGCGGCCAATGACGGCGAGGTCGGCCTGGTTGCCGGCCAGCAGGGCAAGGACAAGTACGGCCGTACCCTGGCCCATGCCTATGACGCCCACGGCAACAACCTCGAATCCCGCCTGCTCGCCGAAGGCCTGGGCTACCTTGTAGCTATCGCACCGAATACCGACCTCACCGCCTGCCAGCAGGTTGCCGAGCGGCAAGCGCGCAGTGCTGGACTCGGTCTGTGGAAGCGCGCGCCGGTACAGACGGCGGAACAACTTCACGAAAGCGGGTTCGCAGTGGTGCACGGGCGGGTCAAGCAGGTACAACGCAATCGCGGTGGCCTGTGGATCGATCTCGACGGCCCGCTGGTGCTGCGGATCGAGGCGAAACTCGTGAAGCGCTTCGACGATGCAACCCTGCGCGATCTCAAGGGTCGACAGGTGGAGGCGCGCGGCTGGGTCATCGACCGCGCCGAGCGTGGTGGCGTGAAACCCGGACAGGCGCGCTGGATGCTGCCTGTGACCGATCCGGCGATGATGGAGGTATTGCCATGAGCATGCGCTCGTTCGGAATCCTGACCCTGCTGGCGCTGCTGAGTGTCCTTGGCGGCTGCGCTACCAACCCGGCCACCGGCAAGACTGACTTCGTGATGATGAGCGAGCAGAGCGAGCTGGAAATGGGGCAGAAGTACAGCCAGCAGATCGCCCAGCAGTATCCGCGCTATGAAGACGGCAAGCTGCAGGCCTACGTCCAGCAGGTCGGCGAGCGGGTTGCCCGAGCCAGCGACCGGCCCAGCCTGCAATATCACTTCACGGTCATCGACACGCCTGACATCAACGCCTTCGCCCTGCCCGGCGGCTACATCTATATCCACCGCGGGCTGATGGCGTACCTGGGCTCCGAAGCGGAACTCGCCGCCGTGCTCGGCCACGAGGTCGGCCATGTCACCGCGCGCCACAGCGTGCGCCAGCAGAGCCAGTCCAGCGCCTGGAACATCCTCGGCCAGGCCGTGGCCATCGGCACCGGCGTTGGCGCTGCCGCCGACCTCACCAACGTGCTCGGCACCGCCTTCGTGCGCGGCTATGGCCGCGACATGGAGCTGGAGGCCGACGGCCTGGGCGCCAAGTACCTGGCCCGCGCCGGCTACGACCCGACCGCCATGATCCAGGTGGTGCGGGTGCTGAAGAATCAGGAAGACTTCGCCCGCGACGAAGCCGCGCGCAAGGGGCAGGCCGCCCAGCCGGTGGGCTACCACGGGCTGTTCGATACCCACCCGGACAACGACCAGCGCCTCAAGCAGGTGATCGGCCCCGCCCAGACCCTGGCCGCCAACAGCCAGCACGAGATCGGCGCCGAGCGCTACCTCAAGGCCATCGATGGCATGCCCTTCGGCGACTCCGCCTCCAGCGGCGTGCGCCGCGGGCAGAGCTTCTACCATTCCGAACTGGACTTCACCCTGACCTACCCGTCGGGCTGGGGCATCCTCAACCAGCCAAGTGCGCTGGTGGGCTTCACCGCCGACCAGCAGGCCTATATCGGCATGAAGCTGGTGCAGCGCGAAGGCCAGCTGACCCCGGCGGAATACCTGCGCAAGGGCACCGGTGGCCGGCTATCGAACGAAGAAAGCTTCCAGCAGGCCGGTCTGCAGGTGGCCACCGGCGTGGTGCCCGGCTCGCCCGCGCGGCGAGTGGCGGTGGTCTACCAGAAGGACCGCGCCTATCTCTTCGTGGGTGCGGTCAAAGGCCGCGCCTCCCTGGAGAGCGTGGACGACGAATTCATGCAGGTCATCCGCAGCTTCCGACCCATGCGTGCTGACGAACAGAAATACGCACAACCGCGCCGGATCGCCGTTGTTCAGGTTCAATCCGGGCAGACTGTCGAGCAGTTCGCGAAGGCCGAATCCGGTCCGGAATCTGACTCGATAAATCGTATACGTTTATTGAATGACTTGTATCCAACTGGTCAGCCAAAACCTGGCGGCTGGCTGAAAGTCGTACGCTAGAGGTCTTGACAGCAGGGGCTTGGGCTACCTTGGCAGGTGCGGGGTTTGTGCGTATGCTCGGACCCCCGTCTGTCCAACAAGCAACAAAAGCGGAAGTGCCCAAATGTCTGATCTCAAGACCGCTGCCCTCGAATATCACGCCCAACCCCGCCCCGGTAAACTGAGCGTCGAGCTGACCAAGCCGACCGCCACCGCCCGCGACCTGTCGCTGGCGTACAGCCCCGGCGTCGCCGAGCCGGTACGCGAAATCGCGCGTGATCCGGAACTGGCCTTCAAGTACACCGGCAAGGGCAACCTGGTCGCGGTCATTTCCGACGGCACCGCCATCCTCGGCCTGGGCAACCTCGGCCCGCTGGCCTCCAAGCCGGTCATGGAAGGCAAGGGCGTGCTGTTCAAGCGCTTCGCCGGTGTCGACGTGTTCGACATCGAAGTCGACGCCGAGAGCCCGCAGGCCTTCATCGACACCGTCAAGCGCATCTCCATCACCTTCGGCGGCATCAACCTGGAAGACATCAAGGCACCCGAGTGCTTCGAGATCGAGCGCGCGCTGATCGAGCAGTGCGACATCCCGGTCTTCCACGATGACCAGCACGGCACCGCCATCGTGACCGCTGCCGGCATGCTCAACGCGCTGGAAATCGCCGGCAAGAAGCTGGAGACCGCGAAGATCGTCTGCCTGGGCGCTGGAGCCGCCGCCATCTCCTGCATGAAGCTGCTGGTGAGCATGGGTGCCAAGGTCGAGAACATCTACATGATCGACCGCCAGGGCGTGATTCACGCCGGCCGCAACGACCTGAACCAGTACAAGGCCGTGTTCGCCACCGAGACCGACAAGCGCACCCTGGCTGACGCCCTGGAAGGCGCCGACGTATTCGTCGGCCTGTCCGGCGCCAACCTGCTGAGCGCCGACGACCTCAAGCGCATGGCGCCGAACCCGATCGTCTTCGCCTGCTCCAACCCGGACCCGGAAATCAAACCGGAACTGGCCCACGCCACCCGCGATGACGTGATCATGGCCACCGGCCGTTCGGACTACCCGAACCAGGTCAACAACGTGCTGGGCTTCCCCTTCATCTTCCGCGGTGCCCTGGACGTGCGCGCCACCCGCATCAACGAAGAGATGAAGATCGCCGCCGCGCTGGCCCTGCGCGACCTGGCCAAGCTGCCGGTACCCAAGGACGTGTGCGACGCCTACGGCGTGAGCGCCATCGAGTTCGGCCGCGAATACATCATTCCGAAGCCGATGGACAAGCGCCTGATCACCGTCGTTTCCGACGCCGTGGCCAAGGCCGCCATCGAGACCGGCGTGGCGACCCTGCCGTATCCGAAGCACTATCCGCTGCAGTCGGTCGAAGACGTCTTCAAGGGCTGATTCCGTCTGACCTGAAAACCCCGCCTCGGCGGGGTTTTTCTTTTTTCGATGTACGAAACGAAGAGTTACCGATTAATGACTGAAGGCACGAGCCTTCAGAGCGCACCGGACTATCCTTCCCCGCTCATGCATTGACGCGTCCGCTGCCCTGGAGCGGGCCGGGCGCATGGGGGAACATCATGAATCGGACTTTGCTGGCAGCCGCCACCCTGGCGGCCGGCGCCACGCTCGGCGGTTGCGCAGGAGCACCGCAAATGAGTTGGGACCGGGTGGGGGATTCGGCGCAGCGCGCCGTCACCAGCGCCGACGTCTGGGGGCCGGTGGCCGGCGCTGCGGTGATCGCGGCGGGCAACTGGGACCACAAGTGGCAGAAGTCGGCGAGCAACCATGACTGGTTCTTCGGCGGCGACGCCAACCAGGCCGCCGACCGCATGCTCAACCTCGCCACCGGCTTGAGCGTCGTCACCGCGCTGGTGGCCTCGCCCAAGGACGTGAGCAGCGAGGAGAAGTGGAGCTGGCGCGGGCGCAACCTGACGCTGCTGGCGGCGGACCGCTACGCGGTGACCGGCTTCGTCGAAGAAGCCAAGGAATGGTCCGGGCGCGAACGGCCGGACGGGATTCCCGATGACTCCTTCCCGTCCAAGCACACCGCCGTAACGGCCGTGCACACCAGCTTCACCCGCCGCAACCTGGACTACATCGACATGGACCCGACCTGGCGCTACACGGCCAAGGCCGGGCTCTATACCCTCGACGGGCTGACCGCACTGTCGCGCGTGGAAGGGGACAAGCACTACCCCACCGACGTACTGGTGGGGATGGCGGTGGGCAACTTCTTCGCCAACTTCACCTACAACCTGTTCCTCGAAGGTCCGCCGAGCCAGCGCTACAACGTCGCCGTGGTGCCGGAAACCGGCGGTGGCATGAGTTTGCGCGCGGCGATGCTGTTCTGAGTTGGCGCGGCGCCGAGGGGAGCGTCTAGTCTTGAAAGCTTCTCCCTGGACGACATCCCCGATGCCGCTGCGCCTGCTGCTGATCCTCTTGTTCCTGTGCGCTGCCAGCGCGGCGCGGGCCGGGGAAGTGCTGCGCATTGCAGCTGACCGCTGGCCGCCCTATGCGGACCGCCAGTTGCCCGGCAACGGCGTGGCGGTGCACCTGGTGCAGACAGCGCTCAAGCGCGCCGGCTATGCCAGCGAATACATCGAAGTGCCCTGGCCTCGCGTGCTGCATGGCGTGGCAAACGGCGAATATGACCTGGTGGCGGACGCCTGGTATTCGCCGGAGCGGGAAGCCTTCGCTGTGTATTCCGAGCCCTACCTGGTCAACCGCGTGCGCCTGATCAAGCGCCAGGGCTCACCCATCACCTTCGGCAAGCTGGCCGATCTCTACCCGTACCGCATCGCCATGGTGCGTGGCTACGCCTATTCCGAGGCCTTCAACAACGACCCGAAGCTGCAGCGGGTGCCGGTGTTCAGCTTCGTCAACGCGGCGCTCATGCTGCAGGCCGGCCGCGTGGACCTGACGCTGGAAGACGAGATCACCGCGCGCATGCACTTCAATGGCGATCTGGCCGAACTCAAGGGTCAGCTGGAATTCCTGCCGCTGCCGCTGACCGAGAATGGCCTGCACATCCTGGTCGGCCGGCATGTGCGCAACCACGCTGAAATAGTCGCGGCGTTCAACAAGGCCATTCGCGAGATGCGCGAGGACGGCAGTTACGACGAGCTGATGCGCGAGCATGGGCTGTAGGGCTTTTCTGTCTCTCCCACGCAGTTGGACGTTTCGGCATCAGGCGGTGTCGGCCTGCTCCGCGCCGATGTCCTTCTTCAGCAGGTGCGCCGCCAGGGTGCGCAGCGGGGTGAGCTGCCGGCAAATGAGTGCCAGCTGGGTCTGCACCAGACGGTGGGCATCGTCCTGTTCCTCCGGGAGCTCTTCCAGGCGCTTGGCCAGTGCGTCCTCCTCGTCGCTGTAGATAGCCACCGGGCGTCGTTCGTTGAGGCGCGTGGCGATGTCGTCGAGGCTGCTGGTCAGTTGCTCGGCAGCCTCGGCGATAAGGTCGTCGTTGACGTCCGGCGGCAGCTGGTTACGGTGCGCGCCGAGGGCGGAAAGGTAGCTGAGCAAGGTGTGCGACAGCACCAGGAAGCGGAAGCCGATCTCCGCGTCCTTACGGAAGTGGCCGGGCTCCAGCAGCATGTTCGACAGGGTGGTCGAGAGCGTCGCATCAGCGTTGTGTGCGTTGCGCCGGGCGGTGCGGTAGGCGAGGTCGTCGCGCTTGCCGTTGGCGTACTGCTGCATGATTTCCCGCAGGTAGCGACTGTTGCACGCCAGGGTGCCGCCGACCAGGCGGTGCAGGCTGCGCCCGTGCCAGTCGGGCAGTATCAGGAACACCGCGATGCCGGCAATCAGCGCGCCGAGCAGGGTATCGAACAGCCGCGGCAGGATCAGCCCGTAGCCGTCGCCCACCTGGTTGAAGCAGAACAGCACCAGCAGGGTGATGGCCGCCGTCGCCAGGGTGTAGCGCGTGCTCCGCGTGGCGAAGAAGGCGACCCCGGCGACCACCGCCAGCAGCGACTGGATCAGCGGATTGGGGAACAGGTCGATCAGCGCCCAGCCGGCCACCAGGCCGACCAGTGTGCCGAGGATCCGCTGCACCATGCGGATGCGCGTGGCGCCGTAGTTCGGCTGGCAGACGAACACCGTGGTGAGCATGATCCAGTAGCCCTGGGTCGGGTGGATCAGGTGGAGCATGCCGTAGCCGGCGGCCAGCGCCAGCGACAGGCGCAGGGCGTGGCGGAACAGCAGCGAATTCGGCGAGACCTGCTGGCGGATGCGCTCCAGGGCGTCCTTGAACGAGCGCGGGGAACGGTCCAGCAGGGTGCTGTCCTGCTCGTCGTCCAGTGCGTCGGGGTTGCTCGCGCCGCTGAGCTTGCGATCCAGGGTGGTGAGGTTGGCCGCCAGCGCGCCGAGTGAGCGCAGCAGGCCGCGCCAGGCCGGGTTGCCCTGCTGGCGCAGGTAGTCCAGCGAGGCGTTGAGGTCGGCCAGGGCCAGCTCGCTATCGTTGTAGTCGAACGAATGGCGCAGCTGGATCGCTTTCGCCAAAGCCTTGCACGCCTTGCCTTGCTGGTTCAGCAGGCGCTGGCAGCGGAACAGCACGTCGCTGTGGAAGAAGGCTTCGGCCAGCTGGTTGTAAGGATAGTGCGAGGAGCTGGCGCGTTCATGGACGTCCTGGGCGATGAAATAGAGCTTCAGGTAGCGGCTGATCTTCGGACTCGCCCTGCCTTGGGACAAGCGCGCGAGGATGGTTTCCTTGGCCTGGTTGAGCGCCACCACGACCCGCCCGTTCTGCCGCGCCAGCGCCAGGCGCTGGGCCTCGACGTCGAGCTGGCGCAGCGGCTCCAGCAGCGTCGACTTGATCTTCAGGTACTCGCCCAGTTCGAGGAACAGCTTCGCCAGGCTCTGCTGCACCGGCTGGTTGGCGAACAGCGCGTTCCACAGCACCGAGAGCAATCCGTACCAAGCCGCGCCGGCCACCAGGAGCAGCGGTTCGCGCCAGAAGTCGGTGGGCGTGCCGCCGCGCTGGTCGACACCGATCATGGTGTAGATCGACAGGATCAGTGTGGCCGAGGCAATCGCCGCATAGCGTTCGCCCAGGGCGCCGAGCAGGGTCATGGCGAAGGTCGAGAGCGCAAGGCCGGTGACGAAGATGAGCGGATAGGGGAACAGCAACTCCACCGCCAGCGAGGCAATGGTGAAGCAGGCCAGGGTCACCAGCAGCGCCTGCAGGCGACCCAGCCAGTGGTCGTCGGTTTCCGCCAGGGCGCTGGCGATGACGCCGAGGAACAATGGGATCACCAGCTCCGGGCGGCCCTGCAACCAGCACGCGAGCATGACCCCGCTGAGGGCGACGAACACCCGCAGGCTGTAGGCGAACTTGTCCAGCGCCCAGAGGCGCCGCAGAGACTGGAGCAGTGGGGAGGAGAGCATGCGCGTGCGGGACTTCCGGATGTCTGCCGCTCAGACTAGCGGAACGTCTGCCGCGCTGCTATCGCGAGCGCGACAGGTTGGATGTCGCCAGCGCAGGGCGGACGGAGTCCGCTCCTGCGCGCATCGCGTGGAACGCAGCGATCAGAGAATCCGCGCCTTGAAGGAGCGGCCCTTGATCTTGCCTTCGTTGAAATGCTTCAGCGCCTGCTTGGCCGCATCGCGCTCTACCGCGACGAAGGCCTGGAAGTCGAAGATCGCGATCTTGCCGACCTGGGTGCCCTTGAGACCGGCGTCGCCGGTCAGCGCGCCGAGGATGTCGCCGGGACGCAGCTTGTCCTTGCGCCCGCCGGCAATCGCCAGGGTGGTCATGGGCGGGAGCAGCGGGGTGTCGTTGGCCTTGAGGAAATCGATGCGCTCCCAGTTCAGCGGCGCGCCCTGCAGGTCTTCGATGGCCTGGGCACGGCTGGCCTCGGCGGGAGTCACCAGCGACAACGCCAGGCCCTTCTCGCCGGCGCGGCCGCTGCGGCCGATGCGGTGCACGTGGACCTGCGCATCGCGCGACAGCTCGACGTTGATCACCGCTTCCAGCGCGGCGATATCCAACCCGCGCGCGGCCACGTCGGTAGCTACCAGCACGCTGCAGCTGCGGTTGGCGAACAGGGTCAGCACCTGGTCGCGCTCGCGCTGTTCCAGGTCGCCATGCAGGGCCAGCGCGGAAATCTTGCGGGCGTTGAGCTGCTCCACCACTTCCATGCACTGCTGGCGGGTATGGCAGAAGGCGACGCAGGACTGCGGGCGGAAATGCTGCAGCAGACGCACGACGGCATCGAGGCGCTGCTTCGGATCGATCTCGTAGAAGTGCTGTTCGATCTGGCTGTCGTCGTGCAGCGCTTCCACTTCCACGCGCTCGGGGTTCTTCAGGAATTTCGCCGCCAGTTGGCCGATGCCGTCGGGATAGGTGGCGGAGAACAGCAGGGTCTGACGGCGCGCCGGTGCCTGGCCGATGATGTCGGCGATGCTGTCGTAGAAGCCCATGTCGAGCATGCGATCGGCCTCGTCGAGCACCAGGGTGTTGAGGCCGTCGAGCTTGAGGGTGCCGCGGCGCAGGTGTTCCTGGATACGTCCCGGCGTGCCGACCACGACGTGGGCGCCATGCTCCAGCGAGCCGATCTGCGGGCCGAAGGGCGTGCCGCCGCACAGGGTCAGCACCTTGATGTTATCGGCCGCGCGGGCCAGGCGGCGGATCTCCTTGGCCACCTGGTCGGCCAGCTCGCGGGTCGGGCACAACACCAGTGCCTGGCAGCCGAAGTAGCGCGGATTCAGCGGGCTCAGCAGGCCGATGCCGAAGGCGGCGGTCTTGCCGCTGCCGGTCTTGGCCTGGGCGATCAGATCGCGGCCCTTGAGGATCGCCGGCAGGGCGGCGGCCTGGATCGGCGTCATCTCGCGATAGCCGAGAGAGTCGAGGTTGGCCAGCAGGTCGGCCGACAGCGCGAGGCTGGAAAATGCGGAGGTGGTCACGAAGGGAGCCCGGGTGAATCCATATGGCCGCGCAGTGTAGCAGGAGAGCACCCTCAGCAGGGCTGAGAAGCCGATATGGCAAGGGTTTGAGGCCACTCGTCCGAATTTGCCGAGGCCGCGATAAACGGTTTTTCCAAGAGATTCGCTTTCCGCAGATTTTTGTCGTAGAGTTTCCGGACTGTGTTTGCATGGGTCGCCGTCGATCGTGACCTGATGCGGTCGGTTATTCCACCCCGTCCTGCTCGACTCCTTGTAACTCCTTGCAACTCAGTTCCTGGCCATTCGTGGCTAATTTCAAAAAGTACGTTCCAAGGAGAACACCATGTCGAATCGTCAGAACGGCACCGTCAAGTGGTTCAACGAGACCAAAGGCTACGGCTTCATTACCCCGGAAAGCGGCCCGGACGTGTTCGTACACTTCCGCGCCATCGAAGGTAACGGCTTCAAGACCCTGGCCGAAGGCCAGAAAGTCAGCTTCGAAGTCGTGCAGGGCCAGAAAGGCATGCAGGCCGAGCGCGTACAGGTGATCTAAGATCCCCTGGCGTCAGCCAAAAGAGCCCCGGGTGGAAACATCCGGGGTTTTTTATTGCCTACAGTGCCGCCTATGACAACCGGAGCCGCCATCCATGCCATCGCCCGCCATCCGCCTGCTGTTCGCCGGCCTGCTCGCCTCGGGCAGCGCCCTCGCCGCCGACGCGCCTGCGCAGCCCACCACCTGGGGCTGGGTGGAAACGCTCACGCTGATGCCCGAACAGGCGCCGCTCAAGGCGAAGCTGGATACCGGTGCGCAGACTTCGGTGATGGACGCGCGCAACATCGTCCGGATCAAGAAGAACGGCGAGCGCTGGGTGCAGTACGACGTGATGCTCACCGACCCGGCCACCGGCAAGGAAGAGCGCCTGCCCTTCGAGCGGCGCGTCGAGCGTGTGCTCAAGTTCAAGACTGACGGCGGCGTCGAGCGCAGCCCGGTAGTGCTGATGGACGTGTGCCTGGGCGGAAAGGTCTACCGGGAACAGTTCACCCTGCGTGACCGCCAGACCCTGGACTACCCGGTGCTGCTCGGCCGCCGCACCCTGGAACACCTGGGCGCGGTGGACGCGTCGAAGACCCAGACCGTCGTGCCCACCTGCAAGCCCTGATCAGTGCTCGTCCACACCATGCTCCGGATCGACCCGGCGTGGCGTGGTGCGGCCATCGTCGGAGTTGAGCTGGAAGAAGATCGCCGCCGCCAGCATGGAGAGGATGCCGACACTGAAGTAGGTCGCGTGGAAGGCCGACAGCACGTCGCCCTGGGCGCTTTCCTGATCGCCGTTGAAACCGCCCAGCAGCGCCGCCGCGCAGGCGATACCCATGCCGATGGACAACTGCATGACCACCGAGAGCAGGCTGTTGCCGGCGCTGGCGTTGTCGTCACGCAGGTCGATCAGGGAGAGGGTGTTCATCGCGGTGAACTGCAGCGAGTTGATCCCGCCCAGTATCGCCAGTTGCACCAGCAGCAGCGCGTAGGGAGTGTCCTGGTCCACCAGGCCGAGGCTGGCGATCAACGCCCCCAGCAACAGCGTGTTGCCGACCAGCAGCCTGCGGTAACCGAACAGGTCCAGCAGCGGGCGCGCCAGTGACTTGATCCCCATGGCCGCCAGCGCCATGGGGATCATGGTCATGCCCGCCCGCGACGGCGAGAAGCCCAGGCCGACCTGCAGCAGCAGCGGCGTGAGGAAGGGCAGGGAGCCGCTGCCCAGGCGCGCGAACAGGTTGCCAAGCACGCCCACGGCGAAGGTGCGCGTGGTGAACAGCGATGGCGGGAACAAGGGCGACTCGATGCGCAGCGCGCGCAGCCAATAGGCCGCCAGCAGCACCAGCCCGCCCACCAGCAGCAGGACCACGCGCACATGGGGCATGTGCAACTCGCCGAGGCCTTCCAGGGCAATGGTGATCAGCACCATGGCGCCGCCGAACAGCAGGAAACCGATCGAGTCGAAGCGGGTTGCGCGCACTCCGCGAAGGTCCGGCATCAGCCGCAGGGCGACGATGAAGCCGAGCAGGCCCACCGGCAGGTTGATCAGGAAGATCCAGTGCCAACTGGCGTATTCCACCAGCCAGCCCCCCAGGGTCGGGCCGGCCAGCGGGCCGAGCAGGCCGGGGATGGTGACGAAGCTGAGGATGCGCACCAGCTCCGTGCGCGGGTACACGCGCAGGATCACCAGCCGCCCCACCGGCATCATCAGCGCACCGCCGATGCCCTGCACCACGCGGGCGCCGATCAGGGCGCCAAGACTCGGCGAGAGGGCGCAGAGCAGCGAACCCAGGCTGAACAGGAAGATCGCGAAGAGGAACACCCGGCGCGTGCCGAAGCGGTCGGAAATCCAGCCGGAGGAGGGAATCAGCAGCGCCACGGTGAGCAGGTAGGCGATCACCACACCCTGCATGCGCAGCGGGTCTTCTGCCAGCGAGCGGGCCATGCTCGGCAGCGCAGTGTTGAGGATGGTGCCGTCCAGGGCCTGCATGAAGAAGGCGATGGCCACCAGCCAGGGCAGGAGGCGGGCCACGCGGGGCGTGAGGATGAAGGGTTCGCTCATGGTCGGTCCGTTGGACGTGGATGCGTCTAGCTTAGGGAATCTTTGCCAATCGCGGGAGAAAACGCCGCGATGACGGTGGGGCCATTCTTGCTCGGGGTCGACGCAAAGGATTGTACGAGTGGCCTGCGAGAGAGGCGGAGGGTCGAGCGGAAGGTTCCATGGGCCGCTGCGCTGGCTCCAGTTCTTTACCGTAGCGTGATCGGCCCGCGCTTTCCGATTGCGCCGGCTGTAGCGGCGGAACGATGCCCGCCTGGCTGGGTCGATATGGCGGTTGCAACTACCTGGAGCCAGCGATGTCCGTCAATCCCCGCGTCACCCTCGCACTGGCCGCCCTGCTGGCGGCTTCCTCCGCGTTTGCCTTCAACCTGGGCGATGCCGCCAAGGCGGTTTCCGGCGCGACCGGCTCCGACACCTCGCGCGTTGCCTCCACCCCGCAGACCAGCGGCCTGCTCGGCGCCTTGACCGGCCAGCTCGGCGTCAGCGACGAACAGGCGCTCGGCGGTACCGGCGCACTGCTGGGCCTGGCGAAGAACAAGCTGAGCAGCACGGACTATTCGCAGTTGGCCAAGACCGTGCCCGGCCTCGACAAGCTCACCGGCAGCAGCGCCCTGGGCGGCCTCGGTGGCCAGCTCGGCAATCTGGGTGGTGGCGCTTCCACCGGCCTGCTGGGCAACGTCAGCAGCATGGGCGATGTCAACAAGGCGTTCGGCGCGCTGGGCATGGATCAGGACATGACCGGCAAGTTCGCCAGCGTGCTGCTGGATTACTTCGGCAAGCAGGGCGCCAACAGCAACCTGCTCGGCACCCTGGGCAACCTCTGGGGCACCGGCGCCTGATATCCGCCGGGCGGCGCGGAACCGCCGCCAGGCGCTCCGGTCCTATCGTCGATCCGGCCCCGTCCTGGGGCCGGAATTCCGTATTCCGGAGCCGTCGATGCCCACCCGTTCCGCCGTCTTCCTGGCTGCCGCCTGGCTGGCCGCTTCCCCCGTGTTCGCCGCTACCTTCACCGACACCAGCGAGCCCGCCGCGCAGACGCAGAGCGTGCCGCCGGCTGCCAGCGCGCTGCTGAGCAACCTCACCAAACAGCTGGGCGTCAGCGAGCAGCAGGCCATTGGGGGCACCGGCGCCCTGCTGGCGATGGCGATGAACAGCCTGAAGGACACCGACACGGCGCAATTGCAGAAATCCCTGCCGAACCTCGACCAGCTCGCCGGCAACAGCTCGCTGGGCGACCTGGGGGGCGCACTGGGTGGCTTGGGTGGCCTGGGCAGCGCTGCGGCGCTGCTGGGCGGGATCAACAACCTGCAGGACGTCGACCAGATATTCGGCGTGCTGGGCATGGACCAGTCGATGATCGGCCGCTTCGCCGGAGTGATCCTCGACTACTTTACCGAGCAGGGCCTGAGCAGCCAGTTACTCGGTACGCTCGGTGGTCTGTGGGGGACGCCAGCGGCCCCGCTGACGCCGGCTGCGCCGGTCGCCGGGAGGGGGGCGTAACGAGCGTCAGAACTCCTGGCGCAGCTGTTCGATGCGTGCATCCTTCTGTTCCCACAGCTGCGACACCCAGTGCTGCACGTACTGGCGGAATTCCGCGTCGTTCTCGTAATCGCCCTGCCACAGCGCGGGGTCGATCTCCCGTGCCTGGATGTCGACGATGACCCGCGGCACGCGTCCGCACAGCAGGTCCCAGAAGCCCGGACGCGGACCCTTCGGATAGACCAGGGTGACGTCCAGCAGGGTATCGAGCTGCTCGCCCAGCGCCGCCAGCACGAAGGCCACGCCGCCGGCCTTGGGCCGCAGCAGGTTCTGGTAGGGAGACTGCTGTTGGGCCTGCTTGGCCGGGGTGAAGCGCGTGCCCTCCAGGTAGTTCACCACGGTCACCGGCATGCGCTTGAATTTCTCGCAGGCGGCCTTGGTGATTTCCAGGTCCTTGCCCTTGAGCTCCGGGTGCTTCTCCAGGAAGGCCTTGCTGTAGCGCTTCATGAAGGGGTAATCGAGCGCCCAGAAGGCCAGGCCGAGGAAGGGCACCCAGATCAGTTCCTTCTTCAGGAAGAACTTGAAGTAGGGTGTCTTGCGGTTGAAGGCCTGCACCAGCGCGGGAATGTCGACCCAGGACTGGTGGTTGCTGATCACCAGGTAGGAGGTGTCGCCGCGCAGCTGGGCGCCGCCGCGGATGTCCCAGACGGTCGGGGTCATCAGCGCGAAGATGGCCTTGTCGATCTCCGCCCAGGTCTCGGCGATCCACATCACCCCGCGCGAGCAGGCGTCCTTCGCGGCCTGGCCGGGGACGACCAGCTTGAGCAGCGCGATCAGCATCATCGGCCCGATCAGGATCAGGGTATTGAGCAACAGCAGTAGGCTGGCGATGACGCCTTTGACGGCCGGCATGGGGTCCATTCCTTGTGCGACGATGGCGCGGCCATGATACGCAGACAATTGTTCCGGCCCAAGCGGCGCAGGTATGGCGAACCAATGGCTGCCGTGCTAGTCCTATGCGACGTATTCCACCCCGGAGATTTCGCGTGAAACGCGCCCTCGCTCTGCTTACGCTCATTGCCCTGCCCGGCCTCGCCCTGGCCGCCGAGACCAAGCTTTACGGCCGCTACGAATGGGTCAGCCTGCCCGAACTCGACCAGACCCTGCAGGCCAAGATGGACACCGGCGCCTACACCTCCTCGCTGTCGGCCAAGGACATCCAGATCTTCCAGCGCGACGGCGAGGACTGGGTGCGCTTCAAGTTGGCGACCAAGGACGGCGGCGACTCGGTGTACGAGCACAAGCTCGCGCGCATCTCGAAGATCAAGAACCGCTCCGATGGAGCCGGCGAGGATGAAGAGGAAGAGTCCAGCCCCGGCCTCAGCCAGCGTCCGGTGATCGAGCTGCCGGTGTGCCTGGGCGGTGACCAGCGCACCATCGAGGTCAACCTCACCGACCGCAGCCACTTCAACTACCCGTTCCTGATGGGCGCCAAGGGCCTGCGCAAATTCCATGTGGCGGTGGATGCGGGCGAGCGCTTCGTGGCCGGCAAGCCGGACTGCTCCTGATCCTCGATTGACGCGGCGCGGGGCTTGGTGGACCCTTTCGGGACTTTCCCGGGAATCGGAATCCCATGCCCCACATTCTCATCGTCGAAGATGAAGCCGCCATCGCCGACACGTTGCTCTACGCCCTGCAGGCCGAAGGTTTCGAGACCACCTGGCTGAACCTCGCCGGCCCCGCCCTCGAACGCCTGCAGCGTGACGCATTCGACCTGGTCATCCTCGACGTCGGCCTGCCCGACATCAGCGGCTTCGAAGCCTGCAAACAGCTGCGGCGTTTTTCCGAAGTACCGGTGATCTTCCTCACTGCGCGCAACGCCGAGATCGATCGCGTGGTGGGGCTGGAGATCGGCGCCGACGATTATGTGGTCAAGCCCTTCAGCCCGCGCGAAGTCGCCGCGCGGGTGAAAGCCATCCTCAAGCGCACCGCACCGCGCGAAACACCAGCCACGGTACCCGCCGGCAACGGCCCGTTCGAGGTCGACGAGGAGCGCTTCCAGATTCGCTACCATGGCCACCCGCTGGCCCTGACCCGTCACGAATTCCGCCTGCTGCAGACGCTGCTGGCGCGCCCCGAACGCGTCTTCAGCCGCGAGCAATTGCTCGATGCCCTGGGCGTCGCCGCCGATGCCGGCTACGAGCGCAACGTCGACAGCCACATCAAGAGCCTGCGCGCCAAGCTGCGCCAGGTGGTTCCCGCCGCCGAACCGATCCAGACCCACCGCGGCCTGGGCTACAGCTACGCGCCGGACAAGAGCTGATGCGGCTGTCGCTGCGGATATTCCTGGTCTACTTCTTCTTCGTCGGGTTGACCGGCTGGTTCGTCCTGCGCACGGTGATGGATGAGATCCGTCCCGGTGTGCGGCAGTCCAGCGAAGAGACGCTGGTGGACACCGCCAACCTGCTGGCCGAGATTCTCCAGGCTGACGTGAAGAACGGCACCCTCGACCAGAGCCGGCTGCCGGAGATGCTGCGCGCCTATGGTGCGCGCAGCCCGCAGGCGGACATCTGGGGCGTGAACAAGACGGCGGTGAACCACCGCATCTATGTCACCGACGCGCGCGGCATCGTCCTGCTGGACTCCCTTGGCCAGGCCGTGGGCCAGGACTATTCGCGCTGGAACGACGTCTTCCTGACCCTGCGCGGCCAGTACGGCGCCCGCTCCAGCCGGGAATCGGCGGACGATCCGGAGTCCTCGGTGATGTACGTCGCCGCGCCCATCCGCGACGGCGGGAAGATCATCGGCGTGGTCTCGGTCTCCAAGCCCAACCGCACGCTGCAGCCCTACATCGACCGCTCGCAGCGCCGTTTGGCGTGGCTCGGCGCCGGGTTGATCGTGCTCGGCCTGCTGGTGGGCGCGGGCCTGTCCTGGTGGCTGAGCCGCTCGCTGGATCGCCTGACCCGCTACGCCCAGGCGGTCAGCGAAGGCCGGCGCGCGGAGCTGCCGCGTTATCGAGGCGGCGAGATGGCGCAACTGGCCGACGCGGTGGAGCACATGCGCGTGCAACTGGAGGGCAAGGATTACGTCGAGCGCTACGTGCACACCCTGACCCACGAGCTGAAAAGCCCGCTGGCGGCCATTCGCGGCGCGGCGGAACTGCTCGAAGGCGAGATGCCCGCCGAGCAGCGGGCGCGCTTCGTTGGCAACATCGCCGGGGAAAGCGAGCGTCTGCAGCAACTGATCGAGCGCCTGCTGAACCTGGCCCAGGTGGAACAGCGCCAGGGGTTGGAAGAGCGTGTGCCGGTGGCGTTGCGGGAACTGGCGAATGAACTGATCGACGAGCGCCTGGCACGCGTCCAGGGCGCGCAGCTGGAGAATGCGATTGCGCCACGGGCGATGGTGCACGGCGAGCGTTTCCTGCTGCGCCAGGCGCTGGGCAACCTGCTGGACAACGCGCTGGATTTCACCCCGCCCGGAGGCGTGATCCGCTTCGATGCGCAGCCGGACGGCGAAGGTTGGCGGGTGGAATTGTTCAACCAGGGTGAAGCCATTCCGGAATTCGCCCTGCCGCGCCTGACCGAGCGTTTCTACTCGCTGCCGCGCCCGGCGAGCGGACGCAAGAGCACCGGTCTCGGTCTCAATTTCGTCGCGGAGGTAGCAGCGCTGCATGGTGGCGAGCTTCGCGTGGAGAACGTCGAGGGAGGGGTGCGCGCGAGCCTGTTGCTGCCGCAGCCGTAACGCTTCTCGTCGGAGCGGGCTTGCTCGCGAACAACCCCGCTGCAGATGTGGTTCGCGGGCAAACTTGCTCCTGCAGGAGAGTCGACCCGCGCCACACAAACTCCACACAGTCTCCACACTTCCGCCCGAGCGTCCTCACGCGCAGGCCCCAGGCTTGCTCCGTCGTCCACTTACGGAGAAGCCTTCGATGAACCGCCACCTCGGGATCAAGCTCGGCGCCATCGCGCTATTGATCATCCTCCTGCTCGTCCCCCTGCTGATGATCGACGGCCTGGTCGACGAGCGCCAGAACTACCGCGACGAGGTCCTGCAGGACATCGCCCGCAGCGCCAGCTACAGCCAGCAAGTCACCGGCCCGCTGGTGGTCGTGCCCTACACCCGCACCATTCGCGGCTGGCGCCTGGACAAGGCGAGCCAGCAGCGTGTGCTGCAGGAGCGCGAAGTGCGCGGGCGGCTGTACTTCCTCCCGGAGGTGTTCAGTCTCGACGGGCAGATGCGCACCGAGCTGCGTCACCGTGGCATCTACGAAGCGCGGCTGTTCCACGCCGACAGCCAGGTCAGCGGCAGCTTCGTGCTGCCGGCCAACTACGGCATCACCAGCGACCTGGGCAGCTACCGCTTCGACGACCCACTGCTGGCGGTGGGCATCAGCGATGTGCGCGGCATCGAGAACGCGCCGAAACTGAAGGTCGGCGACGAACTGCGCGACTTCCAGCCAGGCACCCAGAGCCAGTTCCTCGGCAACGGCGTGCATGCGGTGCTGCCGCTCAAGGCCAGCGACCGCGAGCAGCGCTTCGACTACTCCTTCGAGCTGTCGCTGCTGGGCAGCAGCCGACTGGACATTACCCCGGTCGGCCGCGACAGCCAGGTCAACCTGGTTTCGGACTGGCCGCACCCCAGCTTCGGCGGCGAGTTCCTGCCCGCCGAACGCAGCGTCAGCGACCAGGGCTTCAGCGCACGCTGGCGCACCAGCTTCTTCGCCACCAATCTGGAGGACCAGCTGCGGGCCTGCACGGCGCCGGTACAGGCGGATGTCGCCCGCGCGGTCGAAGCGGTCGATCCGGATGCCACTCGCGCCAGTTCGGCGGAGTGCAGCGAGTTCGGCCAGCACCGCTTCGGCGTGGCGCTGGTGGACCCGGTGGACCAGTACCTGAAGACCGACCGTGCGGTGAAGTATGCGCTGCTGTTCATCGTCCTCACCTTCGCGGGTTTCTTCCTCTTCGAAGTGCTCAAGCGCCTGTCGGTGCACCCCATCCAGTACGCGCTGGTGGGCATGGCGCTGGCGCTGTTCTACCTGCTGCTGCTGTCGCTTTCCGAGCATGTCGGCTTCGAGCTGGCCTACCTCCTGTCCGCTGGCGCATGCGTGGTGCTGATCGGTTTCTACCTCTGCCATGTGCTGCACAGCCTGTGGCGCGGCGCCGGCTTCAGCGTCGGGCTGGCCGGGCTCTACGGCATGCTCTACGCGCTGCTCAGCGCCGAGGACTACGCGTTGCTGATGGGGGCGCTGCTGCTGTTCGGCGTGCTGGGCGGCGTGATGGTGCTGACCCGTCACCTGGACTGGTACGGCATCGGCAAGCCCCGCGGCGACGACCCGGAATTTTCCCTGCAAGACGTGCGCGTGCAGCGCTGAGGAGAATGGAAATGCCCAACCTGATGCGTTTTTCCCTTTGCCTGTTCGCCGGCCTGCTGGTCAGTGGACTGTGCCTGCCCGTGCTGATGCTGCTTGGCCGCTTCGACTGGATCGCCCTGCTGGTGGCCACCGGCAAACCGATGGCTTACCTGGCGCTGTTGCTGCCCGGAGAGCTGTGGACGCAGCTCACTGGCGTCGAGGACGCGGCGAACAATCCCCACGTGCGCTCCTTCCTGGAAATGTGCATGGGTGTGGCGCAGCTCGGCCTGCTGCTGGCGCTGCCGATCTACCGGCTGGGGAGAAAGTCATGATTGGATTGCGCGAAGAGCGCGAAGCAGGACGGCGGCTGGCGCAGCGGATAGCTGGGTTGTTCGAGCAGCGAAGGGAGCGGCGTACGGTGCGTGACGAGAGATTTCAGCGGCGGGTGCAGCGGCGCGGACACCCCGTGGTGAAGTCATGGCGGGCGGGTTCTGCCCTCACCCCGACCCTCTCCCGAGGGGAGAGGGGGCAGGGCGGTGCCGGCTGGAGAGTCTGGAGTCAGCCGGCGCGACTCCAGGAGTGTTCTGTATAGCTTCGTAGGGCGGCTGCAGCGTAGCGATACCCATCGATGAGTCAGGCAGGCGCCGTAGCCTGCATCGAGGGCCGCTGGCTGACCTGGGCAAACCACTGGGCCAGCTGCGGGTAGTCGGCGCGCCAGTCCCAGTGCGGCTGGCGGAAGTCTAGGTAGCCCAGGGCGCAGGCCACGCCAATGGCCGCGATGTCGAAACGCTCGGCCAGCTCGATGTAGGCCGGGCCGTCGAAGTAGGCAAGGGTGCGGACGATCTTCCGCTGTTGGTTGTCCAGCCAGGTGTCCCAGTGTTTTTCCGGCGGGCGCATGGCGGTTTCGTAGCGGATCAGCACGGCGGCATCGAGCACCGCGTCGGCCAGCGAGGCGAGGGTTAGACGACGCCAGCGCGCCGCTCCGTTGCGCGGAATCAGGGGTTCGCCGGCGTGTTGCTGGTCGAGGTATTCGAGGATCACCCGGCTGTCGTGCAGGGTCTGGCCGTCGGCCAGACGCAGGGCGGGAATCTTGCCGGCGGGGTTGTCCTGCAGCACGCCGGCATCCGGCGCGATGGGCGTATGGACGGCGGCGTACAGCTCCACGGAGTCAATCTGGCCGGTCTCATGCAGCAGGACCATGACCTTGCGCACGAAGGGCGAAGCGGCGGCGTGGAACAGGACGGGACGGGGACTCATCGACAGCAACTCCTGGGGTTGGGTCATCGGTTCAATCGCGGATCAGCACCAGGCGATCGGTGCCGGATTCGGCGCCCCACACCTCGCCGGGCCGGCCAAGCAATTGGCGGACGTTGGCATGCTCATGGTCGCTGGGGAAGGCGGTGAATGTCTCGCTCTGCGGGTCGAAGCGCAGCAGCGCATTGGCGGAAAAGTCGCTCAGCCACACCTGGTCCATGGCATCGACGTAGACCGCATAAGGCTGCGGATGATCGCCCGGCAACTGCCAGGTTTTCCACTGGTTGTCGCTGGGGTCGAAGCGCGCGAGGCTCCCGGCGTTCCACTGGCTGACCCAGAGCCGCCCCACGGAGTCCGCCCAGAGGCGGCGCGGGCCGCCTTCCGGGCTCGGCGCGTCGTAGGGAGTGACGCGATTGGCGATGCCATCGATCCGGCCGAGGTAGTTTCCCGCCAGCGAGGCGTACCAGACGCCGCCATCCGGAGCCACGGCGATGCCGTACGGGCCCTTGCCGCGCGGCGCCGGCCAGACCTTCAGGTCGCGGCTGTCTGGATCGAGGCGACCGTAGAAACCGTTCTGCCCGGTGAACCACAGTACGCCGTCGTCATCGAATACCGCAGTGTTGAGATTGGCGTTGGCCGCCTCCTTGGGCAGCGGGATAACTTCAACGCCCAGGCGCAGGGCATCCACGTGGACGATGGCGTTCTGGCCGCTGTCGGTAATCCAGGCATCGCCGTTGCCATCGCTGATCACGCCGTGGGGGCTGGAGCCCTTGCCCAGGCTGACCTGCTCGGTCTGCCCGGTCTGCGGATCGAGCCGGCCGAGCACGCCGAGCTTCTGCGCGGTGTACCAGACCTTGCCGTCGCCGGTGGGCGCCACGTCGTGGGGGCCGGAACCCTTGGGCAGGTCGAAGTACTTCACCTCGGCGGCATGGGCGCTGGCGGCCAGTAGCAGGCCGGTCAGGAGGACGGAAAGGACGCGAAGCATGGGGCTCTCCTTGGCAGGGTCCGTAAGGTGATGAGACTGTACGCCGGTCAGTGGGGCCGACGAAACGAAGGAGAGCGGTTGTGACGACGATTTCCGTATTGGGGGCGGCTTGCCGCCAAGGCTCGCCGGTGAATGACGACGCCATCGGCCATACCGCGACGGCGGCCTGGGTGCTCGATGGCGCAACCAGCCTGGGGCGCGGCCTGGTGGGCGGTGACAGCGATGCGCGCTGGCTGGCGCAGAGCGCCAATGCGCACCTGCAGCGCCTGTTGGAAGAGCAGCCATATCGGCCGACGGACGATCTGCTGGCGCAATTGCAGGCGGGCATCGCCGCCGATTTCCAGCGCGACTCCGGCGTGGCCGTAAGCCTGGACCTCAACCTGCCCACCGCTTGCCTGAGCTTGCTGCGGGTGCTGGGCGATGGCTCGCTGGAGCTGCTCAACCTCTGCGATACCTGCATCCACCTGGCCTGGGAGGATGGCCGCGTTGAGAGCTTCGGCGATACGCCGCTGGAGGAAATCGATCGTCAGTCGGTGCAACGCCTGCTGGCGCTGCGCGAAGCGAACCCGCAGTGGACTCACGCGCAGCTTTGGCAGGCCAGCCGCGAGTGGGTGCGGCGCAATCGCGCGCTGGCCAATACGCCGGAAGGATACTGGTGCCTCGACCCGAGCGAACGCTGGATTCCCCACGTGCAGCGTCGGGTGCTCGACCCGGCGGGGCTGAAGGCGTTCATGCTGGTGACCGACGGCTTCGACCGGCTGCTGGATTTCCGCCGCTACGATCTGGACGCGCTTTTCGCAGCCTTGCCTGAGCGTGGTGTGGAGGCGCTGATCGACGAACTGCGCGCGCTGGAAAGCGCCGATGGCCAGGCGCTGGACTACCCGCGCCTGAAGATCCATGACGATGCGAGCGTGGTGTGGGGGACGGTGCGGCGCTAAGGCGCGCCCGGCAAGACCATGGCGTGGCAGGTGCGTAGGAGCGGACTTCGTCCGCGATGACTCCTCGTCGCGCCAGACCCATCGCGGATGGAGTCCGCTCCTGCAAAAGCAAAAGCCCCGCTCTGAAAGGAGCGGGGCTTTTGGCTGGCAATGCACATCGGGTGAGCCGTGTGCCGGAACTATCCGGCACTCAGGCACGCCTCGTTGATCACCACTTGTAGGTCACGCTCGCCACAACCTTGCGCTGGTCGCCGTAGTAGCAGTAGTAACCGTCGCAGGTGGAGATGTAGTCCTTGTTGAACAGGTTGGTGGCGTTGACTGCCACCGAGGCGCCGTTGAGGCTGCTGTCCAGCTTGCCCAGGTCGTAGTGCACCGCGGCGTCGTACACGGTGTAGGAGCCTGCGTAGCCGTCGAAGGTGTTGGCCTGGTCGCCGTAGGTGTCGCCCACGTAACGCACGCCATAGCCAACGCCGAAGCCATTGAGCAGGCCGGCGTGCCAGGTGTAGTCGGCCCACAGGGAAGCGGCGTTGCGCGGGATCAGCTGCAGGCGATTGCCGGCGTACTGGCCTTTCTTCACCTCGGTGTCGGTGTAGGTGTAGCTGCCGATCAGCTTGAGGTTCTCGGTCAGGTTGGAGTTGGCTTCCAACTCCAGGCCGGTGACCTTCACCTCGCCGGTCTGGCTGGAAACCGGCACGCCGCCGACGTTCTCGGAGACGGTCACGTTTTCCTGGCGCAGGTCATACACGGCGGCAGTCAGCAGGGTGTCGCTGCCCACCGGCTGATACTTCACGCCCAGCTCCCACTGCTTGCCCTCGGTCGGCTTGAACGACTCGGTGCTGGAGACGTCTGCCCCGGTGGCCGGCTGGAACGACTCGGAGTAGGACAGGTAGGGTGCGATGCCGTTGTCGAAGATGTAGCTCAGCGCTGCGTTGCCGCTGAACTGGCGATCGGTGCCGGAAGTGGTGGCATCGCCCTTGTTGCGGAACCGGGTATCGGTGTGCACCCAGTCATAGCGGCCACCGAGGGTCAGGCGCCAGTTGTCCAGGGCGATCTGGTCCTGCACGTAGGCCCCCGTCTGGGCGATCTTCTGGCGGTAGTCGTAGAACGCGTCCGACCGTGGCGGCGTGACGATGGGCTGGCCGTAGATCGGATGCACCACGTTGGTCGGCGGCACGTTGTAGCCATAGATCGAGGTGTAGCTGGTGTCGCTACGGTTGTGGTCCAGGCCCAGCAGCACGGTGTGCTTGAGCTCGCCAGTGTCGAAGTCGGCCTGGAAGTTGTTGTCGACCACGAACTGGTCCAGGTCCTCGTCCACCGAGGTGCTGACACGGTTGAGGGTGCCATCGTCGCTGACGGTGTCGAGGTAACCGCCGGGAGTGAGCGCATCGAACGACAGGTCGTTCTTCATGTAGCGCAGGTTCTGGCGGAACTGCCAGACGTCATTCAGGCGATGCTCGAAGGCGTAGCCCAGCCACCAGGTGGTGCGGTCGTAGTTTTCCCAATCCGGGTCGCCCAGGTTCTTGTGGTGCGAGATATCGCCGAAGGGCGCGTCGTACTTGGTGCCCTTGAGCGGCAGGAACTGGGTGGTGATGCCGGTATCGTCGCGGGTGAACTGGCTGAGGAAGGTCAGCCTGGTGTCGTCGTCGATGTTCCAGGTCAGGCTCGGCGCCAGGTTGTAGCGCTTGTCCGGGATGTGGTCGATCTGCGTGTTGCTGTCGCGCACCACGCCGCTGACGCGGTAGAGGAAGCGACCTTCGTCATCCAGCGGGCCGGTGCTGTCGAAGTTGATCTGCTTGTGGTTGTAGTTGCCGGCCTGCAGTTGCACGGCGCTTGCCTGCTCGGCTTGCGGGCGCAGGCTGGTCATGTCCAGCAGGCCGCCGGGTGGCGTCTGGCCATAGACGGAAGAAGCCGGGCCGCGCAGCGCGGCAACGCGCTCAAGGTCCCAGGTGTCCAGCTTCGGATTGGCATAGACGCCGGTGGCCATCGGCAGGCCATCGAGGAACTGGGTCGGCTCGAAACCGCGGATGCGCAGCCAGTCGGAGCGGGTATCGCTGCCATAGCTGCTGGCGACCGTTCCGGGCATGTAGCGCACGGCATCGTCGATGTTCTGCACGCCACGGTCCTGCATCTGCTCGCGGGTGGCGACGGAGATGGACTTGGCGGTCTCCAGGATCGGCGTGTCGGTCTTGGTGCCGATACGCGAACGGGTGGCGACGTAGCCGACGGCCGGACCGTCCGGGTCTTCCTGGGCGGCGCTGATGGTGGTGGCAGACATCGACAGGGTGTCGCTCGGTTCCGGACGCAGGCTGTAGCTGCCCGACTCGCTTTCCACCAGTTCCAGCCCGGTTCCCTGCAACGCCTGGCGCAGCGCGCCCGCGCCATCGAAGCGGCCCTGCACGGCGTGCGCGCTGCGGCCCTGGGCCAGAGCCGGGTCGAGGCTCAGGGAGAGGCCGGCTTCGGCAGCGATGCGGTTGAGGGTGCTGGCCAGCGGGCCGGCCGGCAGTTGGTAATCACGCACGGCTTCGGCGGCGATGGCCGAAGAGGTAGCCAGCAGGATGGCGGTGGCCAGCAGGCAGGGGCGGAGCGACAGTTCGAACGGGCGGCGCATTGAAAACGACTCCTACGGTTCTCGATGCCTCCTTGCCGGACGAGATTCAAAAAGTGATAGGGCTGCGCGAAAAAAATTCCTGAATTCCGCTGAGGCAGGCTTCGGGTAGGAGCGGACTCCGTCCGCGACAGGTCCGCATCGCGCCGGAGGCCATCGCGGACAGAGTCCGCTCCTACGAGGGAGTTCGCATTAGCCGCGCGGCACCACGCGGGACCACCACGCGCCGTGCTTCTCGATACGTACCGGCAGCGTCGGCTCCAGTGAGCTGAGCGCCAGGTCGATGTTCTTCAGCGGGAAGCTGCCGGTGATGCGCAGGTCTGCCAGCGACGGGTCCACTGCCAGGTAGCCCGGGCTGTAGCGCGCCAGTTGGTCGATCAGGTCGGCCAGGCGCACGTTGTCCACCACCAGCATGCCGTGGGTCCAGGCATCGGCGGTCGCGCTATTGGCCTCGACTGCGCCGAAGCCACCGGCGCGCACGCGTATCTGCTGGCCCTGGTTGATCACGCGCTCGTCCGGCAGTTGTTCGGGGCGTGCGGCCACGGCGGACTGCAGGACGCTGAGCAGGGTGCTGTCGCCATCGTCGCGCTCCACCAGGAACCGCGTGCCGAGGGCGCGCAAGCGGCCTTCGTCGGTCTCGACGATGAACGGGCGGCTGTCGCCATGGGCGGTTTCCACCAGGATTTCGCCGCTGAGCAGGACGATGCGCCGTTGCTCGGCGTCGAAGTGCACATCGACGGCGGTGCGGCTGTTGAGCAACAGCCTTGTATTGTCCGGCAGGCGCAGTTCCCGCTGCTCGCCGGTGGCGGTCAGCAGGTCGGAAAAGGCATAACGCACCGGCATGTAACGGTTGCCGACACCCAGCGCGAGCGCGCCGACCAGCAGCAACGACAAGCCGGTGCCGGCCAGGCGGCGAACCTTGCGCCGGGATTCGCCCGGCGAGCGCAGCAGGGCGTTGCGCGCGGCCTTGGGCGCGGCGCCGGCGAGGCTGCGGTCGAGCATGCCCAGCTGGCTCCAGGCGCGGGCGTGTTCGCTGTGGGCCGAATGCCAGCGGGCGAAGGCGGCTTCATCGTCGGGGCGCGGTTCGCCGGAGCCCAGGCGCAGCTGCCAGCTGATCGCCTCGTCGAGCACCTGCAGGGAAACCGGTCCCTTCACGTCGGCTCGCCGTACAGCGCGATGTAGCACTGGCGCAGGCCCTGGCCGATGTACTGGCGCACGCGCGGCACGGAGACGCCCAGTTGCTCGGCGATCTCGGCATGGCCCAGGCCATCCAGGCGGTTGAGCAGGAAGGCGCTGCGCGCGCGGCTGGACAGTTTGCCCAGCAGGCGGTCGATCTCGCGAAGGTCGGCAATGATCAGGCAGTGCTCCTCGGCTGAGGGCTGCACCGCCTCGGGCAGGCATTTCAATTCTTCGAGGTAGGCCTGTTCCAGCGCCACGCGGCGCCAGTGATCCACAAGAATGCCCTTGGCCACGGTCACCAGGAAGGCTCGGGGTTCGCGCAGGGAGGGCAGCTCGCGACGACCGAGCACGCGGACGAAGGTGTCCTGGCTCAGGTCTTCGGCGCGCTGCGGACAGCCCAGGCTGCGGTTCAGCCAGGCAGTCAGCCAGTCGCGGTGATCGCGATACAAGGCGCCAACGAGTTCGCCGCTACCCATCTGGATGGCCGACAAGCTACTCCCCCAATGATCCCAAATGGGATCAAGCTCAAAAACGATAACTATTCGCAAATGATCGCAAAGTGCAGTGACCCGCGCAATTGGCGCCTGTCGCCTTTTGCCGCCCATCGCCCGTTTTTCGGCGTCGTTCCACAATCGGCCAACCCTTTTCGCGGAAAGCCTCGCCATGTCCGATCCCGTGTTGATCATCGGTTCCTTCCTCTCGCCCTATGTGCGCAAGGCGCTGGTCCTGCTGGAAATGAAGGGCGTGGACTACCGCATCGATTCCGTCGTGCCGTTCTTCGGCAACGAGGTGTTCGAGCGCCTGAGCCCGTTGCGCCAGGTGCCGGTGCTGGTGGATGGTGAGCTGGTGCTGAACGACTCCTCGGTGATCTGCCAGTATCTGGAGGAGCGTTATCCACAGCCGGCGCTGTATCCGGCGGATATCGCCGAGCGTGCCCGCGCGCGCTGGATCGAGGAATTTGCCGACAGCCGCATGGGCCAGGTGGTGATCTGGCAACTGTTCGACCAGTTGGTGATCGGCCGCGGCGTGTGGGGCCGTGAACCGGACGCGACGCTGCTGGAGAAGACCTACCAGCATGACCTGCCGGCCGTGTTCGATTACCTGGAGGCGCAGTTGCCGGAAAGCGGCTGGCTGTTCGGCGAGCTGTCCATCGCCGACATCAGCGTCGCCTGCTTCATGCGCAACGCGCAGTTGGCCCGCTACGAACTGGACGCCCAGCGCTGGCAGAAGTTGGCGGCCATGCTCGCGGCGGCCTTTGCGCTGCCGGCGTTCCAGAAGCTCAACTCGTTCGAGCGCGCCATCGCCCGCACGCCGATCCTGCAGCAGCGCGAAGCGCTGATCGCTGCTGGCGCGCCGGTCAGCGAGGTGAGCCACATGCGCGAGCAGCCGGTGCGCGGGCCGATGAGCCGCAGTTGATCAGGCCTGCTGCAGAAAGCTCCACAGACGCTGCGCCACCGGACCGTGGGCGCGGTCGCGCAGGCGCGCGGCGACCAGCTCCTCGCGGCGGCCGGGCAGGTGGGGCCCGCTGAGATCGCGCAGGCGACCGTCAGCCAGCTCCTCGGCAATCAGGTGGCGCGGCAGGTGGCCCCAGGCCAGGCCATGCAGCACCAGTTCCTTCTTCATCGCCTGGTCCGGCACCGTGCACTGCGGTGCGCCGTCCAGGGTGAAATAGTCCACGGGCGACGAGTGGCGGGCGCTGTCACGCATCACGCATTGGGTGAGCGAGCGCAGCTGCCCGGGGTGGATGTCACCTCTGCCCTCCAGCAACGTCGGCGCGATCACCGGGATGAAGTCCACCGTACCCAGGTCGAGCCATTCCAGGCGCGGATCGGCCTTGTCCACGCGGTGCAGGATCAGCTCGGCCTCGCCGTCGAGCAGCTTCTCCAGCGGGCCGCTGACGCTTTCGAAGTACAGCTGCAAGTGCGTGCGGGGCTGCGTGGCGAAAAAGCGCGCGAGTTTTTCCAGCAGGGCAGGGCGCGGGCAGAAGTCGCCGAGCACGACGCGCAATTCACTTTCCTCACCGGCCGCCAGGTGTGCTATATGGTCCCTCAGGCTGCCCAGTTCGCGCAGCAGGCCCTGGGCACGGCGATGGAAGGATGCGCCGGCCGCCGTTAGGGCGACGCGGTAGCCGCTGCGGTCGAGCAGCTCGAATCCAAGCTGGCGCTCCAGCCGGGCGACAGCGGCGAAAACCGCCGGATGCGAGCGGTGCAGCTGCTGGGCGGCGCCCTGGAAGCCGCCGGCTTCGACCACAGCGTCGAAGCATTGCAGGTCGTGCAGCGTGAAATCGGGCATGTCAGCTTTCCTGACAGGGATCGTCCATTCTTTGTAATTTTTTCGAAGGGCCGCCGCAACTAGCCTCGCTCTCATCACCCCTGAGGAGGCCGCCATGAGCCCGCTGCGCTACCTGAACACCCGCGACAACGCCCGCATCGCCTATCGCCTAGACGGCCCCACCGAGCAGCCGCTGCTGGTGTTGTCCAACTCCATCGGCACCGACCTGCATATGTGGGACGGGCAGGTTGCCGCGCTGAGCGAGCATTTCCGCGTGCTGCGCTATGACGCCCGTGGGCACGGCGCCTCCAGCGTTCCCGCCGGTCCCTATTCGTTGGCGCGGCTGGGGGAGGACGTAATCGAGCTGCTCGACTCGCTTGGCGCGAAGCGCGCGCATTTCCTCGGTCTTTCCCTCGGCGGCTTCGTCGGCCAGTGGCTGGCGCTGAACGCGCCGCCGCGCATCGAGCGCCTGGTGCTGGCGAACACTTCCGCCTGGCTCGGGCCGCAGGAACAGTGGGACGCGCGCATCGCCGAGGTACTCGAGGCGGAAGATATGCAGGGCACCGCAGCGACCTTCCTCGCCAACTGGTTCCCGGCGTCCTGGCTGGGCTCACAGCGCCCGGAGGTTGAGCCGTTCCGCGCTACGCTGCTGGCAACCAACCGGCATGGGTTGGCCGGCTCCTTCGCCGCGGTGCAGGAAACCGATCTGCGCAGCGCACTGCAGGGCGTTAGCCTGCCCACGCTGGTGATCGCCGGGCAGTTCGACACGGTCACCGCTGCGGACCACAGCGAGCTGATTGCCCAGGCGATTCCCGGTGCGCGCCTGCTTACGCTGCCGGCGGTGCACCTGTCGAACATCGAGTTCCCCCGTGAGTTCGAAGGCGCGGTGCTGGATTTCCTGCTGGCGCCCTGAACGAACAAGGCCGCCCGAGGGCGGCCTTGTCGTTTATCCACAAGCTCGGTTATTCCGGCTCAATGGTGCGCGGCATCCACTGCGATAAGTTCGCCGCAGACGTCCGCATAGCGGCGCTTGCGGTCGGCCAGCGTGTAGTGGATAAGCGCGCCGAGGCCGGCGCCGAAGAACCAGGAGAACTGCGACAGCGCCTCGAACGCCGGCACCAGTGCGAGCACGATGGCGATCAGCGCCGCCGGGACGAACGCCGCCACCGCACGCAGGTTCACGCCGCCGTTGTAGTGATAGGCCGCCTCGCAACTTTCGCTGTACAGCTCGGGCAGGTTCACCCGGCTGCGGCGCACCAGGTAGTAATCGGTGACGATGATCCCGTACAGCGGGCCGAGCAGTGCGCCCAGGCCGCCGAGGAAATACACGATCACCGCCGGGCTGTTGTACAGGTGCCAGGGCAGGATCAGCACCGCGATGGTGGCGCTGAGCAGGCCGGCACGGCGGAAGTTCAGCAGGTTCGGCGCAAGGTTGGTGAGCACATAGGCGGGGGCGACGAAGTTGGCCATGATGTTCACCGCCACAGTGACGATCAGGAAGGCCAGGCAGGCCAGCACGAGGCCGAAGGTGTTGGGGATCGCGGCGACGATTTCCGTGGGGTTCTGCACCAGCTTGCCGTCGATGCTGAACTGCGCGCCGGCCAGCACCACGGCGATCAGCGCAAAGCCCAGCATGTTCACCGGCAGGCCCCAGAAGTTACCGATGCTGATGGTGCGGCGGTCCGGGCAGTTGCGGGTGAAGTCGCAGAAATTGAGGATCATGGTGCCGTACAGCGAGACCCACAGCGCGGCGGCGCCCAGCACCTTCAGCCACATCGCCGAGCCGGTCGGTGCGTCGCCGCTGGACCAGGAGATCGACAGGCCGGCGCGCCAGTACATCCAGCCGGCGAGGCTGGCGAAGGCCACCAGGATGATCGGCCCGGCAAAGGATTCGTAGCGGCGCACCATCTCCATGCCGTAGGCGAAGATCACCAGTTGCACGCACCAGATGCCGAGGAAGGTGATCCAGCCGAGGGTCGACAAGCCGAGGACCGAATCCTGGTCGTAGGACGCGAGGCTCGGCGCGATGGCGTTGAGCAGCACGCGCAGGACCACCGAGGCGAGGTAGGTCTGGATGCCGAACCAGGCGATGGCGATCACTGCGCGGATCAGCGCCGGCACCTGTGCGCCGTGGATGCCGAAACTGATGCGGCACATCACCGGGTAGGGCAGGCCGGTCTTCTGGCCCATGTAGCCGGACAGGTTCATCAGGCCGTAGATCACCAGTGCGCCGAGGGCGAAAGCAGCGAGGATCTGCGCGCCGCTCATGCCCAGGGCGAAGAGGCCGATGGCGAATGAATAGTTGGCGATGTTGTGCACATCGTTGGTCCACAACGCGAACAGGCTGTAGCGCCCCCAACTGCGGCCCTGGGCCTTGGTCGGGGCCAGGTCGGCGCTGTACAGGCGCGGGCTCAGGGTCGGCGCGGCGGTCCTGGCGGAGGCCGCGCTGTCGACAGATTGGACGGGGGTAACGCCGGACAGGTGCGTGGGACTGCTGGTCATGGGCTACTCGGCTTTTGTATGCACGGCTTTTTATGGTTTGTGTGCAAAAGCCAATTCCATGCCAGTGCGGTTCCCTGTCGCCCCGGATTGCTTTCGCGTCTCCCCTGCGGAATTCGTCGAAGCCCTCATTTGGTACGGCCTTAGGGGCTGTCCATATGGTCAGGAAATAAATTTTCCAAGCCAGTCATTGACTTGAGAGTCAGCTCGGGCGTGAGCGAGCAATGTGCGAAATGGGGATTTTGTACACAATAATTGTGCACAGGCGTTACGTGTCCGCTTCGATGCGGCAGGACGCCAATGGCGAACAGATTCCGCTGCTGCGCAGGATTGCCCATTGGCGTGGGAATAGGACTCTGTCCGCGATGGGGTGGGGAATGCACCAACCCAACGTCCCACCCCAACTCGCGGCCATAAAAAAACCGCCCCGAAGGGCGGTTCATTCATCGCGACGCGAGGTGCTTACAGACCGTTCTTGGCCTTGAACTCGCGGCGGCGGCGGTGCAGGACCGGCTCGGTGTAGCCGTTGGGCTGCTTGGCGCCTTCGATGACCAGTTCCAGCGCAGCCTGGAAGGCCACGTTGTCGTCGAAGTTCGGTGCCATCGGGCGGTACTGGGCGTCACCGGCGTTCTGGCGATCCACCACCGAAGCCATGCGCTTGAGGCTTTCCAGCACTTGTTCTTCGGTCACCACGCCGTGGCGCAGCCAGTTGGCCAGCAGCTGGCTGGAGATACGCAGGGTGGCGCGGTCTTCCATCAGGCCGACGTCGTTGATGTCCGGCACCTTGGAGCAGCCGACGCCCTGGTCGATCCAGCGGACCACGTAGCCGAGGATGCCCTGGGCGTTGTTGTCCAGCTCGTTCTTGATCTCTTCCGCGCTCCAGTTGGTGTTGGGGGCGAGCGGAATGGTCAGGATGTCGTCCACCGAAGCCGGCGCGCGCTTGGCCAGTTCAGCCTGGCGGGCGAACACGTCGACCTTGTGGTAGTGCAGCGCGTGCAGGGTGGCGGCGGTCGGCGAAGGAACCCAGGCGGTGTTGGCGCCGGCCAGTGGGTGAGCGATCTTCTGCTCGAGCATGGCGGCCATCAGGTCGGGCATGGCCCACATGCCTTTGCCGATCTGGGCTTTGCCCTGCAGGCCGGTGGCCAGGCCGACGTCGACGTTGTTGTTCTCGTAGGAGCCGATCCACTTCTCGGTCTTCATGGCGCCCTTGCGCACCATGGCGCCGGCTTCCATGGAGGTGTGGATTTCGTCACCGGTGCGGTCGAGGAAGCCGGTGTTGATGAACACCACGCGCTCGGCGGCGGCCTTGATGCAGGCCTTCAGGTTGACGGTGGTGCGGCGCTCTTCGTCCATGATGCCGACTTTCAGCGTGTTGCGCGGCAGGCCCAGCAGGTCCTCGACGCGGCTGAAGATCTCGGCGGCGAAGGCGACTTCTTCCGGACCGTGCATCTTCGGCTTCACGATGTACACGCTGCCGGTGCGGCTGTTCTTGCGGGTGGCGCTGCCGTTCAGGTTGTGAATGGCGATCAGGCTGGTGAACAGGCCGTCCTGGATGCCTTCGGGTACTTCGTTGCCCTGGGCGTCGAGGATCGCCGGGTTGGTCATCAGGTGGCCAACGTTACGCACGAACAGCAGGGAGCGGCCATGCAGGCTCAGCTCGGAACCATCGGCCCTGGTGTAGACGCGGTCCGGGTTCATGGTGCGGGTGAAGGTGCTGCCGCCCTTGGAAACCTGCTCGGCGAGGTCTCCCTTCATCAGGCCCAGCCAGTTGCGGTAGACCACGACCTTGTCGTCGGCGTCGACGGCCGCCACGGAGTCTTCGCAGTCCATGATGGTTGTCAGCGCGGACTCCATCAGGACGTCCTTCACGCCAGCGGCGTCAGTCTGGCCGATCGGGCTGGTCGGGTCGATCTGGATTTCGAAGTGCAGGCCGTTGTGCTTGAGCAGCACGGCCTTGGGCTTGGCGGCTTCGCCCTGGAAGGCGAGGAACTGAGCGGCGTTCTTCAGGCCGGTCTCGCTGCCGTTCTTCAGGGTGACGGCCAGCGCGCCGTTCTTCACCACGTAGGCGGTGGCGTCGACATGGGAGCCGGTTTCCAGCGGGGCGGCTTCGTCGAGGAAGGCGCGGGCGAAGGCGATGACCTTGTCACCGCGGACCTTGTTGTAGCCCTTGCCTTTCTCGGCGCCGTTCTCTTCGCTGATCGCGTCGGTGCCGTACAGTGCGTCGTACAGCGAGCCCCAGCGGGCGTTGGCGGCGTTCAGGGCGAAGCGCGCGTTCATTACCGGCACGACCAGCTGCGGGCCGGCCATGCGGGCGATTTCTTCGTCGACGTTCTGAGTGCTGGCCTGGAAGTCGGCCGGCTCGGGCAGCAGGTAACCGATTTCCTGCAGGAAGGCCTTGTAGGCAACCGCATCGTGCGGCTTGCCGGCGCGGGCCTGGTGCCAGCCGTCGACTTTCGCCTGGATGTCATCGCGCTTGGCGAGCAGGGCCTTGTTCTTGGGGGCCAGGTCGTTGATTACGGTTTCTACGCCTGCCCAGAACTTGCCGGCGTCGATGCCGGTGCCGGGAATGGCTTCGTTGTTCACGAAGTCGAAAAGGACTTTGGCGACCTGCAGGCCACCGACTTGAACGCGTTCAGTCATTGCTTGCCTCACTCTGCTCAGGACCGGCTCTGGACACAGGCAAAACGCCTTGTAGTCCGAGCCGCGGAATACTACATGATGCCGTGGGAAAAATCAGTGGGCTAGCGTCGCGGTTAGACCAAAGTACGCATATCAGTCACGTAGCAGGTCTTATGTTCGCAAATATCATCTGGATTGTTCCAGATAAATCTTAAAACTGTACACGCATTAGCCGAATGGGTACCTGTGGCAGCCCGTCGCAGCCGGCTGACCTCGCCGTGCCTATACTGCTTCTTCCCTCCTGGAGAATCCCGCATGTCCGTGACGCTTGCCACCCCCACCGATCTGGATGACCTGGTTCCGCTGTTTTCCGGCTACCTCGATTTCTACGAGGTGCCCGCGCCCCACGCGAAGATTCGCGAATTCCTCCAGGCGCGCATTGGCAGCGGACAGTCCACAGTGTTCATCGCGCGCAGCATCGATGGGCTGGCGGTCGGCTTCGTGCAGCTGTACCCGTTCTTCGCTTCCCTGGCGCTGCAGGCGTCCTGGCTGGTCAGTGACCTCTATGTGCTGCCCGCCGCACGTCGTGATGGTTATGGCGAGGCGTTGATGAACGCTGCCCGTGCCCACGGCGAAGCCACAGGAGCCTGCGGACTGATGCTGGAAACGGCGAAGACCAACCACGCGGGGCAGTCGCTGTACGAGCGCCTGGGCTACAAGCGGGACGACCAGTTCTACACCTATTGGCTGGACCTCACGGCCTAGCCCTTCGCGGAGACTGCTCATGGACCACCTCGTATTGACCGTCATCGCCCAGGACCAGCCCGGTCTGGTGGAGCGCGTGGCCAAATGCATCGCTGCTCACGGCGGCAACTGGCTGGAAAGCCGCATGTCGCGAATGGCCGGGCAGTTCGCCGGGATCCTTCGCGTAGCCGTGCCCGCCGAGGGCTATGACGAACTGGTGGAAGGCCTGCAGGAGCTGAGCGAGCACGGCATCCGCGTACTGCTGGCGGAAAGCGGCATCGAGCCGGCCTGCAACTGGAAGCCGATCCACCTCGACCTGGTGGGCAACGACCGCCCCGGCATCGTTCGCGACATCACCCAGCTGCTGGCCGAGCACGGTGTAAACCTGGAGCGCCTGAGCACAGAAGTACTGCCCGCGCCCATGAGCAGCGAGCCGCTGTTCCACGCCGAGGCGCTGCTGGCCGTGCCGCTGACCCTGCCGCTGGAGAACCTGCAGCAGAAGCTGGAAGAGCTGGCGGACGACCTGATGGTAGAGCTGAATTTCCACAGCGGGGAATGACTGTGCCGCTCTGAATGCAAGAATTGTGGAAAACCCTGTGGGCTTTCTGTTGATGGATTGACAGAAGGCCCATTTCATATGGGTTTCTGGTTGATCCATTTATCCACTAAAGGCATTCGCAATGTGCACAGATTGCGGGGATCGCGCCGTGGGCAATCTGTTGATAAGTAGCTGGAGCTCTCTGCGTACGCGGCTTCCAGTGATCTGGTCGTTTTTTGTCCAGGGCGTGTGCCGCAAGCTGAGCGTTCCGGGCTTTCCCGTCGCTGTGCACAAAACCACTGGAAGAGTCTGTGGAGAAGCCGATCATGGAACGCCGAAGACCGCGCTGTCTCTGGCCTTCATAAGGTTGTCCACTTTCTGATCGGGCAGCGTTCATCCATCCACACGAAGCGGGGATCGACCTGTGGAAAAGCCGGGGGAATGTCTCGGCAGGTCAGGTATTACAAGGTCTACAGGGTTTTGATCAAATATTGAACAGAGTGCCCTATTCAGGCAGAGAGCGCTGTACTGCGTAGGGCGCGACCGACGGCTTGTGGAAGAAGGGGCCGTTATCCCCGCATTCGCGGGATAGAGCTGTGGACAATCTGCGGGTGACTGCCTGAAAGCCGCAGCTGGCGCGGCTTGCAGGTAGTGGATCAAATAGTGATCAGTCGCCGCGGGAGAGGCGGTACCAGATGTCCACGCTGTAGACGACCAGGCCCGCCCAGATGCAGCAGAGGGAGATCAGGCGCGTGGTGTCCAGGTGCTCGCCGAACAGCAGGATTGCCTGCAAAAGCACCAGGGTCGGTGCCAGGTACTGCAGGAAGCCGAGGGTCGCGTAGGGCAGGTGGCGCGCGGCAGCGTTGAAGCACACCAGTGGCACCAGGGTGATCGGGCCGGCGGCGGCGAGCCAGATGGCGTCCTTGGTGGTCCAGAAGTCTGCGTGCACGCTCGGGCCGTCGGCGAACAGCACGAGATAACCGATCGCCAGTGGCAGCAAAATCCAGGTCTCCACCACCAGGCCCGGTAGCGCTGCCACCGGAGCCTGCTTGCGGATCAGCCCGTAGAAGCCGAAGGTCAGTGCCAGTGCCAGCGACACCCAGGGCAGGCTGCCCAGTTGCCAGAGCTGCTGGGCCACGCCCAGCGCGGCGAGGCCGACCGCTACCCACTGCAGCGGGCGCAGGCGTTCGCGCAGGATCACCAGGCCCAGCAATACGTTGATCAGCGGGTTGATGTAGTAGCCCAGGCTGGCCTCGATCATGTGGCCGTTATTCACCGCCCAGACGTAGACCAGCCAGTTGCTGGCGATCAACAGGCCGCTGGCGGTGAGGACGGCGATGCGCTTGGGGTTCTCGCGCAGCTCGCGCCACCAGCCGGGGTGCTTCCAGACGAGTAATAGCAGGGCGCCGAACACCGCCGACCAGATGGCCCGGTGGGTGATGATTTCCAGCGCGGGGATGCGTTCGAGCAGCTTGAAGTAGATCGGGAAGAGCCCCCAGATGACATAGGCAGTCAAGCCCAGGGCGTAGCCCCGGCGGGGATTGGCGGTGGCCATGGAACATCCTTGGTTAGGCAGCTAATGAGTGGCTGCACAATTCTAGGGCGCGCAACCGGGCTTGTCTGTGCTGCTTCGCTGGACGTCCCGGTCGCGTCGGCGAATGGGCGTAACGATGTCGTTACGGGGAGGCCTACGAAAGCCAGAACCTGGCGGGTCAGAACAGCCGCAACGGCTCCTCATCCAGCGCCGCCAGTTGCTCGCGCAGTACCAGCACCTGCTCGCCCCAGTAACGCTCGGTGCCGAACCAGGGGAAGCTCGGGGGGAACGCCGGGTCGTCCCAGCGGCGTGCCAGCCACGCGCTGTAATGCATCAGGCGCAGGGCGCGCAGGCCTTCGATCAGCGGCAGCTCGCGTGGGTCGAAGTCGTGGAATTCCTGGTAGCCGTCGACCAGTTCCGAGAGCTGCCCGAGGCGCTCCTGGCGTTCGCCGGCAAGCATCATCCACAAGTCCTGCACCGCCGGGCCCATGCGGCAATCATCGAGGTCAACGACGTGGAAGGTTTCGTCGCGGCACAGCAGGTTGCCGGGATGGCAGTCGCCGTGCATGCGGATCGGCGTGTACTTCACCCGTGCGTAGAGGTCGTCGATCTTCTTCAGCAGGTCGCGCGCAACGGACTCGTAGGCCGGCAGCAGACTCTTGGGAATGAAGTTGCCCTCCAGCAGGGTGGTCAGGGACTGGTGGCCGAAGTTCTGCGGTGTGAGCGACTCACGGTGTTCGAACGGACGGTTGGCGCCCACGGCGTGCAGGCGGCCGAGCAGTTGGCCCAGGCGATAGAGCTGGTCGAGGTTGCCCGGCTCCGGTGCGCGGCCGCCGCGGCGGGGGAACAGGGTGAAACGGAAGCCGGCATGCTCGAAGAGGGTCCTGCCCTCGTGCACCAGCGGCGCCACCACCGGGACTTCGCATTCGGCCAGCTCGGCGGAGAAGCTGTGTTCCTCGAGGATGGCCTCGGTAGTCCAGCGGCCGGGGCGGTAGAACTTGGCGATCAGCGGCTCGCTGTCTTCGATGCCGACTTGGTAGACGCGGTTCTCGTAGCTGTTGAGCGCGAGTACGCGGGCGTCGCTGAGAAAACCGATGCTTTCCACCGCATCCAGCACCAGGTCGGGGGTGAGGGCGGAAAAGGGATGGGACATGGCGACGTTCCGGCAAGGGTAAAGCTGCCTAGTTTACCCAGTCCGCTTCGTTTGGGTGGGCAGTTGCCTCAACGGTCGGCGCAGTGTTTTCTCAGGTACTCGACGAAGTCCGTGGCCAGCCCTCGGCGTTCGCCCTTCACCAGGGTCAACTCCTGCATCGAACGGAATTTGCACTTGACCGGCTGCGCCTGCTTGTCCGCGTGATGCAGCGGGGTCAGCAGCAGGTCATAGGGCGTACCCTGGCGGACCTGCTCGACGAGTTCGGCTTCGTCGCCGCCGATCAGCAGAACCTTGTTGCGTGTCTCGATCTGGTACTGGTCCACCACGGGTTCGAGTATCGACATCAGTTCGTCGCTGGCACCGACCCGCAGTACGTCGGGGCCGGCGTGACCGGCAAGGGGCAGGAACAGCAGGGCGAGCAGCAGAAGTGGGCGGCGCATGGTGGGAGCTCCGGTTGGCCAGGGTCCCGCCCGGCACGGGCGGAACGCGTTGGCTATTGGAGCGCGGCACAGTGCTGCCGGGCTTGATATGAGGCAGGGAAATCCAGGGTAACCGGGGGCTATAGCGGCGTGCCGAGGATCACCTGGGCCGGGGAAAACTGTGCGCGCACCGCCGAGCCGGCTTTCAGGCCGAGGATATCGACCCGCTCCGGGTCGGTCAGCGCGCAGAGCATCTGCCCGCTGGGCAACTGGATGCGTACTTCGCTGGGGCCGTCTTCGGCTTCGCGGATATCGTCGACATGGCCCTCCAGCGCATTCAGCCCTTCCGGGCAGGGAATGTGCGGCAGGTCAACGTAGAGCCAGCCGGCCTTCATCAACGCCACCACCGCTACGCCGCCGGCGAGCTCCAGTTTCTCCGCGCTCTCGCGGGTGACCCGCGCCTGGATGCGCGAGCCGCCGGGCAGCTCGATGCGCACCAGGTCGTTGAGGCCGGCCGGCTCCACGGCGACGACATGCCCGTGCAGCTGGTTGCGCGCGCTGGTGCGCATCATCAGGCGGCCGATCAGCTCCAGGTCAGCCTGGTGCTCGACATGCTCGACAATGTGTTCGCGCAGGGCTTCCAGGCGCTGGTACAGCGCCAGCAGGCGCTCGCCGTCGGCGGTCAGGCGGGCGCCGCCACCGCCCTTGCCGCCAACGCTGCGTTCCACCAGCGGGCGGTCGGAGAGGTTGTTCAGTTCATCGATGGCGTCCCAGGCGGTCTTGTAGCTCATCCCGGCGGCCTTGGCGGCGTGGGTGATCGAGCCGAGCTGGGCGATCTGCGCCAGCAGGGCGATGCGCTGCGGGCGGCGGGTGACGTGTTGGGTCAACAGGCTGAGGGTGGTCATGGTTTCGCGAGTATTTATTGGTATGCGGGGAGGCTCCGTTGCGGGCGTGCAAAACGCAAGGGGCAGATGTCGGGAATGTGGCCGAACGGCGTTCTATTGCGGGGGCGGTGTGCGCGCCAGACAGTAGACGTCGACCCGCCGCGCGCCGGCGCGGCGCAGCAGGCGGGCGATGCGTTCGGCGGTGGCGCCGGTGGTCAGCACGTCGTCCACCAGCGCCAGATGCAGGCCTTCGACCCGTGCACCGTCGCCCAGGGCGAAGGCGCTGCGCAGGTTGCGCTTGCGGGTGGCGGCGTCCAGGCCTTGCTGGGCCGGGGTGTCCTGCGTGCGGCGGACGAGGTGGTCATCCACCGGCAGGCCCAGTGGCGTGGCCAACCATTGCGCCAGCAGTTGCGCCTGGTTGAAGCCGCGTTGCCGTTCGCGCCGGCGCGACAGCGGCACGGGGATCAGTCGGTCCGGGCGCGGCAATCCTTCGTCAAAGGCATGCAGCAAATGGCGTTCGAGCAACTGACCAAGCAGCCGCCCGAGCGGCGCATTGGCCTGGTGCTTGAAGCGGGTGATCAGCGCATCGACGGGGAAGCCGTAGCGCAGCGGAGTTTCGACGCGGTGGAATGCTGGCGCGCGGCGCAAACATTGCCCGCAGGTCAGGCCGGTGACGGGCAGGGGCAGTGCGCAAACGGTGCAATGCCCGGCCAGCCAGGGCAGGTCGTCGTCACAGCCGGCGCAGAGGGGCAGGGCGGCCTGTTCCGCCGCTCCGCCACAGAGAAGACATTGCACCCGGGGGCGCCACCAGACGGGGCGCCAGTGAAGCAACCGCATTTCGCCCCTCCGTGGGCGGCGCTGCTCAATGGATCAGCCAGCTCAGGACCACCAGCCCCAGCACCGTCCAGATCAGCCCGCCGAAGATCGAGCGCCGCATGAAGGCGCGGATGCCACTGTAGAGCAGCAGCAAGCCGATGAAGAGCAGGACGAAGCTGAAGATCGAGACGTCGATTCCCACGGCGCGCGCCAGGCCGTGGAAGAAGTCGTCCATCGCGCGCCACAGGCCGCCGAGCACGCCTGACAGCAGATCGACGATGAAGCGGATGGCCTTGCCGACCATCTGGCCAAGGCCGTCGAAGAATCCTTCTGTTCCCATCTGGGGTATGACTCCTGAGTGTTCTGACTGATTGGAGCGGCGATGAGGCGGATCGGTTCAGCCACAGCGGCAAATCCACCCGTGCAATTGGTCAATAAATGGTCACTTGTCGACCTGTGTCGCGAGAGTGGTTGACAGCGTCACAGCTCCACATATGATGCCTTGAGCCTGATTTCCCCGGTGGCGCGCCGCCGGGGCACCCCTGGACAAGAGGCGCCCCCAAGCGTCGAAGGACTTTTGCCGATGAGTGCCACCGCAGCCCAAGCAACCCGCCACGACTGGACTCTTGCCGAAGTCCGGGCCCTGTTCGAACAGCCCTTCAACGACCTGCTGTTCCAGGCGCAGACCCTGCACCGGGCACATTTCGATCCGAACCGCGTACAGGTGTCGACCTTGCTGTCGATCAAGACCGGCGCCTGCCCCGAAGACTGCAAATATTGCCCGCAGTCCGGCCACTACAACACCGGCCTGGACAAGGAAAAGCTGATGGAAGTGCAGAAGGTGCTGCAGGCCGCAGCCGAGGCCAAGGCCATCGGCTCGACGCGCTTCTGCATGGGCGCCGCCTGGAAGCATCCATCGGCGAAGGACATGCCCTACGTGCTGGAAATGGTGAAGGGCGTGAAGAAGCTCGGCCTGGAGACCTGCATGACCCTGGGCAAGCTGACCCAGGAGCAGACCCAGTCGCTGGCCGAAGCGGGCCTGGACTACTACAACCACAACCTCGATACCTCGCCGGAGTTCTACGGCAACATCATCACCACCCGCACCTACGCCGAGCGCCTGCAGACCCTGGCGTACGTGCGCGAGGCGGGGATGAAGATCTGCTCCGGCGGCATCCTCGGCATGGGCGAGTCGGTGGACGACCGAGCCGGCCTGCTGATCCAGCTGGCCAACCTGCCCGAGCACCCGGAATCGGTGCCGATCAACATGCTGGTAAAGGTGAAGGGCACCCCGCTGGCCGAGGAGAAGGACGTCGACCCGTTCGACTTCATCCGCACCCTGGCGGTCGCCCGCATCCTGATGCCGAAATCCCATGTGCGCCTGTCCGCCGGCCGCGAGCAGATGAACGAGCAGATGCAGGCCCTGGCCTTCATGGCGGGCGCCAACTCGATCTTCTACGGCGAGAAGCTGCTGACCACCGCCAACCCGCAGGCCGAGAAGGACATGCAGCTGTTCGCACGTCTGGGCATCAAGCCCGAGGAGCGCGAGGAGCACGCCGACGAGGTGCACCAGGCCGCCATCGAGCAGGCACTGGTGGAGCAACGCGATTCCCAGCTGTTCTATAACGCGGCTTCGGCCTGATAGAGCCGCTTTTCTTCATGTAGGAGCGAGCTGGCTCGCGAACGATTTTCCCGAATCCTTCGGTGCCGGGCGGTTCGCAAGCCAGCTCGCTCCTACAGGTCCTCGCCTCGCAGGACCACCGCCGACACGGGGTTGCGCATGCCTTTCGATCTCGCCGCCCGCCTGGCCCAGCGCCAGGCGGAGGACCTCTACCGCCGCCGTCCGCTGCTGGAATCGCCGCAGGGACCGGACGTGGTCATCGATGGTCAGCCGATGCTGGCCTTCTGTTCCAACGATTACCTGGGCCTGGCCAATCACCCCGAGGTGATCGCGGCGATGCGCGCCGGCGCCGAACGCTGGGGCGTTGGCGGTGGCGCCTCGCACCTGGTCAATGGCCATTGCGGTCCGCACCATGAGCTGGAGCTGGCGCTCGCCGAGTTCACCGGCCGCCCGCGTGCGCTGCTGTTCTCCACCGGCTACATGGCCAACCTGGGTACTGTCACCGCCCTCGTCGGCAAGGGTGACAGCGTGCTGGAGGACCGCCTCAACCACGCCTCGCTGCTGGATGCCGGCTTGCTTTCCGGCGCGCGCTTCTCGCGCTACCTGCACAACGACGCCGCCAGCCTCGCCTCTCGGCTTGAGAAAGCCGAGGGCAACACGCTGGTGGTCACCGACGGCGTGTTCAGCATGGACGGCGACCTGGCCGACCTGCCCGCGCTTTGCGCCAGGGCAAGGGAGAAGGGCGCCTGGGTGATGGTCGACGACGCCCACGGTTTCGGCCCGCTGGGTGCGACCGGTGGCGGCATCGTCGAGCACTTCGGCTTGGGGATCGAGGACGTGCCTGTGCTGGTCGGCACCCTCGGCAAGGCCTTCGGCACTGCTGGGGCTTTCGTCGCCGGCAGCGAGGAGCTGATCGAGACGCTGATCCAGTTCGCCCGCCCATACATCTACACCACCAGCCAGCCGCCCGCCGTGGCCTGCGCCACGTTGAAGAGCCTGGAATTGCTGCGCGCCGAGAGCTGGCGCCGTGACCGCCTGAACGGGCTGATCGCGCGCTTCCGTGCCGGTGCCCAAGCCATCGGCCTGGAGCTGATGGACAGCCCGACGCCGATCCAGCCGATTCTCATCGGCGGCAGCGCCCAGGCCATGGCGTTGTCCGCGGAGCTGCGCCAGCGCGGCATTCTCGTCGGCGCAATTCGCCCGCCCACCGTGCCGGCGGGTACCGCACGCCTGCGCGTGACCCTGTCCGCTTCGCACACCGAGGCGCAGGTTGACCGCCTGCTGCTGGCGCTTGCCGAAAGCTGGCAGCGCGTGTCGTCTAGCCTTCTGGCAGAGATCGATGCCGAGGAGGGCGATGATGCGTGACCAACTGATCCTGCTGCCGGGCTGGGGCCTGGGCAGCGCTCCCCTGGAACCGCTGCGCGACGCGCTGCTGGAGCAGGCGCCGCATTTGAACGTGCAGATCGAGCCGCTGCCGGCGGATGCCGACCCGAACGCCTGGCTCGACGAGTTGGACGACAACGTCGCCCATGATGCCTGGATTGCCGGCTGGTCCCTGGGTGGCATGCTTGGCGCCGAGCTGGCGGCTCGCCGTGGCGAGTCCTGCCGCGGGCTGGTCACCATTGCCAGCAACCCCTGCTTCCGTCGCCGCGAGGATTGGCCGGATGCCATGGCCAACGAAGTCTTCGAGGACTTCTTCGAGGCCTTCCTGCTCGAGCCGCAGTTGGTGCGCAAGCGCTTTACGATGCTGGTCAGCCAGGGCGCCCGCGATGCGCGCACCCTCGCTCGCCAATTGCAGGTGGCATTGCCGCAACTGAACGTGGAGGGCCTGACCGCTGGCCTGCAACTGCTGGGGCAGCTCGATACCCGCGCCGCCCTCGGCCGCTATCCCGGCCCGCAACTGCACCTGTTCGCCGCTAACGATGCGCTAGTCCCGGCGAGCGCCGCCGACGCGTTGCTGGACTGGCTGCCGGACGTCGAAGTCAGCCTGCTGCCCGGCGCCAGCCACGGTCTGCCGCTGGAGCAGCCGGACGAAGTGGCGAGCGCCATCCTGAAGTTCATCCACGAGGGCGACGATGCCTGATTGCAGTACCAGCGCGCTGCCCGACAAACGCCAGGTAGCCGCCTCCTTCTCCCGCGCCGCGTCGACCTACGACGCAGTGGCCGAACTGCAGCGCGCTGTCGGCAGCCGCCTGCTGGAGCTGCTGCCGGCACAGACTGCGCCGCAGCGCTGGATCGACCTGGGTAGCGGCACCGGTTATTTCACCCGCGCCCTGGCGGCGCGTTATCCGCAGGCACAGGGCCTGGCCGTCGATATCGCCGAGGGCATGCTGCGCCACGCCCGCGAGCAGGGTGGTGCGCTGCACTTCATCGGTGGCGATGCCGAACGGCTGCCGTTGCGCGATTCGGCCTGCGACCTGCTGTTTTCCAGCCTGGCCGTGCAGTGGTGCGCCGACCTGCCGGCGGTGCTCGGTGAAGCCTGTCGCGTGCTGCGCCCAGGCGGCGTTGCGGCCTTCAGCAGCCTGTGTATCGGCACCCTGGGCGAGCTGCGGCAGAGCTGGGAAGCGGTGGACGGCTTCGTCCACGTGAACCGCTTCCGCGCCTTCGAGCAGTACCAGCAGCACTGCGCAGGCAGCGGCCTGGAAGTGCTGGAGTTGCGCACCGAGGACCGCGTCCTGCACTTCCCCGACCTGCGCTGCCTGACCCATGAACTCAAGGCGCTCGGCGCGCATAACCTCAACCCCGGCCGGCCTGATGGCCTCACCGGGCGCGAACGGGTGCGCGCGCTGATCGCCGCGTACGAGCGCTTCCGCCAGCCCGAGGGGTTACCCGCGACCTACCGGGTGGTCTACGCCGTCCTGCGCAAAATCAATTCCCTGTAGGAGCGGACTCCGTCCGCGATGATATCCGGCGCGAAGCGGACCTGTCGCGGACGGAGTCCGCTCCTACGAAAGACACCGAGGAACCCATGTCCCACGCCTACTTCGTTACCGGCACCGACACCGAAATCGGCAAGACCACCGTCGCCTGCGGCCTGCTGCATGCAGCACGGCTGGCCGGGTTGTCCACGGCGGCCGCCAAGCCGGTGGCTTCCGGCTGCGAGCGCAGCCCCGAGGGACTGCGCAACTCAGACGCGCTGGCGCTGCTGGGCGAATGCAGCGTGCCGCTGGTCTATGAACAGGTGAACCCCTTCGCCTTCGAGCCGGCCATCGCTCCGCACCTCGCCGCCCGCGAGCAGGGCGTGAAACTGGCCGTGGATGCGCTCGCGGGACCGGTACGCTCGGTGCTGGCGCTGGGTGCCGACTTCACTCTGGTCGAAGGCGCTGGCGGCTGGCGCGTGCCGCTGGCGGGGGAGGAGAACCTCTCCGACCTGGCCATCGCTCTGCAGCTTCCGGTAATTCTGGTCGTCGGCGTGCGCCTGGGCTGCATCAACCATGCCGTGCTCAGCGCCGAGGCGATCCAGCGCGACGGCCTGGTGCTGGCCGGCTGGGTGGCGAACATCGTCGATGCGCAGACCTCCCGTCTGGAAGAAAACCTCGCCACCCTCGCCGAACGCCTGCCGGCACCTTGCGTTGGACGCGTGCCGCGCCTGGCCCAGGCGACGCCGGCGGCGGTGGCTGCGCACCTGGACCTGGGCATCCTGGATTTGTAACCAGCCCTTGGCCTGGCGGGCGCCGTCTGCTTGAATACTGGCCACTTGCTGCTTTTTGCCGAGGAGGCGCGTCGATGGAAATCTCCGGTAATGCTTTCTCTGCGGGTCTGGCCAGCGTCCAGGCAGGGCAGCGCCGTGTCGACCAGGCCGGCAGCGATATCGCCAGCGCCGGCGCGCGTACCGCCTCCAGTGACGCCCTGACCGACCATCTGGTGGATCTGCGCCGTGGCCAGCACGAGGTCGAAGCCGGCGCCAAGGTCATCCAGGCCGCCGACGAAACGCTCGGCACGCTGCTCGATATCCGCGCCTGAGCGCGACCGTCTTCACCCCCTGATTCCTGCTCAGCGGCCGGCTGTCCTCGTGACACGCCGGCCGCTCTGCCATGGGCTTTAATTAGCTTCATCACGGCGCTGCGAATACACCCTGCGGACAGCCCGGCGAGCGTGACCAGGCGGTCGGTTTGCACGCTTGACAAGGGTATGGCGTAAACGTATGTTTCAAACGCCTGTTTGACTGTCCGGATGCGTGCGCGCACCGACTGGGCGGCCGGGAATGCTCCCGCACTGCGACCGCAGCAACCGGTCGCCCATTAACCAGAACCCTTCGTAGAGGTTTACCGCTATGCCTGATTACAAGGCCCCCTTGCGTGATATCCGTTTCGTTCGCGACGAGCTGCTGGGCTACGAAGCGCACTACCAGAACCTGCCGGGCGCCGAAGACGCCACCCCGGACATGGTCAATGCCATCCTCGAAGAGGGTGCGAAGTTCTGCGAACAGGTAATCGCTCCGCTGAACCGCACTGGCGACCTGGAAGGCTGCAAATGGAGCCCGGAAGGCGTCAAGACTCCGACCGGCTTCAAAGAGGCCTACCAGCAGTTCGTCGAAGGCGGCTGGCCGAGCCTGGCCCATGACGTCGAGCACGGCGGCCAGGGCCTGCCCGAATCCCTTGGTCTGGCCATCAGCGAGATGGTCGGCCAGGCCAACTGGTCCTGGGGCATGTACCCGGGCCTGTCCCACGGCGCCATGAACACCCTGCACGCCCACGGCACTCCGGAGCAGCAGCAGGCCTACCTGACCAAGCTGGTGTCCGGCGAGTGGACTGGCACCATGTGCCTGACCGAGCCGCATTGCGGCACCGACCTGGGCATGCTGCGCACCAAGGCCGAGCCGCAGGCTGACGGCACCTACAAGATCACCGGCACCAAGATCTTCATCTCCGCGGGTGAACACGACATGGCCGACAACATCGTCCACATCGTGCTGGCCCGCCTGCCCGACGCCCCGCAGGGCACCAAGGGCATCTCGCTGTTCATCGTGCCGAAGTTCCTGCCCAACGCAGAAGGCAACGTGGGCGAGCGCAACGCCGTGTCCTGTGGCTCCATCGAGCACAAGATGGGCATTCACGGCAACGCCACCTGCGTGATGAACTTCGACGCCGCTACCGGCTTCCTGATCGGCCCGCCGAACAAGGGCCTGAACTGCATGTTCACCTTCATGAACACCGCTCGCCTGGGTACCGCGCTGCAAGGCCTGGCCCACGCCGAAATCGGTTTCCAGGGTGGCATCGCCTATGCTCGCGAGCGTCTGCAGATGCGTTCGCTGACCGGCCCGAAAGCGCCGGAAAAAGCCGCCGACCCGATCATCGTGCACCCGGACGTTCGCCGCATGCTGCTGACTGCCAAGGCTTTCGCCGAAGGCAACCGCGCCATGCTGTACTTCGCCGCCAAGCAGGTCGACATCGTCCAGCGCAGCCAGGACGAAGAAGAGAAGAAAGCCGCTGACTCGATGCTGGCCTTCCTCACTCCGATCGCCAAGGCATTCATGACCGAAGTGGGCTTCGAAGCCGCCAACCACGGCGTGCAGATCTATGGCGGCCACGGCTTCATCGCCGAGCACGGCATGGAACAGAACGTCCGCGACAGCCGTATCTCCATGCTGTACGAAGGCACCACCGGCGTTCAGGCGCTGGACCTGCTGGGCCGCAAGATCCTCATGACCCAGGGCGAAGCGCTCAAGGGCTTCACCAAGATCGTGCACAAGTTCTGCCAGGCCAACGAAGCCAACGAAGCGGTCAAGGAGTTCGTTGCCCCGCTGGCCGCGCTGAACAAGGAGTGGGGCGACCTGACCATGAAGGTCGGCATGGCCGCCATGAAGGACCGCGAGGAAGTCGGCGCCGCGTCGGTGGACTACCTGATGTACTCCGGCTACGCCTGCCTGGCCTACTTCTGGGCCGACATGGCTCGCCTGGCTGCCGAGAAGCTGGCTGCCGGTACCAGCGAAGAGGCCTTCTACCAGGCCAAGCTGAAGACCGCGCGCTTCTACTTCCAGCGCATCCTGCCGCGCACCCGCGCGCACGTCGGTGCCATGCTGTCGGGCGCCAACAACCTGATGGACCTGGCCGAGGAAGATTTCGCCCTCGGTTACTGATCGGCGCTATAAACGGGCGGCTCGCCGTCCGTCTGCTGACCAGGAAAAAGCCCGCCGCAAGGCGGGCTTTTTCGTCTCCCAAGCCACACAAATCTCCGCAGAAAATGCCATCATTACGCCACATGCCGTTGCGCTGATGGCGAGCCCGGCACCCACTTTGCGGAACCCCCTGTGCGACCCAAGGCCCCTTACCGGATCAGCCATTTCCTCACGCCCCTGTTGCTGATTCCGGCCGGCATCGCCGCCGGCTCCCTGGGCGAACTGTCTGACTTCTTCATCTCCCTGTTCAATGTGCTGCCGACCCTGCTGCTCCTGCTAGGTGGCGCGCTGTGCCTGGTCTATGGCCGCCAGCGCCAGTTGTTCATGCTGGCGGTGGTGTATATCGCGTATTTCCTCCTCGATACCCAGGTCGACTACTTCCAGGCGCACCGCGTGGTGATGCCCGAGGCGGCGCTGGTGTTCCACCTGTGTTGCGTGCTGTTGCCGCTGCTCTACGGCCTGTATGGCATCTGGCAGGAACGCATGCACATGCTGCAGGACCTGCTCGCCCGCAGCGCCGCGCTGATCGCCGTGGCCGGCGTGGCGATGGCCCTGGCCAAGCGCTTCCCGCAGGGCCTGGCGGAACTGCTCAGCGACACTTACTGGCCGGTGCTGCACGGCCAGTGGATGAACCTCGCGCAGTTGTCCTACTTCGGGTTCCTCATGGCCTTCATCGCCCTGGTCGCCGCCTACGTGCGCCAGCCCCGCCCGCTGCATGCTGCGCAGCTGTTCGGTTTGGTCGGCCTGCTGTGGATGCTGCCCAAGGTGTTCATCCTGCCCCATGCGCTCACCGTGATGACCAGCCTGGTGATGCTCACCCTGGCCGGCGCTGTGGCGCACGAGGCCTACCAGATGGCGTTCCGCGACGAGCTCACCGGCCTGCCGGGGCGTCGCGCGCTGAACGAACGCTTCCAGCGCCTGGGCCAGCAGTACGTGCTGGCGATGATCGACGTGGACCACTTCAAGAAATTCAACGACAGCCACGGCCACGACGTCGGCGACCAGGTGCTGCGCATGGTCGCCAGCCAGCTGCGTCGCACCGGTGGCGGCGGCAAGGCTTACCGCTACGGCGGCGAGGAATTCACCCTGGTGTTCGCCGGCAAGACGGTGGAGCAGTGCCTGCCCTACCTGGATGGCGTGCGCCAGGCCATCGAGGGCTATGCCATGCACCTGCGCGACCGCGGCAACCGTCCCAAGGATGATCGCCAGGGCCGCAGCAAGCGCAGCGGCAAGGATGCGCAGACCGTCTCGGTGACCATCAGCGTTGGCGTCGCCGAGCGCGACGGCGAGCGGCGCAGCCCGGACGAGGTCATCAAGGGCGCTGACGAAGCGCTGTATTCGGCCAAGAGCGGCGGGCGCAACCGCGTGGCCGTGCATGGGCAATCCCGTCGTGGAGCGGTGCGCACCGCCTGAGCGGCCTGCGTTATGACTGCGCATTCAGGGCGTGCAGCGTGATTGTCCGGGCGGTCACGGATCGTTAGGTTCGGGTTTTACGCGCCGCTTCGGCGCACGAACCGAACGGAGATTCGCGATGCCCGAGTACAAGGCCCCCCTGCGCGACGTGCGCTTCCTCACCGACGAAGTCTTCGACTTCACCGGCCGCTACGAAGCCCTCGGCGCCACCGACGCCACCCCGGACATGTTCGCCGCCATCCTCGAGGAAGGCGCGAAGTTCTGCGAGCAGGTCATCGCCCCGCTGAACCGCTCCGGCGACGAGGAAGGCTGCCACTTCGACAACGGCGTGGTGACCACGCCCAAAGGCTTCAAGGAAGCTTTCGCGCAGTACGTCGAGGCCGGCTGGAACGGCGTTTCCAGCGACCCGGAATATGGCGGCCAGGGCCTGCCGCCGTCCCTCGGCCTGCTGGTCAGCGAGATGATCGGCGCGTCCAACTGCTCCTGGGGCATGTACCCCGGCCTGACCAAGGGCGCGATGGCCGCCATCCATGCCCACGGCACGCAGGATCAGAAGAATACCTACCTGCCGCGCATGACCAGCGCGGTGTGGACCGGCACCATGTGCCTCACCGAGCCGCACTGCGGCACCGACCTGGGCATCATCAAGACCCGCGCCGTGCCCAACGCCGACGGCAGCTACGCGATCACCGGCACCAAGATCTTCATCTCCGCCGGTGAGCATGACATGAGCGAGAACATCATCCACCTGGTCCTGGCCAAGCTGCCCGACGCGCCCGCTGGCACCAAGGGCATCTCGCTGTTCATCGTGCCCAAGTTCAACCTGGACGCGAACGGCGAGGTCGGTAGCCGCAACGCCGTGGCCTGCGGTTCCATCGAGCACAAGATGGGCATCAAGGCTTCGGCCACCTGCGTGATGAACTTCGATGGCGCCAAGGGCTTCCTCATCGGCGAAGCCAACAAGGGCCTGGCCTGCATGTTCACCATGATGAACCACGCGCGCCTGGGCACCGGCATGCAGGGTCTCTGCCTCGGCGAGACCAGCTATCAGGGCGCCGTGCGCTACGCCCAGGACCGCCTGCAGATGCGCTCGCTGACCGGGCCGAAGGCACCGGAGAAGCCCGCCGACCCGATCATCGTCCACCCCGACGTGCGCCGCATGCTGCTGACCATGAAGGCGTTCAACGAAGGCAACCGCGCGCTGGCCTACTTCACCGCACAACTGCTGGACATCGAGCACCTGTCCCAGGACGCCGAGGAGCGCGAGCGCGCGGCCAACCTGCTGGCCTTCCTTACGCCGATCTGCAAGGCCTTCATGACCGAGACCGGCCTGGAAGTCACCAACCACGGCATGCAGGTGTTCGGCGGCCACGGCTTCATCCGCGAGTGGGGCATGGAGCAGCTGGTGCGCGACTGCCGCATCGCGCCGATCTACGAGGGCACCAACGGCATCCAGGCGCTGGACCTGCTGGGCCGCAAGGTCCTCGGCAGCCAGGGCAAGCTGCTGATGGGCTTCACCAAGCTGGTGCACCAGCTCTGCCAGCAGCATGCCGAGCATCCGCAGCTCAAGGCCCAGGTGGCCCAACTGGCCGCGCTGAACAAGCAATGGGGCGAGCTGACCCAGAGAGTCGGCATGGCCGCCATGAAGAACCCGGACGAAGTGGGCGCCGCCTCGGTGGACTACCTGATGTTCTCCGGCTACGTCACCCTCGGCTATTTCTGGCTGCGCATGGCGCTGGTCGCCCAGCAGAAGCTGGAGGAGGGCGCCGGCGAGAAGGCCTTCTACGAGACCAAGCTGGCCACCGCCGAGTTCTACTTCAGCCGCCTGCTGCCCCGCGCGTCGGGCCATGTGGCGGCGGTGGAGGCCGGCGCCGAGGTGCTGATGCGCCTGTCGGCGGAGCAATTCGCCCTGTAAATCCCCGCGCCAGACAAGAAGGCCCGCCCCGAGCGGGCCTTCTCGTTCAGGCTACATATTGTGACCAATCAATAGTTGTGCGGTCACATCATGACGCTTAAAGTCTGAAAAGTTGTTGGAGTAAACTCCGGCGGCGTACCTTCGAGTACCTCCTATTCTGATACCGCTGGCTGCCAGATCAGCCGTCGTTTTCGTTCGAGGATCCATCATGGCTGACTACAAAGCTCCCCTGCGCGACATGCAATTCGTCCTCAATGAAGTCTTCGAGGTCGCCAATCTCTGGGCCGAACTGCCCGCCCTGGCCGAAACCGTCGATGCCGAGACCGCTGCTGCGATCCTCGAAGAGGCCGGCAAGGTCACCGGCGGCGTAATCGCCCCGCTGAACCGCAGCGGCGACGAAGAAGGCTGCAGCTGGAGCGCCGAGGGCGTGAAGACCCCGGCGGGCTTCCCCGAGGCCTACCGCACCTACGCCGAAGGCGGCTGGGTGGGTGTCGGCGGCGCACCGGAATTCGGCGGCATGGGCATGCCCAAGGTGATCGGCGCCCAGGTCGAGGAAATGGTCAACTCGGCCAACCTGTCCTTCGGCCTGTACCCGATGCTGACCGCCGGCGCCTGCCTGTCGCTGCTCAACCACGCCAGCGAAGAACTCAAGGCCAAGTACCTGCCGAACATGTACGCCGGCACCTGGGCCGGTTCCATGTGCCTGACCGAGCCGCACGCCGGCACCGACCTGGGCATCATCCGCACCAAGGCCGAGCCGCAGGCTGACGGCAGCTTCAAGATTTCCGGCACCAAGATCTTCATCACCGGCGGCGAGCACGACCTGACCGAGAACATCATCCACCTGGTGCTGGCCAAGCTTCCCGACGCGCCGGCCGGTTCCAAGGGCATCTCGCTGTTCCTGGTGCCGAAGGTGATGGTCAACGCCGACGGTTCGCTGGGCGAGCGCAACGCCGTGTCCTGCGGCTCCATCGAGCACAAGATGGGCATCAAGGCCTCCGCCACCTGCGTGATGAACTTTGACGGCGCTACCGGCTGGATCGTCGATGCGCCGAACAAGGGCCTGGCCGCCATGTTCACCATGATGAACTACGAGCGCCTGGGCGTGGGCATCCAGGGCCTGGCCACCGGCGAGCGTTCCTACCAGAGCGCCGTGGAGTACGCCCGCGAGCGTATCCAGAGCCGCGCGCCGACCGGCCCGGTGGCGCAAGACAAGGCCGCCGACCCGATCATCGTCCACCCCGACGTGCGTCGCATGCTGCTGACCATGAAGGCGCTCAACGAGGGCGGTCGCGCCTTCTCCAGCTACGTCGCCATGCAGCTGGACACCGCCAAGTACAGCGAAGAGCCGACCACCCGCAAGCGCGCCGAGGAACTGGTCGCCCTGCTGACCCCGGTGGCCAAGGCCTTCCTCACCGACATGGGCCTGGAAACCACCATTCACGGCCAGCAGATCTTCGGCGGCCACGGCTTCATCCGCGAGTGGGGCCAGGAGCAACTGGTGCGCGATTGCCGCATCACCCAGATCTACGAAGGCACCAATGGCATCCAGGCGCTGGACCTGATGGGCCGCAAGATCGTCGGCAGCGGCGGCGCCTACGCCAAGCTGTTCACCGACGAGATCCGCGCCTTCACCGCTTCCGCCTCCGCCGAGCTGGCTGAATTCACCGGCCCGCTGAACGCCGCCGTGCAGAACCTGGACGAGCTGACCGCCTGGGTCCTGGACCGCGCCAAGGGCAACCCGAACGAGATCGGTGCTGCCTCGGTCGAGTACCTGCACGCCTTCGGCTACACCGCCTATGCGTACATGTGGGCCCTGATGGCTCGCGCTTCGCTGGGCAAGGAAGGCCAGGACGAGTTCTATGCCAGCAAGCTGGGCACCGCGCGCTTCTACTTCGCCCGCCTGCTGCCGCGCATCCACTCCCTGACCGCCTCGGTGAAGGCCGGCAGCGAGTCGCTGTACCTGCTGGATGCCGCGCAGTTCTAAGCCTCTGCGTCTGAAAAAAGCCCCGCTCCGGTGGGGTTTTTTATGGGATATTTCTTTTTCCAAGGCTGCTATTTCGAAACTTTGTAAGCCTTGGCTTACAAACAGCGGTGGTGATCGGCGTCTATCTGACAAAGGCCTGCAGCGGTAACCTTTATCTCAGTCAGGACATTGCGCAGGAAGCGCCAACGACAATACGGAAACAAGGGAATCCACCAAGGACGGTGGCTAGCACGGACGTCAGGATATCGGTCTGCAAGACCCCGCTTCGCAAGAAGCGGGGTTTTTTCTTGCCTGCGATTTTTGCGCGGCGGGGGATTCAACCTTTGTGTAGGAGCGGACTCCGTCCGCAATCGGAAAACAGCGCCGCAAACCAACGCTGACAGAGTCCGCCTCTACGCGCGGTCGAACGTCACCGTAGGGCGAATAATGCGCCAGTATTATCCGCCGCCGGGCCGGGTGGCGCATGAGCTGTTCCAGGTTCTGCGCCCACGTAGGGGCTCTATCCTGGCCTTCAACCACATGGGTATCGCTTCGCTCCACACCATCCTACAACGGTGTCTTAGTCCAGCAATTGGCGCAGCACGCTGGCGAACTCGCGGGCGCTCTGTTCTTCGAGCGCATGCCGGCCCTCGCGTACCCGCCATTGCCCGGCAACCATCACATCACGGATCTGGCGATCGCCACCGGCGAACAGCCAGCGGTTGAGGATGGCGTCACCACGGGCGGTTTGCAGGTAAGGGTCGCCGCCGTCGAGCACCAGCAGGTCGGCGCGCTTGCCTACCGCCAGTTCGCCGGTGGGCTGGCCAAGGGCCTGGGCGCCGCCGGACAGCGCCGCGTCGAACAGAGTGCGGCCGACCATGGGTTGATCTTGTCCGTACAGGCGATTGCGGCGCTGGTCGCGCAGGCGCTGCCCGTATTCCAGCCAGCGCAGTTCCTCGACCACGCTGAGTGACACATGGCTGTCCGAGCCGATGCCGAAGCGGCCGTGCTGGGCGAGGTAGTCCACCGCCGGGAAGATGCCGTCGCCCAGGTTCGCCTCGGTGGTCAGGCAGAGGCCTGCGACCGCGCCGCTGCGGGCCATGGCGGTCACTTCATCGGCTTGCGCGTGGGTGGCGTGGACCAGGCACCAGCGCTGGTCCACCGCGACGTTCTCGTGCAGCCATTGCAACGGACGGCGGCCGCTCCAGGCCAGGCAGTCGTCGACCTCCTTCTGCTGCTCGGCAATGTGGATGTGCACCGGGCAATCGCTGGAGTCGGCGCCCAGCACTTCGCTGATCTGCTGCGGCGTCACCGCGCGCAGGGAGTGGAAGCACAGGCCGAGGCTCTGCTGCGGCTGCTTCGCCAGGTGCGCGCGCAGGCCGTCGATCAGCTTCAGATAGCTTTCGGTGCTGTTGATGAAGCGACGCTGGCCCTCGCTGGGTGCCTGGCCGCCGAAGCCGGCGTGGGAGTAGAGCACCGGCAGCAGGGTCAGGCCGATGCCGGCGTCCGTTGCCGCCTGGCTGACGCGCAGGGCCAGTTCCGCCGGGTTGGCGTAGGGATTGCCATCGACGTCGTGGTGCACGTAATGGAATTCGGCGACACCGGTGTAACCGGCCTTGAGCATCTCGATGTACAGCTGGCGGGCGATGACGCCCACCTGCTCGGGCGACAGGCGTCCGACCAGGCGATACATCAGGTCGCGCCAGGTCCAGAAGCTGTCGTTGGGGTTGCCGGCCACTTCCGCCAGGCCTGCCATGGCGCGCTGGAAGGCATGCGAGTGCAGGTTCGGCATACCCGCCAGCAGCGGCCCGGCGACGTGCTCGGCGCCTTCCGCGCTGGCGTCCGGCGTGATCGCGGTGAACAGGCCGTCAGCATCGATCTCGAAACGGACATTGCGCGCCCAGCCGGAGGGCAGCAGGGCGGATTCGGCGAACAGGACGGACATGCGCGGAGGCCTCGCGGGGTTCTTGGAATTTGTATATACATATACAGACGTTTGCCGAGACCGTAAACTGCCAGGAACCCGACGGTCGTCAGAGGACTTGTATGCACCGGTCGAATCCGGTACATGCCGGAGTCAGACCCAGGCCTTCGCCCACCGTCGCCCAGACAAGGAGTTTCCCGTGCCCGCATCGCCCACGCCTACCTCGCCCGTCGAGGGTTCGTCGCTCGCCGCGCAGATGGGGGAAATTCCCGCGCCGCTGTATGCCCGCGTCAAGCAGTTGATCATCCAGCAGATCCAGTCCGGCACCTGGCCGCCGCACCACCGCGTGCCGTCCGAGGCGGAGCTGGTCGACGAGCTGGGCGTCAGCCGCATGACCATCAACCGCGCGCTGCGCGAGCTGACCGCGGACGGCCTGCTGGTGCGCATGCAGGGCGTGGGTACCTTCGTCGCCGAGCCCAAGGGCCAGTCGGCGCTGTTCCAGGTACAGAACATCGCCGAGGAAATCACCGCCCGCGGGCACAAGCACCATCTGGTGGTGGTCAGCCTGGTGGAGGAGCTGGCCAGTGCCGAGCGAGCGCTGGCGCTGGACGTGCGCGAAGGCCAGCGCATCTTCCACTCGGTGATCGTGCACTACGAAAACGATATCCCGGTGCAGATCGAGGATCGCTACGTCAACGCGGCCGTGGCGCCGGATTACCTGAAGCAGGATTTCACCGGGCAGACGCCATTCGCCTACCTGACCCAGGTTGCGCCGCTGAGCGAGGGCGAGCACGTGGTCGAGGCGGTGCTGCCCAGCCCCGAGGAATGCAAGCTGCTGTCCGTCGACCGCCATGAGCCGTGCCTGCTGATCCGTCGGCGCACCTGGTCGGGACGCAATACCGTGACCAGCGCGCGCCTGCTCTATCCGGGGTCGCGCTACCGCCTGGAAGGACGATTCAGTTCATGACCGACGTAAAGCTTTTGCGCGCCGTAGACTATCCGGCGATGCCCTGGAAGAACGGCGCGGGCACTACCCGAGAGATCGTCCGCGACGCAGGCGACGGCCTGGAAGGTTTCGGCTGGCGTGTGTCCATCGCCGATGTCGGCGCACCGGGGCCGTTCTCCGCGTTCACCGGCTATCAGCGGGTCATCAGCGTGCTGGAAGGCGAGGGCATGCGCCTGAAAGTAGATGGCGTCGGCTCGCGTGATCTGCGCGCGCTCGATGCCTTCGCCTTCGATGGCGCCAGCGCAGTGGACTGCACGCTGCTGGGCGGTGCGATCCGCGACTTCAACCTGATCTATTCACCCACTCGCTACCGCGCACGGCTGCAATGGCTGCGGTTGGAGGGCGGGGCGCATTTCTTCAGCAGCGCATCGACAGTGCTGTTGTTCAGTGCGGGAGAAGGGATACATGCCAGCCTGAACGGTGCGGCCGCCGGGGTGCTGGGGTTGCATGACACGCTGATTGCCGAGGGCGAAGGCGCGCTGCGCGAGTGGCGGCTGTCAGCGGTGGACAGGGCGGATATCTGCGTGATCGAACTCGATCCGCGTTGAACGACAAGGGCGCCTTCGAGGCGCCCTTGTCGTTTGTAGGATGGGTAAGCCGGACAGCCTTGGTTGCCGCGTCAGTCGTAAAGCCGCTCGTAACCAATCCACCGGCTCAGCACCCCATTTTCCACCCAGGCCCGCGCCGCGGCGATGTCCGGGGCGAAGTAGCGGTCCTGCTCATAATGCGGCACCTGGCTGCGGATCAGCGTGCGCACTTCCTGCAACTGCGGCGAGCTCTGCAGCGGCGCATGGAAGTCCACGCCCTGCGCGGCGGCGAGCAGCTCGATGGCGACCACGCCGGCGCTGTTGCCGGCCATGTCCTGCAGGCGGCGCGCGGCGAAGGTGGCCATGGATACGTGGTCTTCCTGGTTGGCCGAGGTCGGCAGGCTGTCCACAGAGGCCGGGTGGGCCCAGGTCTTGTTCTCCGAGGCCAGGGCCGCCGAGGTGACCTGGGCGATCATGAAGCCGGAGTTCAGTCCGCCTTCCTTGACCAGGAAGGCCGGCAGCCCGGACATCGCCGGGTCGACCAGCTGGGCGATGCGTCGTTCGGACAGCGCGCCTATCTCGGAGATCGCCAGCGCCAGCACGTCGGAGGCCATGGCCACCGGCTCGGCGTGGAAATTACCGCCTGACAGAACATCGCCGTCAGCGCTGAACACCAGCGGGTTGTCGGACACGGCATTGGCCTCGCGCAGGAACACCCCGGCGGCGAAGCGCAGGTGATCCAGGCACGCGCCCATCACCTGTGGTTGGCAGCGCAGCGAGTACGGGTCCTGCACGCGCTTGCAGTCGATGTGCGACTGGTTGATCGAGCTGTCGTGCAGCAGCTCGCGGTACAGCGCGGCAACCGCGATCTGCCCCGGTTGGCCGCGCACTTCCTGGATACGTGCATCGAAGGGGACGAACGAGCCCTTCAGCGCCTCCACCGTCAGGCTGCCGGCGACCACCGCCGAGATGAACAGCTTTTCCGCCGCGAACAGTCCGCGCAGGGCCAGCGCGGTGGACACCTGGGTGCCGTTGATCAGCGCCAGGCCTTCCTTCGGGCCCAGCACCAGCGGTTCGGCGCCGGCAATGGCAAGGCCCTCGATGGCTTCGAGGATGCGCCCTTCATGGCGCACCTGGCCGACGCCCAGCAGGGTCGCGGACAGGTGCGCCAGCGGCGCGAGGTCGCCGGAGGCGCCCACCGAACCCTGGGACGGGATGCACGGGTAGACCCGCGCCCGGTAGAGCTTGAGCAGCGTCTCGATCACCGGCAATCCGACGCCGGAGAAGCCGCGCGCCAGGGAGCCGATCTTCAACGCCATGATCAGCGCCACGCTGGCGTCGTCCAGCAGCGGGCCGGTGCCGGTGCAATGGGAAAGGATCAGGTTGCGCTGCAGGGTGGCGAGTTGGTCTTCGGCGATTGAGGTGCGCGCCAGCAGGCCGAAGCCGGTGTTGATGCCGTAGACGGTGCGCTGGTCGGCGATGATCTGGCTGACCGTCTGCGCGCTGCGCAGGATGGCTTCGCGGCATTCGTCGGCGAGCTGCAGGTCGGGTTGGTGCTGGTAGATGGCGCGCAGCTGGTCGAGGTCGAACTGGCCGGGCGTCAGGAGCAGGGTTTCGGGCATGGCGGCATCCTGGATTCGGTGAAGTGTTACCGTGGATCGTTCCTGTATATACAGGTATAGCAATCGCTGTGCCATGGCGCTCCGGGGCGCATGGTTCGGCATTTCACCGGACGTGCGGTGATGCATGAAGAGAATGAATGTCACCGGCGGTGGCATTTCCAGTCCGATGGTCGTGGGCAAATCGTGGATCGGCGGCTAAACCCAATGGACACCAACGTGCCCGGAGACCGTCCCATGTCCACCCCCCGTTGCCTGTTCGCGCTGCTGCTGGCCTTCGGCCTGTGCGCGCAAACCCTTGCCGCTGGCTGTCCCTATCCGAAACCCGTGGTGTTCGCCGGGCTGAACTGGGAGAGCGGCATGTTTACCACCCAGGTTTTGCGCTTCATTTTGGAGAAGGGCTACGGCTGCCAGACCGACGCGGTGCCGGGTAACACCGTGACCATGGAGAACGCGCTGAAGCAGAACGACATCCAGGTTACCGGCGAGCAGTGGGCCGGGCGCAGCACCGTATGGCAGCAGGCGGAGAAGGCCGGCCAGGTGTTCTCCGTGGGCGAGACGGTCAAGGGCGCCAGTGAAGGCTGGTGGGTGCCCGACTATGTGGTGCACGGCGACGCGAAACGGGGCATCAAGGCCTCTGCGCCGGAGCTGAAGTCGGTCAGCGATCTGCCCAGGTACAAGGCGCTGTTCAAGGATGACGAGGAGCCGGACAAGGGCCGGTTCTACAACTGCCCCACCGGCTGGACCTGCGAGATCGTCAACACGCAGAAGCTCAAGGCCTACGGCCTGACGGACAGCTACGTGAACTTCCGCACCGGCGCCGGCCCGGCGCTGGACGCCGCCATCAGCTCAGGCATCGCCCAGGGCCGGCCGGTGCTCTTCTATTATTGGGCGCCGACTCCGCTGCTGGGGCGCTTCAAGCTGGTGCAGCTGGAGGAACCGCCGTTCGACGAGGCGGCCTGGAAGACCCTGACCGATCCCAACGACCCCAACCCCAAGGGCTCGCGCTCGCTGCCGGCGAAGATCAGCATCGGCGTGTCCCGCGACTTCCACGACAAGGCGCCGGCTTTGGTGCAGGTGTTCGAGAAGGTCGAGCTGCCGCTGCCGATGTTCAACGCACTGCTGGCCGACATGGCCGAGCACCACCGGGACGTGGCGGACGTGCGGGCGAAGTTCTTCCGCGAGCATCGGGAGCTGTGGTCGAAGTGGGTGACGGCAGACGCGGCGATGAAAATCGATGCGGCGTTGAAGTAAACGGGTGTAGAGGGTGCGGGGGCGTTCCCTCTCCCTAACCCTCTCCCTGAAGGGAGAGGGGACGGGTTCGGCAGTACTGGGGCCCCTGGTGTCATCCTGCATGCGAGGTAGCAGGAGAGGGCGAACGGTTCGCTTTAGTCGGGCGCGCCCTCTCCCTTCAGGGAGTGGGTGTATCCGGAAGACACTGCGCCAAAATCTCGCTGCAATATGCTTGTCTATACAACCTGTGTCCCTTGGTAGCGAGCGGTGTTACCGAACGCAACGAAACGGTGCAGAGAAGTCTCCTTCTGGTGCAATTGTCTGAAGGATGGCAATGGATGACAGCCGTTCCAGGATCCCGCTTTCGGATTTTTATTTCTTTTAAATCAATAAGATAATATCGATTGGTGACTGGCTGAGGCCCTCGTCGGTCAATATTGGCCTTCGCTTTGCTTATACTTGTACATACAAGCATAGACATGATGGTTTCGAACCCTCGAGACCGTCGAACGAACCGCCAAGCCTTCACCGGCTTAACGATCCGAGCAAAGCGAAGGAGCCTTCCGTGACCAAATTCCGCGACGTCGAAATCCGTGCCCCGCGCGGCACCCAACTGAACGCCAAGAGCTGGCTGACCGAAGCGCCGCTGCGCATGCTGATGAACAACCTCGACCCGGAAGTCGCCGAGAATCCGAAGGAGCTGGTGGTGTACGGCGGCATCGGCCGCGCCGCGCGCAACTGGGAGTGCTACGACAGGATCGTCGAGACCCTGAAGGAGCTGAATGAGGACGAGACCCTGCTGGTGCAGTCCGGCAAGCCGGTCGGCGTCTTCAAGACCCACGCCAACGCCCCGCGCGTGCTGATCGCCAACTCCAACCTGGTGCCGCACTGGGCCAACTGGGAGCACTTCAACGAACTCGACGCCAAGGGCCTGGCCATGTACGGCCAGATGACCGCAGGTTCCTGGATCTACATCGGCAGCCAGGGCATCGTCCAGGGCACCTACGAAACCTTCGTCGAGGCCGGTCGCCAACACTACGACGGCAACCTCAAGGGGCGCTGGGTGCTCACCGCCGGCCTCGGCGGCATGGGCGGCGCCCAGCCGCTGGCCGCCACCCTGGCCGGCGCCTGCTCGCTGAACATCGAATGCCAGCAGAGCCGCATCGACTTCCGCCTCGCCAGCCGCTACGTCGACGAGCAGGCCAAGGACCTCGACGACGCCCTGGCGCGCATCGCGAAATACACCGCCGAAGGCAAGGCCATCTCCATCGCCCTGCTGGGCAACGCCGCGGAAATCCTCCCGGAACTGCTCAAGCGCGGCGTGCGCCCGGACATGGTCACTGACCAGACTTCTGCCCATGACCCACTCAACGGCTACCTGCCGGCCGGCTGGACCTGGGAGCAGTACCGTGACCGCGCGCAGACCGAACCGGCTGCCGTGGTGAAGGCCGCCAAGCAGTCCATGGCCGTGCACGTCAAAGCCATGCTGGAGTTCCAGAAGCAGGGGGTGCCGACCTTCGACTACGGCAACAACATCCGCCAGATGGCCAAGGAAGAGGGCGTCGACAACGCCTTCGACTTCCCCGGCTTCGTCCCGGCCTACATTCGCCCGCTGTTCTGCCGCGGTATCGGCCCGTTCCGCTGGGCGGCGCTGTCCGGTGATGCCGAGGACATCTACAAGACCGACGCCAAGGTCAAGGAGCTGATCCCGGACGATGCCCACCTGCACAACTGGCTGGACATGGCCAAGGAGCGCATCAGCTTCCAGGGCCTGCCGGCGCGCATCTGCTGGGTCGGCCTGGGCCAGCGCGCCAAGCTGGGCCTTGCCTTCAACGAAATGGTCCGTCGCGGCGAGTTGAAGGCGCCGATCGTGATCGGCCGCGACCACCTCGACTCCGGCTCGGTGTCCAGCCCGAACCGCGAGACCGAAGCCATGCGCGACGGCTCCGATGCCGTATCCGACTGGCCGCTGCTCAACGCCCTGCTGAACACCGCCAGCGGCGCCACCTGGGTCTCGCTGCACCACGGCGGCGGCGTGGGCATGGGCTTCTCCCAGCACTCGGGCATGGTGATCGTCTGCGACGGTACCGATGAGGCCGCTGCGCGCATCGCCCGCGTGCTGACCAACGACCCGGGCACCGGCGTGATGCGCCATGCCGACGCCGGCTACCAGATCGCCATCGATTGCGCCAAGGAGCAGGGCCTGAACCTGCCGATGATCACCGGCAAGTAATCCGGCGACAGCAAGCCAGGACCAGGGAGAGGGCCGCCGCACGGCGTGGTGCGGCGGCCCGGTCCGTAAACAAGCAGTACATCGACAGACAAGAAATCCCTTCGGGAGAACAATAGCGATGTCCCAGGCCAGTGATAGCTCCAAACCCCTGATCGAAGTGCGTTCGATCAACTACATTCCCGAGGCCGAGCGCCACGGCAAGCTCTACAGCCAGTTCACCCTGTGGCTGGGCGCCAACCTGCAGATCACCGCCATCGTCACCGGCGCCCTCGCCGTGGTGCTGGGCGGCGATGTGTTCTGGTCGCTGATCGGCCTGCTCATCGGCCAGTTGCTGGGCGGTGGCGTGATGGCGCTGCACGCCGCCCAAGGGCCGAAGCTCGGCCTGCCGCAGATGATCTCCAGTCGCGTGCAGTTCGGCGTCTACGGCGCGGCCATTCCGATCGTGCTGGTGTGCCTGATGTACCTGGGCTTCACCGCCACCGGCACGGTGCTTTCCGGCCAGGCGCTGGGCCAGTTGTTCGGTGTCAGCGACAGCGTCGGCATCCTGATGTTTGCCAGCGTCATCGTGCTGGTGACCGTGCTCGGCTACCGGGTGATCCACGTCATCGGCCGCATCGCCAGCGTCATCGGGGTGATTGCCTTCGTCTACCTGTTCAGCCGCCTGATGAGCCAGACCGACGTCAGCGCGCTGCTGCAGATCCGCCACTTCAGCTGGAGCAGCTTCCTGCTCGCGGTGTCCCTGGCCGCCTCCTGGCAGATCGCCTTCGGTCCCTACGTCGCGGACTACTCGCGCTACCTGCCGAGCAAGACGTCCTCGGTGAAAACCTTCCTCGCCGTGGGCGCAGGCTCGGTGATCGGCGCGCAGGTGGCGATGATCTTCGGCGTGTTCGCTGCCGCCGGAGCCAACGGCCAGTTCGCCGGACATGAAGTGGCCTACATCGTCGGCCTGAGCGGCAGTGGTGCCGTCGCCGCGCTGCTGTATTTCAGCATCGCCTTCGGCAAGATCACCATCTCGACGCTGAACTCCTACGGCAGCTTCATGTGCATCGCCACCGTGATCAGCGGCTTCCGCGGCCACCTGGAAGTGAGCCGCATGCAGCGCCTGGTGTTCGTCCTGCTGATCGTCGGCGCCGCGACCCTGATCGCGCTGCTCGGCCAGCATTCGTTCCTCGGCGCGTTCAAGTCCTTCATCCTCTTCCTGCTGGCCTTCTTCACCCCGTGGAGCGCGGTCAACCTGGTGGACTACTACTGCATCACCCGCGAGCACTACGACGTACCGGCGCTGGCCGACCCCGATGGCCGCTACGGCCGCTGGAACATCCCCGGCATCAGCGTCTATGTGATCGGCGTGCTGGTGCAGCTGCCCTTCATCTCCACCAAGTTCTACACCGGCCCGCTGGTGGACGCCCTGGGCGGCGTGGACATCTCCTGGATCATCGGCCTCGTGGTTCCGGCCGTTCTCTATTACCTGGTCGCCCGCCGCGTCACGCGGCCAGTACCGGACCGGCTGATCCTGCCGGCCCGCACCTGAACAGACCCGGCCCGGCCGCGCGGCCACATGCAGGCGCGGCCCTTGCACTGCCCAACCTCATTCACGTTTAGGAGCATCAGATGAACAACACCAAGAAGACGCTGCTGGGCCTGTTCCTTTCCGCCGGTCTGCTGGGCGGCACCATGGCTTCGGCCCAGGCCGCCGGCTGGTGCGAGAGCGGCAAGGCGGTGAAATTCGCCGGGCTGAACTGGGAGAGCGGCATGCTGCTCACCGACCTCATGCAGATCATCCTGAAGAACGGCTACGGCTGTGAAACCGACAGCCTGCCGGGCAACTCCATCACCATGGAGCAGGCACTGGCGAACAACGACATCCAGATCTTCAGCGAGGAATGGATCGGCCGCAGCGACGCCTGGAACAAGGCCGCCGCCGCGAACAAGGTGGTCGGCGTGGGCGCGCCCATCGTCGGCGCCACCGAGGGCTGGTACGTGCCGCGCTTCGTGATCGAGGGCGACAAGGCGCGCAACATCGAAGCCAAGGCGCCGAACCTGAAGGCCGTGACCGACCTTGCCCAGTACGCCGAAGTCTTCCGCGATCCGGAAGAGCCGGGCAAGGGCCGCTTCTACAACTGCCCGGCCGGCTGGACCTGCGAGCTGGAAAACTCCGAGATGCTGAAGAAGTACGGCCTGGAGGACAAGTACACCAACTTCCGCCCCGGCACGGGCCCGGCCCTGGATGCCGCCGTGCTGTCGAGCTACAAGCGCAAGGAGCCTATTCTCTTCTACTACTGGTCGCCGACGCCGCTGATGGGCCAGGCCGACCTGGTGAAGCTGGAGGAGCCGGGCGTGAACAAGGACGTGAAGATCCAGGTCGGCCTGTCCAAGGCCTTCCATGACCAGGCCCCGGAACTGGTGGCCGTGCTGGAGAAGGTCAACCTGCCCATCGACCTGCTGAACCAGAACCTGGCGAAGATGGCCAAGGAGAAGCTCACCTCCGAGCAACTGGCCAAGGCCTTCCTCAAGGAGCACCCGGAGGTGTGGACCACCTGGGTCAGCGAGGACGCTGCGAAGAAGGTCCAGGCCGCGCTCTGACGCTGCCGAATCCGGGGAGGCCCAGCTTCCCCGGTGATGCCCACTCCTGACGAGTACGTGCCATGTTTCCCGAACGCTTCACCTTCTCCATCGCCGACTGGGTCAACGGTTGGGTCGATGCCCTGGTCACCAACTACGGCGACGTGTTCCGCCACATCTCCGATACCCTGCTGTGGGCCATCGTCAACCTGGAGAGCGTGCTGCGAGCCACGCCCTGGTGGCTGATGCTGGCCATCGTCGCTGGCATTGCCTGGCACGCCACCCGGCGCATCCTGCCGACTGTGGTCATAGTCGGGCTGCTGTTCCTGGTGGGCGCCGTGGGCCTGTGGGACAAGCTGATGCAGACCCTCGCGCTGATGATGGTCGCGACTATCATCTCGGTGCTGATCGGCATTCCGCTGGGCATCGTCGCCGCGCGCAGCGACCGCTTCCGCGCCGTGCTGCTGCCCATGCTGGATATCATGCAGACCATGCCCAGCTTCGTGTACCTGATCCCGGTGCTGATGCTGTTCGGCCTGGGCAAGGTGCCGGCGATCTTCGCCACCGTGATCTACGCCGCGCCGCCGCTGATCCGCCTCACCGACCTGGGCATTCGCCAGGTCGACCGCGAGGTGATGGAAGCCATCACCGCCTTCGGCGCCAACCGCCGCCAGCAACTGTTCGGCGTGCAGCTGCCGCTGGCGTTGCCGAGCATCATGGCCGGCATCAACCAGACCACCATGATGGCCCTGTCGATGGTAGTCATCGCCTCGATGATCGGCGCCCGCGGGCTGGGCGAGGATGTCCTGGTGGGCATCCAGACGCTCAACGTCGGCAAGGGGCTGGAGGCGGGTCTCGCCATCGTCATCCTCGCCGTGGTCATCGATCGCATCACCCAGGCTTACGGCCGCTCGCGCCACCATGAGGCCAGCAAATGAGCAAGATCCAGGTCAAGAACGTCTACAAGATCTTCGGCGCCAAGGCCGATGCGGCCCTGGCGATGATCCGCCAGGGCAAGAGCAAGGCCGAGGTGCTCGCCGCCACCGATTGCGTGGTCGGGGTGAACGACCTCTCGCTGTCCATCGATGCCGGGGAGATCTTCGTCATCATGGGCCTGTCCGGTTCCGGCAAGTCGACCCTGGTGCGCCACTTCAACCGCCTGATCGACCCCACCAGCGGGCAGATCCTGGTGGACGGCGAGGACGTCCTCGCCTATGACGCGGCCGCGCTGGAGAACTTCCGCCGGCGCAAGATCAGCATGGTGTTCCAGAGCTTCGGCCTGCTGCCGCACAAGAGCGTGCTCGACAACGTCGCCTACGGCCTGAAGATCCGTGGCGAGAGCAAGACGCTGTGCCAGGAGCGCGCCCTGCACTGGATCGCCACCGTGGGCCTGAAGGGCTACGAGAAGTCCTACCCGCACCAGCTTTCCGGCGGCATGCGGCAAAGGGTTGGTCTTGCCCGCGCACTGGCCGCGGACACCGACATCATCCTCATGGACGAAGCCTTCAGCGCCCTCGACCCGCTGATCCGCGCGGACATGCAGGACCAGTTGCTGGAGCTGCAGAAGACCCTGCACAAGACCATCGTCTTCATCACCCACGACCTTGACGAAGCGGTGCGCATCGGCAACCGCATCGCCATCCTCAAGGACGGCCAGCTGATCCAGGTCGGCGCGCCCACCGACATCCTGCACAAGCCCGCCGACGAATACGTCGACCGCTTCGTCCAGCGCCGCGTCGCCGCGATCTAAAGCCATTCACCGGCGGGGAAGGGGGCTTCCCCGCCTACAGGAGTTCTGCATGTCGTCCTCTTCCACCATCACCCTCGGCAACGGCCCGCTGCGCTGGCAGGACCTGGTCGCGGTGGCTCGCCATGGCGCGCCCCTGCAACTGGCGTCGGCGGCCTGGGCGCGCATCGACAATGCCCATGGCATCGTCGAGCGTATCGTCAGCCGCGGGGAACGGGCCTATGGCATCAGCACCGGGCTGGGTGCGCTGTGCAACGTGGTGCTGCAGGGCGAACAACTGGCGCAGCTCTCGCGCAACACCCTGCTCAGCCATGCCTGTGGCGTCGGCGAGCCGCTGAAGGACGAACAGACCCGCGCGATCATCTGCGCGGCCATCACCAACTACAGCCATGGCAAGTCCGGCCTGCACCGCCGCGTCGTGGAAGCGCTGGTCGCGCTGCTCAACCATGGCATCACCCCGCGCGTACCGTCGCAGGGCTCGGTCGGTTACCTGACCCACATGGCCCACGTCGGCGTGGCGCTGCTGGGTATCGGCGAGGTGAGTTATCGCGGCGAGATCGTTCCCGCCGCCCAGGCGCTGGCCGCCGAGGGCCTGGAACCGGTGCAACTGGGCGCCAAGGACGGGCTCTGCCTGGTCAACGGCACGCCGTGCATGACCGGCCTGAGCTGCCTCGCCCTCGACGACGCCACGCGCCTCTCGCAGTGGGCCGACGTCATCGGGGCCATGAGTTTCGAAGCCCTGCGCGGGCAGATCGACGCCTTCGACGCCGAGATCATCGCGCTCAAGCCGCACCCGGGCATGCAGAAGGTCGGCGCCAACCTGCGGGCGCTGCTCGAAGGCAGCGAAGTGATCGCCTCGAACCGTGGCATCCGCACCCAGGATGCCCTGAGCATCCGCTCCATGCCGCAGATCCACGGCGCCTGCCGCGACCAATTGGAGCACGCGGCAAAGCAGATCGAGACCGAGCTCAATTCCGCCACCGACAACCCGCTGGTACTGGGTACGCCGGACGACTACCGCGTGGTGTCCCAGGCCAACCCGCACGGTGAATCCGTGGCCATGGCTGCCGATCTGCTGGCAATCGCCGTGGCCGAGCTGGGCGGGGTTTCCGAGCGCCGCCTGGACCGCCTGATCAACCCGCTGGTCAGCGGCCTGCCAGCCTTTCTGGTCAGCCAGCCGGGCGTCAACTCGGGAATGATGATCGTGCAATACGTCGCCGCCTCCCTGGCCGGGGAGAACCGCCAGTTGGCGCAACCGGCGGTGGTGGACAACTACGTCACCTCCGGCCTGCAGGAAGACCACCTGAGCCTGGGCACCAGCGCCGCGCTCAAGCTCGGCCGCGCCATCGACAACAGCCGGCGCATCCTCGCCATCGAATACCTGCTGGCCGCCCAGGCCTTCGAATTCCTCAAGCCGCAGCGCTTCGGCAGCGGCACCGACTGCGCCTGGAGCCTGCTGCGCGAGCAGGTGCCCGCCTATGACAGCGACCGCTGGCTGGCGCCGGATATCGAGCGCGCCGCCGAGCTGCTGGCCGACCCGGCGGCGCTGCACAGCGTCGGCGCGAGCATCGGGAGACTGCAATGAACCACCTCTGGCAACACTGCCACGCGGCGACCATGAAGGATGGTCGTTATTCGATCATCGAGGACGCCGCGATCATTACCGAGGGCGAGCGCATCCGCTGGATCGGCCCGCGCGCCGAACTGCCCGAGCGCCCCGTGCAGAGCACCGACCTGGGCGGCGCCTGGGTCACGCCGGGCTTCATCGACTGCCATACCCACCTGGTCTTCGGCGGCGACCGCAGCGGCGAGTTCGAGCAGCGCCTGAACGGCGTCAGCTATGCCGAGATCGCGGCGGCCGGTGGCGGCATCGCCAGCACCGTGCGCGCCACCCGCGAAGCCAGCCTCCTGGAACTGATGGCCAGCGCCATCAAACGCGCTCGGCCTTTATTGGCTGACGGGGTCACGGTATTGGAAATCAAGTCCGGCTACGGCCTGGACTTGGAAAGCGAGCGCCGTATGTTGCGCGCTGCCCGCCGTCTGGAGCAGGAGTTGCCGGTAACAGTACGCACTACCTGCCTGGCGGCACACGCGTTGCCGCCGGAATATGCTGGCCGGCCCGACGACTATATCGATCAGGTCTGCAACCACATTCTCCCGGCGTTGGCAGAGGAAGGGCTGGTGGACGCAGTGGATGCCTTCTGCGAGCACCTGGCGTTCTCTCCGGCGCAGGTCGAGCGAGTATTCCAGGCCGCCCAGCGCCTGGGCCTGCCGGTGAAGCTGCACGCCGAACAATTGTCCTCGCTGCATGGCTCCAGCCTCGCCGCGCGGTATGGCGCGCTGTCCGCCGATCACCTGGAATTCATGGATGAAAGCGACGCCATCGCCATGGCCGAAGCCGGCACCGTTGCCGTGTTGCTGCCGGGCGCCTTCTTCGTCCTGCGCGAAACCCAGCTGCCGCCGATGGACGCCCTGCGCAAGCACGGCGTGAACATCGCCATCGCCAGCGACCTCAACCCCGGCACCTCGCCCGCGCTGTCGCTGCGCCTGATGCTGAACATGGCCTGCACCGCCTTCCGCCTGACTCCGGAAGAAGCGCTGGCCGGCGTCACCCTCAACGCCGCCCGCGCGCTCGGCATGGCCGACAGCCACGGCAGCCTGGAAGCGGGCAAGGTCGCCGACTTCATCGCCTGGGACATCCAGCGCCCCGCCGAACTGGCCTACTGGCTCGGCGGCGACCTGCCCAAGCGCGTCATTCGTCACGGGCAGGAGCTGTGAAGCCACCAGATCAAAAGCCCCTCACCCTAACCCTCTCCCGCGAGCGGGAGAGGGGACCGTTCGGTGCAGGATGAAATTGCAGCATCAGCCGGCGCGGACAGCCCCCTCTCCCTTCAGGGAGAGGGTTGGGGAGAGGGGAAAGCATTGGCACCGACATTCAGTTCGACAATGAACTCATCTCGCTTGGTCTGGAGATAACTACCGATGGACAACGTTCTCGAATTCAAGCGCGGCCGCGTGCCGCTGCTGATCAGCATGCCGCACCCCGGCATCCGCCTGACCCCAGCCGTGGAAGCCGGCCTGGTCGACGAAGCCCGCGAACTGGCCGACACCGACTGGCACATCCCGCGGCTCTACGCCTTCGCCGAGGAGCTGGGCGCCAGCACCCTGGCCGCCAACTACTCCCGCTACGTCATTGACTTGAATCGCCCGGCCGACGACAAGCCGCTGTACAGCACCGCCACCACCGGCCTCTACCCGGACACCCTGTTCGACGGTCGTCCGCTGTTCAAGGACGGCCTGACACCCTCGCCGGAGGAGCGCGCGCTTTACCTCGCTGAAGTCTGGACGCCGTACCACCGCACCCTGGCTGACGAACTGGCGCGCCTGAAGGCCGAGTTCGGTTATGCGTTGCTGTGGGATGCGCACTCGATCGCCTCGGTGATCCCGCACCTGTTCGACGGCAAGCTGCCGGACTTCAACATCGGCACCAACAGCGGTGCAAGCTGCGATGCGGAGCTGGCCGAGCGGCTGGTCGCGGTATGCGCCGACGCACCGGCTTACCGGCACATCCTCAACGGCCGCTTCAAGGGTGGGCACATCACCCGCCACTACGGCCAGCCGCAGGACAACGTGCACGCGGTGCAGCTGGAACTCGCACAGTGCAACTACATGGATGAGCAGGCGCCCTTCGGCTACCGCGAAGACCTCGCCGCGCCGACCGCCCAGGTACTGCGGCGTATGCTGGAAACCTTCATCGCCTGGGGCCGCGAGCGCTACGGCCGCTGAGTTTTACGCAGCTTCCTGCCGCGCCGGGATTGTCGGCGCGGCGCCGCCGGACCACGCATCCCGGCGGCGCGTCCCCGGTGCGGCAGGGGGCTGTCTTTTATTCGACGCGAAGCTTCGCCAGTTGCTTTTCGGCATGCCGCACCAGCATCTCCAGCAACAATGCCTGGGTATGCGGTGGGGTTTCGTCGGCGCGGGTGAGGGCGTAGAGCGTTACCTTCATGGTGGGGGACAGGGTGCGCTGCACGGTCAGGCGCTCGTCGGCGCCCAGCGCGGTGAAGGGGTCGACCAACGCCAATCCCGTGCCGGCTTCCACCAGCGTGCGCGCCAGGGCGTAGGTCTGCACCGCGATGCGCACGCGTGGTGGCGGCTCGATAGTCGCCAGATGGCCTTCCAGGCGTGCCGAAAGCGGGTCGGAAGTGGACAGGCCAATCATGGGTTCGCCCGCCAGTTCGTCCAGCGTCAGGACCTCGCCCACTCGATCCTCCGGCCAATGGCCGCGTGGCGCCAGGGCCACCAGCGGGCCAGTGGCGATGGGCTGCGAGCGCAGGCCGGGGTGGTCGGTCTGCTGCAGGGTCAGGGCGAGATCGAGTTCGCGCATCAACAGGTTCTGGATCAGCTCGCGGGAATGCTGGGTGGCCAGTTCGCAACTGCTCTGCGGGTAGCGGTCGGTCCATTCGCGGATCACCGGCGGCAGCAGCGACAGCGCCATCGCCGGCGTGGCGCCCACGCGCAGGCGGTTTTCCGGCTGGCCGCGCAGGCTCTGCGCGAGGCGCCGCACGCCCTGCAGGCTTTCGCTGACCTTGGCCACTTCGCGCTCCAGTTCCAGCGCCTCGGGCGTCGCCTGCAGCTTGCCGCGCACGCGCAGGAACAGCGGGAAGCCCAGTTGCTGCTCGGCGTGCTGCAGCACTTTGGTCACCGCCGGCTGGGAGACGTGCAGCAACTGCGCCGCGCCGCTGATCGAGCCGGTCTCGCGGATGGCCTGGAACACTTCGATATGGCGCAGGCGCATGGGCACTCCCCTTGTGCGAATAAAGTGCGCGTATAACGCTAGGTTATGGGTTTCCCATCTTTATTCATTGTCCGCCGCCTGTCATCCGGCTCTAAGGTCGAGGCCTGGAATCGACTGGCGGTGGGATGGAAATGGCACAGCGGGTTTGCATCATCGGCGCGGGCGTGGTCGGACTGGCCACCGCCCATGCGCTGGTCCTCGAAGGATTCGACGTCACCGTGCTGGAAGCGCGGGATGCGGCCGGGCTGGAAACCAGCTTCGCCAACGGCGGCCAGCTGTCCTACCGCTATGTCGCGCCGCTGGCCGATGCCGGCGTTCCGCAGCAGGCGTTGGGCTGGCTGCTGCGCGGGGACTCGCCGCTGCGTCTGCGCCCGCGCCTGGACCCGGCGCAATGGCGCTGGCTGTTGCAGTTCACGGCGGCCTGCCGGCGCTCGGTGAACCAGGCCAACGCGAAACACCTTCTGCGCCTCGCGCTGTTCAGCCAGGGCACGCTGGCGCAGTGGCGCGAGGAGGGGCTGGAGGGTTTCGACTGGCGGCGCAACGGCAAGCTGGTGGGGTTCCGCGACGAAGGCAGCTTCCGCAGCGCGCGACAGAACCTGTCCGATCCTGCCGCGCAATTCGTGCTCTCGGCGCAGCAGTGCCGTGAGCTGGACCCGGCGCTGGAGCGCGCGCCCTTCGTCGGTGGCATCCATACGCCGGACGAAGAGGTGGCCGACTGCTTCCTGTTCTGCCAGCGGCTGGCCGAGCGGCTCCAGGCTTCCGGCCGTTGCCGCCTCGTCTACGGGCATCCGGCATCGAGGTTGGTCCTGCGCAATGGCGCCGTGGCCGGCGTAGAGGCGGGCGGCCAGACCTTCGAGGCCGATCACATCGTCCTCGCCGCCGGCTACCGCAGCGCCGCGCTATTGCCGGGCGGGCCGCGCCTGCCGCTCTATCCGCTCAAGGGCTACAGCCTGACCGCGCCGATCCGTGCCGGCGACCACGCGCCGGATGTGAGCCTCACCGACTATGACCGCAAGGTGGTCTACGCGCGTATCGGCGAGCGCCTGCGCATCGCTGCCATGGTCGACATCGTCGGCTTCGACCCGCGCCTGGAGCCCAAGCGGCTGGCGCTGATCCGCCAGCAGGCGGCGGACACCCTGCCGGACGCCTGCGACTACGGCGCCGCCATCGAATGGGCCGGCATGCGCCCGGCGACGCCCACCGGCGTGCCGCTGGTGGGCGCCTGCGGCCCGCGCGGGCTGTGGCTCAACCTCGGGCACGGCGCGCTCGGTTTCACCCTGGCCTGCGGCAGTGCGCAGCTGATCGCCGCGCAGATCGCCGGCCGCCGCCCGGATATCGACACCAGCGGCCTCACGCCCGAGCGGCTGGCCGGCTGACTTCAACGGATCAGGAGACTCACCATGCAACTCACACGCATCGCTACCAACGACCGTCTTTCCGGCGCTATGGTCTTCGGCTCGCTGGTATTCCTCTCCGGGCAGGTGCCCGGCCAGGCCACCGACATCCAGGGCCAGACCTGCGAGGTGCTGGAGAAGATCGACGCACTGCTGGCCGAGGCCGGCACCGACAAGGCGAACCTGCTCAGCGCGACGATCTACCTGAAGGACATCGCCACCGACTTCGAGGCCATGAACGGCATCTGGTCCGCCTGGCTGCCCGAAGGCTGCGCGCCGACCCGCACCACAGTGCAGGCGCTGCTGGCGCGGCCGTCGGTGCTGGTGGAAATCACCGTGATCGCAGCGCGGCCCTGACTCTCAACCCGACCCACAACAACAAGAGGGGATCGAACCCATGAAACGACTCGCACTGGGAATGCTGGCGGCGTCCAGCCTGGTCTGCGCGCTGGCGCAGGCGAACGAAGCGTTGGACGGCACGCTGAAGAAAGTCGCTGACCGCGGCACGATAACCCTGGGTTATCGCGACGCCTCGGTGCCGTTCTCCTACCTGGGCGACAACAGCGGGAAGCCCATGGGCTATTCGGTGGAGCTGGCCGGCAAGGTGGTCGAGCGCATCAAACAGAAGCTCGATAAGCCGGACTTGAAGGTGAAGTACAACCTGGTGACTTCGCAGACACGTATCCCGCTGGTGCAGAACGGCACGGTCGACCTGGAATGCGGCTCCACCGGTGTCACCGCCGAGCGACTGAAGCAGGTCGCCTTCTCCTACGGCTTCATCTATGTGAAGGGTCAGCTGCTGACCGCCAAGGACAGTGGCATCCAGGGTTTCCCCGACCTCAAGGGCAAGAACGTGGTGACCACCGCCGGCACCACCAACGAGCGCTACCTCAAGGCCTACAACGCCGAGCACAAGCTGGGCATGAACGTGGTCAGCGCCAAGGACCACGGCGAAGCCTTCCTCATGCTGCAGTCCGGCCGCGCCGTGGCCTTCTACATGGACGACGCGCTGCTCTACGGCGAGAAGGCCAAGGCTCGCGATCCGCACCGGTGGGTGGTGGTGGGCGAGCCGCAGTCGCGGGAAATCTACGCCTGCATGGTGCGCAAGGACGACCCGCAGTTCCTCGCCCTGGTCAACCAGACCCTGGCCGACCTGTATTCGTCCGGCGAGATCAAGGGCATCTACCAGCGCTGGTTCGAGCAGCCGATTCCGCCGAAGAACCTCAACCTGGAATTCCCCATGACTGCCGAGCTGCAGGCGATCATCGCCAAGCCCACCAGCGAACCGGTGCAGTAACGCCGCTAGCGTTGCAGGCCGAGGTGGCGGATCAATGGCTGCGCCTCGGCCAGGCGCTCCCAGACGTCGTCGAGCAATTCGGCGGGGTAGTAGGAGGGCAGGCGTGGCAGTTCCTGGCGCGGCACCCACGCGACCTCGCGGATATCGAACTCGTCGCCGCCCAGGCCGCGCAGGTTGTCCAGGCTGACCTGGCCCTCCCAGGTATCCACCCGGTAGAACAACTCCATGTGGAAGCGTCCAGCCAGCGGTTCGGCGAACTCGCGTACGTAAACCAGCGGGCCGACTTCCACCGTCAGGCCGGTTTCCTCCCGGCACTCGCGGCGCACCGTGTCGCGGGTGGAGTCGTCCTTGTCCGACTCGAAGCCGCCGCCGGGCGGAATCCAGTACAGGTCGCCGCCAACCTCGTGGCGCACCAGCAGGATTTCATCGTTGCGCAGCAGCAGGCCGGCGGCGCGGATGCGGTGTTGCAGGGGCGGATTCATTGCCAGTCGAGCCTCGCCAATTTCCATTCGGAGCCGTCGCGCCACCATTCCAGCTTCACGGAGTAGTGCCCGGCGCTGTCGGGGATGAGGTTCTCGGCACCCGTAAGGGCAATCTGCGCGTCAGTATGGCCGCGATTGGCGTAAGTCGGGTCGACCCGGCTCTGGCTGCTGAGCAGGATCACCTTGACCTGCTGGTGGCGCAGGAACATCAGCGTCATGGTGCGCTTGGCCCAGTCGCGGTCGAACTCGCCGTTGGCGCGGAAATCGCCGGCCAGCTGATCGATCACGGCCCCGCTATTCTTGGCTTCGAGGTTGTCCTGCAATTGCTTGACGGCGGCGTCCAGCTGCGCGCGCGGATCGTCCCGGCCGCAGCCGCTCAGAGTGAGCACTAGCAGCAATAGAGAAAGAAACAACTTCCGTGGCATGGCTCACTAACTCCCTTATGGGTTTTTCGCTGGCCCGAGTATCATGCCCGACACCGTGGGGGCCGAAGACTTTCGATGGAAGTCGCGCCGCGGCAACGCGACTTTCTATAAGTAGGCGACAGGCCCTAGGATGGTTACTGGTCCGGAGCGACCGTATGCACTGATCCAGGAGCGAGCCATGCAAACTTTGTATCCGGAAATCAAGCCTTACGCGCGCCATGAACTGGCCGTCGAAGAGCCCCACGTCCTCTATGTGGACGAGAGCGGCATGCCCGACGGACTGCCGGTTCTGTTCATCCATGGCGGCCCTGGCTCCGGTTGCGATGCCATGTCGCGGCGCTTCTTCGACCCCAACATCTACCGCATCGTCACCTTCGACCAGCGCGGCTGTGGCCGCTCCACGCCTTACGCGAGCCTGGAGAACAACACCACCTGGCACCTGGTCGAGGATATCGAGCGCATCCGCGAGCACCTGGGCATCGACAAGTGGGTGCTGTTCGGCGGCTCCTGGGGTTCGACCCTGTCGCTGGCTTACGCCCAGGCGCATCCCGACCGTGTGCTGGCGCTGATTGTGCGCGGCATCTTCCTCTGCCGTCCGCAGGAAATCCGCTGGTTCTATCAGGAAGGGGCGAGCCGCCTGTTCCCCGATTACTGGGAGGACTACCTGGCGCCGATTCCCGCCGACGAGCAGGACGACCTGCTGCACGCCTTCCACCGCCGCCTGACCGGCCCGGACCAGATCGCCCAGATGCACGCCGCCCGTGCCTGGTCCACCTGGGAAGGTCGCACTGCCACGCTGCGTCCGAATCCGGCGGTGGTCGAGCGCTTCGCCGACCCGCACCGCTCGCTGTCCATCGCTCGCATCGAGAACCACTACTTCGTCAACAACGGTTTCCTCGAGCCCGACCAGTTGTTGCGCGACATGCACAAGATCGCCCACCTGCCGGGCGTGATCGTCCACGGCCGCTATGACGTGGTATGCCCGCTGGACAATGCCTGGGCACTGCACAAGGCCTGGCCCAACAGCGAACTGCAGATCGTCCGCGATGCCGGCCACGTCGCCGGTGAGCCAGGCATCACCGATGCGCTGGTGCGTGCCACCAACGAGATCGGCCGGCGCCTGCTGAACCTCCCGCCGGAGGCTGAATGAAGAGTCTGATCCAGCGGGTGCGCGGCGCCCGCGTCGAGGTCGATGGGGACATCGTCGGTGCCATCGACCACGGGCTGCTGGCGCTGGTGGGCGTCGAGCCCCAGGATGACGAGGCTTGCGTGAACCGTTTGTTGCACAAGCTGCTTAACTATCGAGTGTTTGGCGACGATGAAGGTAAGATGAACCTTTCATTGAGCGATGTCGGCGGCGGTCTGCTGCTGGTCTCGCAGTTCACCCTGGCCGCGGATACCCGAAAGGGGCTGCGACCGAGCTTTTCCAGCGCGGCGCCACCTGAAAAGGGCGCCGCGTTGTTCGATCTACTCGTGGAGCTGGCGCGAGAGCGTCATCCGCTGGTCGCCACTGGCCGTTTTGGCGCCAACATGCAGGTCCACCTGGTCAATGACGGCCCGGTGACCTTTCTACTGGAGGCTTGAACGCGCGGCAGCTTGTCATATCGCCGTGGGATGATGGTTAGGGCTTATGTACTTAGAACAATGCGCCTCCGGGAGCTCGAAGTACCCGTGGAAAAAAGCGGGGAATCATTCAGGCTCAACGGGGTCGGAATTCAATCGCCAGCAGATTGGCATCGCCTTTGCTGGCTTTAATCGTTTTGTGTTCACGGACGAGGGGGACTCGTGATTTTCCGTTCCGTTCAACAACCGCTTTCGCGCCAAATCCTTCGCGGACTGGTCGGCTCCGCCCTGTTGGCGTTGAGCGCTACCCACGCCTGGGCCTTCAATCTCGACGACGTTGGCGAAAAGGCCAAGGCGCTGGCTGCAGAGAAGTACAGCGCACCGACGAGCAATCTGCCATCGGAATTCAGCGAAATGAAGTTCGCCGATTACCAGCAGATTCGCTTCCGTAACGAGAAGGCCTACTGGGCCGACGAGAAGACCCCCTTCAAGATCAGCTTCTATCACCAGGGCATGCACTTCGACACCCCGGTGAAGATCAACGAGGTCACGGCGACCGATGTGAAGGAGATCAAGTACGATCCCTCCCGTTTCGACTTCGGTACCCTGAAGTTCGACGCCAATGCCACCAAGGATCTGGGCTACGCCGGCTTCCGCCTGCTGTACCCGATCAATTCCCCCGACAAGCAGGACGAGATCGCCACCTTCCTGGGCGCGAGCTACTTCCGCATCATTGGCAAGGACCAGTGGTGGGGCCTGTCCGCACGCGGCCTGGCGCTGGACACCGCGCTGCCGTCGGGTGAGGAATTCCCGCGCTTCCGCGAGTTCTGGATCGAGAAGCCCAAGGCCAAGGACAAGCACCTGGTGATCTTCGCGCTGCTGGATTCGCCCCGTGCGACCGGCGCGTATCGCTTCACCATCCGTCCGGGCAACGACACCGTGGTCGATGTGAAGGCCCGCGTGTTCCTGCGCGACAAGGTCAGCAAGCTGGGCCTGGCACCGCTGACCAGCATGTTCCTGTTCGGCTCCAACCAGCCTTCGGCGGAGCACAACTTCCGCCCGGAACTGCATGACTCCACCGGCCTGCAGATCCATGCTGGCAACGACGAGTGGATCTGGCGCCCGCTGAACAACCCCAAACACCTGTCCGTCAGCGCCTACAGCGTCGAAAACCCGAAAGGTTTCGGCCTGCTGCAGCGCGGCCGTGAGTTCTCGCGCTACGAAGATCTCGACGACCGTTACGACCTGCGTCCGTCCGCCTGGGTCGAGCCGCAGGGCGATTGGGGCAAGGGCACCATCGAACTGGTGGAAATCCCGACCCCCGACGAGACCAACGACAACATCGTTGCCTTCTGGAATCCGGAGAAGCGCCCGGAAGCCGGTGAGCCGCTGGATTTCGCCTACCGCATGCGCTGGACCAAGGACGAGCAGGCCCTGCACGATCCGAAGAGCGCCTGGGTCATGCAGACCCTGCGCTCGGTCGGTGACGTGAAGCAGAAGAACCTGATCCGCCAGCCTGACGGCAGCGTCGCTCTGGTCGTCGATTTCGTCGGCCCGACCCTGAAGGCGCTGGCAGGCGATGCCCCGGTGACCACCCAGGTGAGCACCGACGACAACGCCGAAGTGAAGGAAAACAGCCTGCGCTACAACGCAGTGACTCAGGGCTGGCGTCTGACCCTGCGGATCAAGGTCAAGGATCCGAAGAAGCCGACGGAGATGCGTGCTGCCCTGGTCAACGGTGGCCAGACCATTTCCGAAACCTGGAGCTACCAGCTGCCTGCCGATGAATAATTCCACCGCTACCACCGCGCCGGTGGCCGACTACCTCGCGCACCTGCCCCTTTCGGCGCAGGAGCGTGAGCGGCTGGCCAGGGCCGGTTCCTTCAGCGAGCTGCACGAGCAGCTCGCTGGCGATGTCCAGGGTGAAGACGCTGCGCTGGCTTCGGTCGGTGCGCGTCTGCGCCACGGCTACGGCCAGGACCTGGACGATGCCCAGATGCTGGGCATGGACGACAACGGTCGCACCTACCTCAAGGCCGCGCCGCCGATCCAGCGCACCAAGGTGATTCCCGAGCCCTGGCGCACCAATCCGCTCATGCGCGGCTGGCGCCGGCTGACCGGCCGCAGCAACCCGGCCAAACCTGTCCGTGACCTGCCCAAGGCACGTTGGCAGCGGGTTGGCTCGCTACGCCGGTTCATCCTGGTCCTGCTCATGCTCGGTCAGACCAGCGTCGCCACCTACTACATGAAAGGCATCCTGCCCTATCAGGGTTGGGCCTTCGTCGACCTGGAAGAGATCAACCGCCAGACCTGGCTGCAGACCCTGGAACAGGTGCTGCCCTACGCCATCCAGTTCGGCGTGCTGGCGCTCTTCGCCATCCTCTTCTGCTGGGTTTCGGCCGGCTTCTGGACGGCCCTGATGGGCTTCTGGGAGCTGCTCACCGGCCGCGACCGCTACCGTATTTCCGGCAGCAGCGCGGGCAGCGAGCCGATTGCCGCCGATGCGCGTACCGCCATCGTCATGCCGATCTGCAACGAGGACGTCCCGCGCGTCTTCGCCGGCCTGCGGGCGACCTACGAATCGGTAGCGGCCAGCGGTGAGCTGGATCGCTTCGACTTCTTCGTGCTCAGTGACACCAACCAGCCCGACATCGCCATGGCCGAAGAAAAGGCCTGGATCGAGCTGTGCAAGGAAGCCCTGGGCTTCGGTCGCATCTTCTACCGCCGCCGCCGGCGCCGGGTGAAGCGCAAGAGCGGCAACATCGACGACTTCTGCCGTCGCTGGGGTGGCCAGTACAAGTACATGGTCGTCATGGACGCCGACAGCGTGATGAGCGGCGACTGCCTGACCAAGCTGGTGCGCCTGATGGAGGCCAACCCCGAGGCCGGCATCATCCAGACCGCACCCAAGGCGTCGGGCATGGACACCCTCTATGCGCGCATGCAGCAGTTCGCCACCCGCGTCTACGGCCCGCTGTTCACCGCCGGCCTGCACTTCTGGCAGCTCGGCGAATCCCACTACTGGGGGCACAACGCGATCATCCGGGTGAAACCCTTCATCGAGCACTGCGCGCTGGCGCCGCTGCCGGGCAAGGGTTCCTTCGCCGGTGCGATCCTCTCCCACGACTTCGTCGAAGCCGCGCTGATGCGCCGCGCCGGCTGGGGCGTGTGGATCGCCTACGACCTGGAAGGCAGCTACGAGGAGTTGCCGCCCAACCTGCTGGACGAGCTCAAGCGCGACCGCCGCTGGTGCCATGGCAACCTGATGAACTTCCGCCTGTTCCTGGTCAAGGGCATGCACCCGGTGCACCGCGCGGTGTTCCTCACTGGCGTGATGTCGTACCTGTCGGCGCCGTTGTGGTTCTTCTTCCTGGTGCTGTCCACCGCGCTGCTGGCAGTGCACCAGTTGATGGAGCCGCAATATTTCCTCGAGCCGCGCCAGCTGTTCCCGATCTGGCCGCAGTGGCACCCGGAAAAGGCCATCGCCCTGTTCTCCACCACCCTGACCCTGCTGTTCCTGCCCAAGCTGCTCAGCGTCATGCTGATCTGGGCCAAGGGCGCCAAGGGCTATGGTGGCGTGGTCAAGGTGACCTTGAGCATGCTGCTGGAAATGCTCTTCTCGGTACTCCTCGCCCCGGTGCGCATGCTCTTCCATACCCGCTTCGTGCTGGCTGCGTTCCTTGGCTGGGAAGCGCAGTGGAAGTCGCCGCAGCGCGACGACGACGACACCCCCTGGAGCGAGGCGATTCGCCGCCACGGCCTGCAGACGCTGCTGGGCCTGTGCTGGGCGCTGCTGGTGGCGTGGCTGAACCCGCGTTTCCTGTGGTGGCTGTCGCCCATCGTGGGCGCCCTGATGCTGTCGATCCCGGTCTCGGTGATCAGCAGCCGGGTCAAGCTGGGCCTGGCTTCGCGCGATGAGAAGCTGTTCCTCATCCCCGAGGAATACGACACTCCGCGCGAGCTGCGTGCCACCGACGAGTACACCTACCAGAACCGCTGGCAGGCGCTGAAGGACGGCTTTGTCCGTTCCGCCGTCGACCCGGTCCTGAACGCCCTGGCTTGTGCCATGGGCACTGCCCGTCACGGCCATTCCGCCCCCATCGAAGCGACCCGCGCCGCGCTGGTCGAGAAGGCACTGGAAGCCGGTCCCGAGCAGCTCGACGGCAACCGCCGCCTGGCGCTGCTGAGCGACCCGGTGGCGCTGTCGCGCCTGCACCTGGCAGTGTGGCAAGGCGACAAGGAGCAGTGGATCGGCCCCTGGCGGCAATCGCTGAAAGCCGATGCCCATGCCCCGGCTGTGCCCTTGGCGCCGGTTGCGGAGCAGGGCGCCATGGCGCTTCCCGCGGCGCAATCCTGATCCTGCGCCGCCCTCATCCCATCGCGGGTGCGGGCGGCGTGGCGGTTCAGCCTGTTTTCCCCGCGCAGCGCTGCTGGTACCCTGCGCCAGCTATCCAGAAAAGATTGAGATATCCGTCGCATGGGGTACGCTTCGCACCCCTTGAACGCCCGGCCTGCCGTGCGTACACGGTTCGATCGCTGGAAAAAACAACAAGTTCTTTCACTTGCTTGGGAGTATGGGGATGAAAAAGTACCTGGCATCGCTGGTGATGGGCGTCTGCGCCCTGGTCAGCGTGAGCGCGGCTCAGGCCGGCGCCATCGATGAAGCGGCCAAGCGCGGCACCCTGCGCGTGGGCATGGACCCGACCTACATGCCGTTCGAGATGACCAACAAGCGCGGTCAGATCGTCGGTTTCGAAGTGGACCTGCTCAAGGCCATGGCCAAATCCATGAACGTCAAGCTGGAGCTGGTCTCCACCGCCTATGACGGCATCATCCCGGCCCTGCTCACCGACAAGTTCGACATGATCGGCTCGGGCATGACCCTGACCCAGGAGCGCAACCTGCGCCTGAACTTCACCGATCCCTTCATCGTGGTCGGCCAGACCCTGCTGATCCGCAAGGAACTGCAAGGCGAGATCAAGTCCTACAAGGACCTGAACGACGCCAAATACCGCATCACCTCCAAGATCGGCACCACCGGCGAGTTCGTCGCCAAGAAGCAGCTGTCCAAGGCCCAGTACCACGGCTTCGACAACGAGCCCGAAGCGGTCATGGACGTGGTCAACGGCAAGGCCGACGCCTTCATCTACGACTCGCCCTACAACGTCGTTGGCGTGAGCAAGTTCGGCGCCGGCAAGCTGGTACACCTGGACCAGCCGTTCACCTACGAGCCGCTGGCCTTTGGCCTGAAGAAGGGCGACTACGACTCGATCAACTTCATCAACAACTTCCTCAAGCAGATTCGTGAAGACGGCACCTACGATCGCATTCACGACAAGTGGTTCAAGAACACCGACTGGCTCAAGGACATGGAATAATCCGCGTCTGACTCAGCTCAACCCGACGCGCAGGCCCCGGCCTGCGCGTTCGCATTTTCACGGTAGAGATTCGTGGCTAGAACGAAACGCGCAACCTGGCCCTGGCACGGGCTGACCGGGCTGATCCTGCTGTTGATCGGCCTCGCCATCTGGTACTCCACTTCGCTGATCTCCTACGAGTGGCGCTGGAACCGCGTCCCGCAGTACTTCGCCTACCAGGCGGAGGATCCGCAGCGTGCCGATGGTATCTCGCGGGTCGAGAAGATCGAGGATCAGGGCGGCAACGCCCGCGTCACCCTGGTGGATGAAGACGGCAAGCAGCAGGTGCTGACCGTGGCCGCCGACAGCCTGCAGTTCTCGGAGAATGACGACGTCGCCGAGGGCGATGTGGTCGGCGCGACCCGTCACTGGGCCGCCGGTCCGCTGGCCTGGGGCCTGTGGACCACGCTGTGGATCTCCTTCGTCTCCGGCGCGTTCGGCCTGGTCATCGGCCTGTTCACCGGTCTCTGCCGCCTGTCGAAGAACCCGACCCTGCATGACCTTTCGACCCTCTACGTCGAGCTGGTGCGCGGCACGCCGCTGCTGGTGCAGATCTTCATCTTCTACTTCTTCATCGGCACCGTGCTGAACCTGTCCCGCGAGTTTGCCGGCGTGGCGGCGCTGGCGCTGTTCACCGGCGCCTACGTGGCCGAGATCGTTCGTGCCGGCGTGCAGTCCATCGCCCGCGGTCAGGACGAAGCCGCGCGCTCCCTGGGCCTGAACGCCGCGCAGTCGATGCGTCACGTCATCCTGCCGCAGGCCTTCAAGCGCGTGCTGCCGCCGCTGGCCGGACAGTTCATCAGCCTGGTCAAGGACACTTCCCTGGTCTCGGTGATCGCCATCACCGAACTGACCAAGAGCGGCCGCGAGGCGATCACCACCTCGTTCTCCACCTTCGAGATCTGGTTCTGCGTCGCTGCTCTCTATCTCGTGATCAACCTGCCGCTGTCGCATCTGGCGGGGCGCCTGGAGCGGAGGCTCGGCCAAAGTGATTGAAGTGCGTAATCTGACCAAGGTCTTCGATACCCGCGGGCAGGTCGTGCGCGCGGTGGACGACGTCACCACCGGCGTGGCCAAGGGCGAAGTGGTGGTGGTGATCGGGCCGTCCGGCTCGGGCAAGTCCACCTTCCTGCGTTGCCTGAACGGCCTGGAGGAGTTCGACTCCGGTTCGGTGAGCATCGACGGGGTCGACCTCGCCAACCCGAAGACCGACATCAACGCCTACCGCCGCGAAGTCGGCATGGTGTTCCAGCACTTCAACCTGTTCCCGCACATGACCGTGCTGGAGAACCTGTGCCTGGCGCAGAAAGTCGTGCGCAAACGCGGCAAGGTCGAGCGCGAGGCCAAGGCGAAGGCGCTGCTGGAAAAGGTCGGCATCGGCCAGAAGGCCAACGAATACCCGTCGCGCCTTTCCGGCGGCCAGCAGCAACGTGTGGCGATTGCCCGTGCGCTGTGCATGGAGCCGAAGGTGATGCTGTTCGACGAACCCACCTCGGCGCTCGACCCGGAGATGGTCGGCGAGGTGCTGGACGTGATGAAGACCCTGGCCGTGGAAGGCATGACCATGGTCTGTGTGACCCACGAGATGGGCTTCGCCCGTGAAGTGGCCGACCGCGTGCTGTTCTTCGATCACGGCAAGCTGCTGGAGGACGCCGCCCCCGCGGAGTTCTTCGCCCAGCCCAAGGATGCGCGTGCGCAGAGCTTCCTGCGGCAGGTGCTGTGAAGGTTTCGCCCTTGTGAAAAAACCGCCCTCGGGCGGTTTTTTTGTGCGCGCCGCTCCTGCGCTCGGCGGATGCAACGGGGCAGATCGCCGGCAAAAAGAAACCGCCCCGGAGGGCGGTTTCTTCTACAGCGTCACTCGCGGTTGCGGGTCAGCAGCGCGGGGCGCTCGGTCTTGCGGCGCGGCTCCAGCTCTTCCAGCTGCTCCGGCGTCGGGAAGCGGTCGGTGCGGACCAGGTCGCGCTTGTTGATCACCACCGGCTGACGGGTCGGCTTGGCGGCGCCGTACTCGCTCGGCTCGCGCAGCGGGGCGTCATTCATGCGCGAAGCCGGAGCCTTGCCGCCGCGCTTGCGCTGGCCGGCCTTGCCGTGAGCGTTGCCGCCCTGGCCTTGGCCCTGGGGCCGACTACCACCGTTAGGCTTCTTGGCAGCACGGCCCTGGCCTTGACCCTGGCTACGGCCTTGGCCGTTTCCGCCCTGGCCACCCTGGCCGCGGGCGCGTTGCTGGCCCTGCCCCGGGTTCTGGCCTTGACCTTGCCCCTGACCGCCACGACGGCGCTGGCCTCGTTGCTGGTCCTTGTCCGGGAATGGGCTGACGTAGTCGGCGCGATTGCCGAAGTTGTCGAAATCATCGTCGAGGAATTCTTCCGGATCGCGGTTGCCATCGACCTTCGGTGCGCGAGCCGGCTTGGCCTGCTGCTGGCCGCCCTGGCCCTGCTGTTCCTTCTGCTGGCGGTGCTGGCGCGGAGGACGGGGGTCGCGCGGCTCACGAGCCTGAGCGTTGGCGTTCGGCTGAGCGTCGCCGCCCTGGCCGTCGCCCTTCTTCTTGCCGCGACCGCCGCGACGGCGGCGTTTGCCGGCCGGCTTGTCGCCCTCGGCGGCTTCGCCTTCGGCATTGGGGGCGGCGCTGTGCTGCTCCTCTGCCTGCGGCTGTTGCGGCTTGTCCTTGTTGCGGTCCTTGCGCTCGCCACGCTTGGCCTTGTCCTTGCGCGGCTGGCGCTGGGGGGCTTCCTTCGGCTCGGGCTGCTGGACTTCCGGCAGCACGGCGTCGGGGTCGAAGCCCTGCATGTCGCCATCGGGGATGCGCTGCTTGGTCAGGCGCTCGATGGCCTTGAGCAGCTTGTCCTCGTCAGGCGCCACCAGCGAGATGGCTTCACCGGTTCGACCGGCGCGGCCGGTACGGCCGATACGGTGGACGTAGTCTTCCTCGACGTTGGGCAGCTCGTAGTTGACCACATGGGGCAACTGGTCGATGTCCAGGCCGCGGGCGGCGATATCGGTGGCGACCAGGATGCGCACGTCGTTGGCCTTGAAGTCGGCCAGGGCCTTGGTGCGCGCGTTCTGGCTCTTGTTGCCATGGATCGCGGCAGCCGGCAGGCCGTGCTTGGTCAGGTATTCGGCGAGGCGGTTGGCGCCGTGCTTGGTGCGGGTGAACACCAGCACCTGCTCCCAGGCGCCCATGGTCACCAGGTGCGCCAGCAGGGCGCGCTTCTGTACCGACGGAATGCGGAACACGCGTTGTTCGATGCGCTCCACGGTGGTGTTCGGCGGGGTGACCTCGATGCGCTCCGGGTTGTGCAGGAGCTTGTTGGTAAGGTCGATGATGTCCTTGGAGAAGGTCGCCGAGAACAGCAGGTTCTGGCGCTTGGCCGGAAGCTTGGCGAGAACCTTCTTCACGTCATGGATGAAGCCCATGTCGAGCATGCGGTCGGCTTCGTCGAGGACGAGGATTTCCACGTGGGACAGGTCGACGCTGCCCTGGCCGATCAGGTCGAGCAGGCGGCCGGGGCAGGCGACCAGCACGTCGACGCCCTTGGACATGGCCTGGACCTGCGGATTCATGCCGACGCCGCCGAAGATGCAGGCGCTCTTCAGGGGCAGGTCACGGGCGTAGACCTTGAAGCTGTCGTGCACCTGGGCAGCCAGCTCGCGGGTCGGGGTCAGTACCAGCACGCGGGCCTGGCGCGGGCCGTGGCGGTGTTCGCGGTCCGGGTGGCCTTCGGGGAACAGGCGTTCGAGCACCGGGAGGGCGAAGCCGCCGGTCTTGCCGGTGCCGGTCTGGGCGGCCACCATGAGGTCGCGGCCTTGCAGTACGGCGGGGATGGCGCGTTCCTGGACGGGAGTGGGGCGCGCGTAGCCGGCGGCTTCAACGGCGCCAGCCAGGGCCTCGGAGAGACCGAGGGAAGTAAAGGACATGCGGGGTTCCTGTAGGCCGGCGACCTGCCGGCTCGAGGGCGCGTGATTTCAGGCTCGGGGCGAGCGCTCAGCCGGTGGCTGGAAGCACCCCGTCCACGATACGCCGGCGTTGCGCTGGCCGGGATCGCGGACGGTAAGCCCGGAGCAATGATCCTCAGCGGGGGAGCTTGAGGTTGTTCCAGAGCGCCAGGCTGGGTTCAGCCTGGTTCAGGGTGTAGAAATGCAGACCGGGTGCGCCGCCCTCGAGGAGGCGTTCGCACATGTCGGTGATGACCTGCTCACCAAAGGCCTGGATGCTGGCGATGTCGTCGCCGTAGGCTTCCAGCTGCTTGCGAACCCAACGAGGGATTTCCGCGCCACAGGCGTCGGAGAAGCGGGCCAGTTTGGTGTAGTTGGTGATCGGCATGATACCCGGTACGACCGGAATGCTGACACCGAGTTTCTCCGCACGCTCGACAAAATGGAAGTAGCTGTCGGCGTTGAAGAAGTATTGTGTGATGGCAGAGTCGGCGCCGGCTTTGACCTTGCGCACGAAATTCGCCAGATCATCCTCGAAATTGCGCGCTTGCGGGTGAACTTCCGGATAGGCGGCAACTTCGATGTGGAAGTGGTCGCCGGTTTCGGTGCGGATGAATTCCACCAGTTCGTTGGCGTAGCGCAGCTCGCCGCTGGCCATGCCCATGCCCGAGGGCAGGTCGCCGCGCAGGGCGACGATACGGCGGATGCCGGCATCCTTGTAGTGCGCCAGCAGGGCGCGCAGTTCGCCCTTGGTGTCGCCGACGCAGGAAAGGTGCGGTGCGGTCGGTACCTGCACTTCGCCGTCCAGCTGCAGCACGGTGGTCAGGGTGCGGTCGCGAGTGGAGCCGCCGGCACCGTAGGTGCAGGAGAAGAAGTCGGGCTTTTTCGCGGCCAGCTGGCGCGCGGTGGCCAGCAGTTTTTCATGGCCGGCTTCGGTCTTGGCGGGGAAGAACTCGAAGCTGAAACGGCGTTCTTTCTGACTCATGGTCGTTCCTTCGGCGCCCCGTCATCGCGTGGCTGCCGGTATGTGCCGTCGACTTCAGAAGTAACGGCGGTAGTTGTCTATCTTCGTGCGTAGCCGCTGGGCGCTGGGCTCGTGCGCATGGCCGAGGGCGTCCAGGATGCGCTGCGACTCCGCGTGGTAGTCGGCGATCTTGCTCCGCGCCCAGGTCGAGGGTGGCGGTAGCAGGTTGGTGATCCGGTCGCACAGCTTGACGATCGCATACTGCGGCGCGCCGGTCGCCAGCCTTTCGAGGTAGATGTCGAACGGCAGCTTCTCGCCATTCACCACCTTGCTCAGGTGCCGGGCGCCTTCGGCGACAAACTCGCCAAAACGCATTTGCAGTTCGTCGAAGGGCACCGGGGTGTCTTCGAGCACGTCGTGCAGCAGGGCAATCTGGACGGTCTCCGCCAGGCGCTGGATGGGCGCTTCGCGGTCGGCCGCCATCACTTCGTTGGCGACCATCGCCAGATGGACCGCATAGGGCAGTGTCGATGCGGTGAGGGTCTGCCCCGCGTGCGCGCTGGCGGCGAAGAGCCATGCGTCGTTGTAGCTGTCCTGCAGATCCATGGGGCACCAGATGGCAAAGAGGGCAGACGATTGCTCGTCTGCCCCCTGGTACATCAGTAGCGGTAGGTGTCCGGCTTGAACGGGCCTTCCACGGTCACGCCGATGTACTCGGCCTGTTTCGGGGTCAGCTGGGTGACGACGCCACCGAAGCCTTTGACCATTTCCAGGGCCACTTCTTCGTCGAGTTTCTTGGGCAGTACTTCGACGGTCAGGCGCTCGGCTTTCTTCTGCGCGGAGAGGTCGGCGTACTTCTGCTCGAACAGGAAGATCTGCGCCAGCACCTGGTTGGCGAAGGAGCCATCCATGATGCGGCTCGGGTGGCCGGTGGCATTGCCCAGGTTCACCAGACGGCCTTCGGCCAGCAGGATCAGATAGTCGTCGTTGGCCGGATCGAAGTCGCCAGCGCCGGTGCGGTGGATCTTGTGCACCTGCGGCTTGACCTCTTCCCATGCCCAGTTCTTGCGCATGAAGGCGGTGTCGATCTCGTTGTCGAAGTGACCGATGTTGCACACCACGGCGCGTTTCTTCAGCGCTTTCAGCATGCCGGCGTCGCAGACGTTGACGTTGCCGGTGGTGGTGACGATCAGGTCGATCTTGCCCAGCAGTGCAGCGTCGACGCTGGCTTCGGTGCCGTCGTTCACGCCGTTCTTGTACGGGGAGACCAGCTCGAAGCCGTCCATGCAGGCCTGCATGGCGCAGATCGGGTCGATTTCGGAAACCTTGACGATCATGCCTTCCTGGCGCAGGGACTGGGCGGAGCCCTTGCCCACGTCGCCGTAGCCGATCACCAGGGCCTGCTTGCCCGACAGCAGGTGGTCGGTGCCGCGCTTGATGGCGTCGTTCAGGCTGTGACGGCAGCCGTACTTGTTGTCGTTCTTGCTCTTGGTCACAGCGTCGTTGACGTTGATCGCCGGGACTTTCAGGGTGCCGGCCTTGAGCATGTCCAGCAGGCGGTGCACGCCGGTGGTGGTCTCTTCGGTGATACCGTGGATGCGCTCGAGCATCTGCGGATATTTCTTGTGCAGGATTTCGGTCAGGTCACCGCCGTCGTCCAGCACCATGTTGGCGTCCCACGGCTGGCCGTCCTTGAGGATGGTCTGCTCGATGCACCACTCGTATTCCTGCTCGGTCTCGCCTTTCCAGGCGAACACCGGGATGCCGGCGGCGGCGATGGCGGCAGCTGCCTGGTCCTGGGTGGAGAAGATGTTGCAGGAGGACCAGCGTACTTCGGCGCCCAGCGCAGTCAGCGTCTCGATGAGTACGCCGGTCTGGATGGTCATGTGGATGCAGCCGAGGATTTTCGCGCCCTTGAGCGGCTGGCTGGCGGCGTACTTGCGGCGCAGGCCCATCAGCGCCGGCATTTCGGACTCGGCGATGATCAGCTCGCGGCGGCCCCAGGCGGCCAGGGAAATGTCGGCGACTTTGAAGTCGGTGAAACCGGCAGGCGTCATGACAGCGCTCATGCGTAACTCTCCATTCGTTGTCTGCGAATGGGCGCCGTTGATGCGTTTGGCGATCGGCGGTTGCCGACCGTGACGCGCCCCATCCGAGCCTGACAAGCCGAAGCGAATCGACCTGCTGCAGCGCCCCTCGGACGGGTGGCGGGAACGGCCGGACAGTGCCGGCCGTTATTGAAGCCTGCGGATTATAGCCATGGCGCATGACAAGCCAAAGACTTTTGGTCGCCTTCGCGCAGTGGATCGCGGCCGGGATCCCCGTCGCGCCCGCGCCAGGGGCCGTGAAAACCCTGGCGCGGGCGTCGTCGCGGGGATCGTTGGGCACTCGCAGGGCGCGGGTGCCGGTTGTCAGGAGGCTTAGATGACGCCTGAATCGCGGAGTTTGCCGATGGCGGCCTGGTCCAGGCCCAGCACGCCTTCGAGGATTTCCTGCGTGTGCTGGCCCAGGGTCGGCGGAGCGTTGCGGTACTCCACCGGCGTCTCGGACAGGCGGATCGGGCTGGCCACCTGCGGCACTGTGCCGGCCAGCGGGTGCGGCAGGTCCACGCGCAGGCCGCGGGCGATCACCTGCGGGTCGGCGAAGACCTGCGCCAGGTCGTTGATCGGGCCGCAGGGCACGCTGGCCTGTTCCAGCACCGCGATCCACTCGGCGGTGGTGCGCATGACGGTGGCCTGGCGGATCAGCGGGATCAGCACCTCGCGGTGCGCCACGCGCGCCTGGTTGGTGGCGAAGCGCTCGTCGGTGGCCCATTCCGGGTGGCCCGCCAGTTCGGCGAACTTGCGGAACTGGCCGTCGTTGCCGACGGTGAGGATGAGGTCGCCATCGGCGGTGGGGAAGTCCTGGTACGGCACGATGTTCGGGTGCGCGTTGCCCAGGCGACGCGGGGGCTTGCCGGTGGTCAGGTAGTTCAGGGTCTGGTTGGCCAGGCAGGCGACCTGCACGTCCAGCAGCGCCATGTCGATGTGCTGGCCGATGCCGCTGACGTCACGGTGGGCGAGGGCGGCAAGGATCGCGGTGGAGGAGTACAGGCCGGTGAGGATGTCGGTCAGCGCCACGCCGACTTTTACCGGGCCGGCGCCTTCCTCGGCGTCGGAGCGCCCGGTCAGGCTCATCAGGCCGCCCAGGCCCTGGATCATGAAGTCGTAGCCGGCGCGCTTGGCGTAGGGGCCGAACTGGCCGAAGCCGGTGATCGAGCAGTAGATCAGCTTCGGGTTGAGCGCTTTCAGCGACTCGTAGTCCAGGCCATAGGCCTTCAGGCCGCCGACCTTGAAGTTCTCCAGCACGATGTCGGCCTTGGCGGCGAGCTCGCGCACCAAGCGCTGGCCTTCGGGCTGGGTGAAGTCGATGGTCAGGGACTTCTTGTTGCGGTTCGCCGACAGGTAATACGCCGCTTCGCTGGTGTCGCGGCCATTGCTGTCCTTGAGGAACGGCGGGCCCCAGGCGCGGGTGTCGTCGCCGCTGCCGGGACGCTCGATCTTGATCACTTCCGCGCCGAGGTCGGCGAGGATCTGCCCGGCCCAGGGGCCGGCGAGAACGCGGGAGAGGTCGAGGACACGGATGTGCGAAAGGGCGCCGGACATGCAATCACCTGCAACGTGAATAGGGGCGGGGAGGGCGCAGTGCGGGGACGCCACGGTCCTCCCCGGGGCCTCTCGGGCGAGAGGTAAAACGGTCGCCAACCCGGCTCCTGATGAGCGTCGGGCTGGCGCAGGGCGCTTAGAAGAACGCCTGGATGCCGGTCTGGGCGCGGCCGAGGATCAGCGCGTGGACGTCGTGGGTACCTTCGTAGGTGTTCACCACTTCCAGGTTGACCAGATGGCGAGCAACGCCGAATTCGTCGGAGATGCCGTTGCCGCCGAGCATGTCGCGGGCCATGCGGGCGATGTCCAGGGCCTTGCCGCAGCTGTTGCGCTTCATGATCGAGGTGATTTCGACGGCGGCGGTGCCTTCGTCCTTCATCCGGCCCAGGCGCAGGCAGCCTTGCAGGGCGAGGGTGATGTCGGTCTGCATGTCGGCCAGTTTCTTCTGGATCAGCTGGTTGGCGGCCAGCGGGCGGCCGAACTGCTTGCGGTCCAGGGTGTACTGGCGAGCGGTGTGCCAGCAGGCTTCGGCGGCACCCAGGGCGCCCCAGGAGATGCCGTAGCGGGCGGAGTTCAGGCAGGTGAACGGACCGCGCAGGCCGCGCACGTCCGGGAAGGCGTTCTCTTCGGGGCAGAACACGTTGTTCATCACGATCTCGCCGGTGATCGAGGCGCGCAGGCCGACCTTGCCGTGGATCGCCGGGGCGGACAGGCCTTCCCAGCCTTTCTCGAGGACGAAGCCGCGGATCTGGCCTTCGTCATCCTTGGCCCAGACCACGAAGACATCGGCGATCGGGCTGTTGGTGATCCACATCTTGGCGCCGGTCAGGCGGTAGCCGCCGTCGACTTTCTTGGCGCGGGTGATCATCGAGCCCGGATCGGAGCCGTGGTCCGGCTCGGTCAGGCCGAAGCAGCCGATGTATTCGCCGCTGGCCAGTTTCGGCAGGTATTTCTGCTTGGTGGCTTCGTTGCCGAATTCGTTGATCGGCACCATCACCAGGGAGGACTGCACGCTCATCATCGAGCGGTAGCCGGAGTCGATGCGCTCGACTTCACGGGCGATCAGGCCGTAGCACACGTAGTTCAGGCCGCTGCCGCCGTACTGCTCGGGGATGGTGGCGCCGAGCAGGCCGGTTTCGCCCATCTCGCGGAAGATCGCCGGGTCGGTCTGCTCATGGCGGAAGGCTTCCAGCACGCGCGGGGCCAGCTTGTCCTGGGCGAACTGCTGGGCGCTGTCACGCACCATGCGCTCTTCTTCGGTGAGTTGCTGATCCAGCAGCAGCGGATCTTCCCAGTTGAAGCTTGCTTTGGTCGCCATGGAGAAACCTCTAACGCAGACAGTGAATGACCCGCACAAGTCTAGGCGGGCTCGGTGTGGGCCATCCTAGTCAGCCGTCGGGAAGCCGGGCAACCGACTAATTCGCACGCTGTTGTGCTATTTTGTCACTCCGTAACCGCCAGGTGACTGCGATGTTTTGCTGGAATAGCCTCTATGACGGGTTTTCCTGGCGAATTCTGCGCATCACGATATTCCTAAGAGGCATTCGATGCGACGCAAGATACCGACCACCGCCGCGCTGGTCGCCTTCGAGTCCGCTGCCCGTCACGAGAGCTTCACCAAGGCTGCCGACGAGCTGTCGCTGACCCAGAGCGCGATCTGCCGGCAGATCGCCACGCTGGAGGACTTCCTCGGCGTCGAGCTGTTTCGTCGCTCGCGGCGCGGGGTGAAGCTGACCGAGGCCGGGCTCAACTACAGCCGTCGCGTCGCCCAGCGGCTGGACGCGGTGGAGCGCGATACCCTGGCGGTGATGGGCCAGCAGGGCGGCGGTACGCTGGAGCTGGCGGTGGTGCCGACCTTCGCGACCCAGTGGCTGCTGCCGCGATTGAAGGACTTCAAGCGCCTGCATCCGGAAGTCACGGTCAACCTGACCAACCGCACCCGGCCCTTCCTCTTCGCCGACACCGAGTTCGACGCCGCGCTGTATTTTGGCGATGGGGTCTGGTCCGGCACGGTGGCCAACTTCCTCATGCACGAGAACCCGGTGCCGGTATGCAGCCCCGAGTTGCTGGGCGGGCGCCGGGAGCTGTCGGCTGCGCAGATCGCCGAGCTGCCGCTGATGCAGCAGACCACCCGGCCCTACGCCTGGCGCCAGTGGTTCGGCTCGCTGGGCATGAGCGTGGCGCACGACATGAGCGGTACCCGCTACGAGCTGTTCTCCATGCTCGCCCAGGCGGCCATGCATGGCATGGGGGTGGCGCTGATCCCGCCGATGCTGATCCAGCAGGAGCTGGCCGACGGCCGGCTGATCGTGCCGATGCAACATGCCTATTTGAGCGAAAATGCCTATTACCTGATGATTCCCGAACGCAAGGTGGAGTCGGCGACCCTGGGTGCCTTCCGCGACTGGCTGGTGGATGAAGCCGCGCAATACCGCACCGAAGCGGGCCTTGGCTGAGCCAGGGCAGGGTGGGCAGCGGCAGTCCAGGCCAGACTTGCATAGCCGGCGGGGCTTTACCCGTCATCGCGCTCACGAGGCGCAACCTCCCAAGAAGGAGCTTCCATGAATTTCCATACCCGCAAATGGGTCAAGCCTGAAGACCTCAACCCGAACGGTACCCTGTTCGGCGGCAGCCTTCTGAAGTGGATCGACGAAGAAGCGGCGATCTACGCCATCGTCCAGCTGGGCAACCAGCGCGTGGTCACCAAGTTCATCTCGGAGATCAACTTCGTCAGTTCCGCGCGCCAGGGCGACATCATCGAGCTGGGCATCACCGCCACCGAGTTCGGCCGCACCTCGATCACCCTGACCTGCGAAGTGCGCAACAAGATCACCCGCAAGAGCATCCTCACGGTCGACAAGATGGTCTTCGTGAACATCGGCCCGGACGGCCAGCCGGCGCCCCACGGCCGCACCGAAATCAAGTACATCAAGGACCAGTTCAAGGACGACGCCATCCCGCAGCCCTGATGGCTGATGCGCGAAGGTGATTGCCAGCGTGCCCGGAGCCACGCCGAACGGCGGTGAAAACCTTTGCATTTGCGTCGATTGAATGTGAGCCTGTGCCCGCCCACGGCGGGCATGGGCCGACGCTGCTCCCCCGCCGATCCTGCAGGCTGACTGCATCAGAACAATGACCGGGGAGAGACCATGCACACCACCTTCGCATCCACGCTGCGCCAACTGGCCGTGGCCACCTGCGCCAGCCTGCTGCTGGCTGGCGCCGCGCACGCCGCCGCGATCAAGGCAGACACCAAGCCCGAGGCCGGCACCTTCAAGATGGGCATGCAGCCCTGGCTGGGCTACGGCCAGTGGTATGTCGCCGAACAGGCAGGCGCCTTCAAGGCCAACGGCCTGGAGCAGGTCGAACTGGTCAATTTCACCGAAGACAAGGACATGAACGCCGCCCTGGCCAGCGGCCAGATCGACGGCGGCAACCTCGCCACCCACACCGCCATGGCCATGGTCGCCGCCGGCCTGCCGGTGAAGATCGTCCTGCTGCTGGACCAGAGCACCAGTGCCGACGCGCTGATAGTCGACCCGTCGATCAAGTCCCTGACCGATCTCAAGGGCAAGCAGGTGGCCTACGAAGAAGGCACCACCAGCGACATCCTCCTGCACAGCGCCCTGCGCAAGGCCGGCCTGACCATCGCCGACGTGCAGCCGGTGCCGATGCCCGCCGCCAACGCCGGAAGCGCGCTGATCGCCGGGCAAGTGCCGGCCGCGGTGACCTACGAGCCTTACCTGTCCGCCGCCAAGCAGCAGAACCCCAAGGTCAACCTGCTGTACAAGGGCTCGGATGACCCGGGCATCATCAGCGACGTGTTCGTGGTGCGCGACGAAGTGCTGAAGGAGCGTCCGGGCCAGGTGCTGGCGCTGATCAAGAGCTGGGAAGCCGGTCTGAAGCACTACAACGAGAAGGGGGCCGAAGGCCGCGCCGCCATCGCCAAGGGCGTGGGTGCCGATGAGTCCGAGCTGACCAGCGCTTTCGACGGCGTGCACTTCTACTCGGTGAAGGAGAACCAGGCCGAGCTGAAGGGCGCCTTCCAGAAGGGCTCCTTCGAGCACATCCAGAAGGCCGCCAGCGAAGCCGGCATCCTGCAGCAGCCGGTCACCCCGGCGCAGGTCATCGACGCGCGTTTCGTCGAGGCACTCTGATCCTCTGATGCCCTGATCTTCTGATACATGGCGCG